>NZ_CP053746.1:5201628-5521192 GCF_013201545.1 Pseudomonas graminis
CGCCGACGCCGGCCTGAAACGGCAGCTTGGCGGTTTCGCCGCAGGCACTGAGCATCGCAGCAGTGGTCATCAGCAGTGCAAATCGGTGCATGGCAATCATCGTTCAACCTCGCGGCGGCCATCCGTGGGCCCATTGTTTTGAGAATCAGGAGACAGGAGAAGCAAATGCTTCGAGAGACACAGGGCTGACAAGTATCGCCCTGTCGACCGACAGCAAACAGCTCATCGGACGCAAATGACATGTGCCGTTCAGGCATCAATAAAACGACCACCGTGTGAGTGTCAGGGTTCAATAATCTGCGCCGACACTTCGCTTGGGGGACTGAGGGGTTAGCCATGTCCGCCGATTTTAGATACGCTGCCCTCCCAGTACCCCAGAGCCAGATCCGATGACCCGCCCAGAGTTTGCTTTGGATGTTGAGGCGATCAGTGCGATCCCGGCCGTGCCCGTCATTCTGAGCATGGTCAAGCACCTCACCGGCATGCGCTTTGCGGCGATCGCCAGGGTCACGGAGCGTCACTGGGTGGCCTGCGCCGTTGATGACTCGATCAATTTCGGCCTCAAGCCGGGCGGCGAACTGGTGCTGGAGACGACCATCTGCCACGAGATCAGGCAGCATCAGCAGCCGGTGGTATTTGGTCACGCCAGCGCCGACCCGCAGTTCGCCACCCATCACACGCCCCTCACCTACGGGCTGGAAAGCTACATCTCGATCCCCATCGTTCTGCCGGACGACCGCTTTTTCGGCACGCTGTGCGCGATCGATTCGGTGCCGGCAGACCTCAGCGATCCTGCCATCGTCAAGACGCTGACCCTTTTCGCGCAATTGATCGCCATGAGCCTGGACACCCAGGGTCACCTGGAGAGCGCCCGGGCCGAACTGACCGACGCCAACGAACACGGCCGGCTGCGCGAGCAATTCATGGCGGTGCTGGGCCATGACCTGCGCACACCGCTGAGCGCGATCCGCATGAGCGCCGACCTGCTGGCGACCAAAACCGAAGACAAGCGCTCGCTGGGGCTGGTCTCGGCCATACGCCAGAGCTCGATCCGCATGGGCGCGCTGATCGAAAACGTGCTGGACTTTGCCCGGGGCCGAATGGGCGGCGGGATTCCGGTGAAGCGCCACATCACCGACGATCTTTCCGACGTCCTGAAAGCGACGGTAGACGAGATCCGCGCGTCGCACCCGCAGGCGAGCTTGATCGAGTCCATCCACCTCGGCGGCAACGTCTATTGCGATCCGCTGCGCATCAGTCAGCTGCTGTCCAATCTGCTGGGCAACGCGGTCACTCACGGTTCACCCACGTCGCCGATCCATCTGCACATCTGGCAGGAATGCGATCAGGTCATCATTTCCGTCATGAACCGCGGCACGCCCATTTCGCCACGGCTGCTGCCGCTGCTGTTCGAGCCTTTCACCCGCTCAGAAGCCGGTGGTCGCGGAGAAGGCCTGGGACTGGGGCTGTATATCGCCTCACAGATCGCCACGGCCCATGACGGCATTCTGACAGTGAGTTCATCGGCCGAGCTGGGCACCTGTTTCATTGCGCGTTTCCCGGCCGTGCCACCCGCTTGAGCGCCGACTTCGGCGCGTCAAACCGGTGCCGCGCGTCAAGATTCTTCGCTATAACCCGGCTTTCTCAAGCCCACTTCCCTGAGGAGAGCACCTGACATGCTTCTGCACCAGTCCACGTGGATCGAGATCGAGCAGTTTCTCAAACGCAGCCGCACGATCGTCGTGCCCATCGGCTCGAACGAACAACACGGGCCCACCGGCTTGCTCGGCACGGACTGGATGTGCCCGCAGATCATCGCCCACGAAGCGCAGAAGAGCGCCGATATCCTGATTGCCCCGACTTTCAACATTGGCATGGCGCAACACCACCTGGGCTTTCCCGGGACGATCTCGCTGCGCCCCTCGACGTTCATCGCCGCCATCGGTGACTGGGCGCGCTCGCTGGCGGGTCACGGCTTCGAAAAGATCCTCTTCCTCAACGGTCATGGCGGTAACGTCGCGTCGATCGAGGCGGCGTTTTCCGAGCTGTACGCTGAGGCCAGTTTCGCCGGGCGTTCTGCCGGCTTCGCCCTGAAGCTGATCAACTGGTGGGACCTGGAAGGCGTCGGCGAACTGGCCCACCGGCAGTTTCCGGTAGGCCACGGTTCACACGCGACGCCGTCCGAGATCGCGGTGACCCAGTGGGCCTACCCGGACTCGATCAAGTCGGCGGACTACTCGCCGCAGATCGCACCGTCCGGGCCGATCCGGGAGGCGAAGGACTTCCGTGCGCGCTTCCCCGATGGGCGCATGGGCTCCGACCCCGCGTTGGCGACTCCGGAAAAAGGCGCCGAGCTGGTGGCGCTGGCGTCCAGGGGCCTGGTGCGTGCGGTGGATGCGTTCAGTCGTGAGCCGACGCTGCGCTGACGTCGCTGCGTTGAGGTCGATGCGTTAACGTCGCTGCGTTGACGGGGCTTAGCCGTGCGGCAATAGCGCGCGGGCGTTGAACTCGTCAGCCAAACGGCGGCCATAGTGGTGTGCGCTTTATGAAACGGTTCGGGATCTGGGGCAGTCAGCAGCGCAACGACCTCGCCCGGTCCCCTTGGCTGACAGGTGATATGTGAATACTTTTATCCCACTGGACAAAATTGAAGAAATTGACCTGCAGGATTACCACGAGGTCTGGCTGACCACGTCGGAAACCTGGCCTCAAGACCCCGCAACGGTTCACCGCAAGTGCCTGTGGCGCCAGGACCGCGAAATGACCGCCGATGTGGAAATCGACGGCGTGTATTTTGAAAACCTCCCGCACCTGTGGCTGCGTGTGGACGATCTCGATGATCAACAGGACATCGACCTGGTCATCGAAAAACTAAAGGCGCGCATCGCCGCACTGAATCTAAAGGGTGAGTTCTACCCTGCCGAGCTGCCGAAAGCGCCGCCTCACAAGGACGAAGACGAGATCAACAAGGACCTGCGCAGCTAATTTGCTTCACCCCCGCCTCTCAGACGTGCGCCGTTGCTGATGTTCAGCACGGCGCCGTTTTTGTTTCTGCTGCACGGATTCCCTGGCTGAGGCCTCTATACGTAAAACCGACTGGCGTCCCTCACAGCCTATCGTCTCCTTAACGGAAACAATGTGTCTCTAATCAGGCCAATTGTTCCACTCATGGCAACACCGTACAGTGTGGTCCAAGCCAGCCGGAAAGCGCTCGATGCGCTAAGCCGGCTCATTTGATTCCCGTGCCAATCCATGTGAGCGCCATCATGAATACTCTGACAAAAGCCCTGACCGCTACCCTCCTCGCTCTCTCCGTCAGCCAGGCTTTCGCCGCTGAAACCGCCGTGCCTGAACACCAGACCCAGGCGTTCCTCAATGCGCTGGCCGCCGGGGGTGGCAAGCCACTGGAACAGCTCAGCCCGAAAGACGCCCGTGCGGTGCTGACCGGCGCGCAGAATTCGGTGAAGGTGGATTTGAGCGGGACTCAAGTCAGCGAGAAAACCATCAAGGCCGATGGCCAGAACATCAAGCTGACCATCGTGCGCCCGGCCAACGTCAAGGGTGCGCTGCCGGTGTTCATGTTCTTCCACGGTGGCGGCTGGGTGCTGGGTGACTACCCGACTCACGCCCGATTGATTCACGATCTGGTGGTGGGCTCGGGGGCTGTCGCGGTGTACGTGGATTACACGCCCTCACCCGAAGCGCATTACCCGACGGCGATCAATCAGGCCTACGCCGCGACCCAATGGGTGGCCGAACATGGCAAGGAGATCAATGTCGACGGCTCGCGTCTGGCCGTGGCCGGCAACAGCGTCGGCGGCAACATGGCAGCCGTGGTAGCGCTGATGGCCAAGGAGCACAACACGCCCAAGCTGCGCTTCCAGTTACTGTTATGGCCGGTGACCGATGCGACGTTCGACACTGGCTCATACCAGCAATACGCCGAGGGGCATTTCCTGACCAAAAACATGATGACCTGGTTCTGGGACAGCTATACCACCGACGCCAACCAGCGCGCCGACATTCATGCCTCGCCGCTGCGCGCCAGCACCGAACAGCTCAAGGGCCTGCCGCCTGCGCTGGTGCAAACCGCCGCCCTGGACGTGCTGCGTGATGAAGGCGAAGCCTACGCCCGCAAGCTGGATGCCGCCGGTGTCGACGTCACCGCCGTGCGCTACAACGGTATGGTCCACGACTACGGCCTGCTCAACCCGCTGAGCAACATTCCCGAAGTCAAAGCAGCCATGCGCCAGGCCGCGGGCGAGCTGAAGGCTCACCTGAACTGAGGCCATCGGAGGCTACCCGTCTTGCGGTATGGCCTCCGACGTCTTCCCGGCTGAAGCCGGTTCCACAAGGAGCCTGCGTGCACCAGCGGAACGGGCTGTGACCTCGACCGTGGGACCGGCTTTAGCCGGGAAGGGGCCAGTGTGAACACCCTCAAACGCACATCGGTACAAGCCCACTCCACCCCTCTCTCTTAATGTCACCCATCTGATCCCTGCGAGGCGCTTCGAATGAATCACACCCACACGACATGGAGCAGGCAGACCAGCTTCTGGGTCGCGGCCGCCGTGGTGGTCCATACGCTGTGGACCAGCGCCGCGCCCGCCATGATGTACCCGCTTTACGCCCATCAATGGCAACTGACGCCAACCGTGACCACGCTGATTTTCGCGGTGTTCCCGGTGTTCGTGGTGGCGACGCTGATTGCCCTGGGCGACCTCTCTGATTACATCGGGCGCCGTGCGGCGATGTTGCTCGGTGTCGGCGCTTCACTGATCGGCGTGCTGTTGTTTGCCGTCGCCCCCGATGTCACCTGGCTGTTGATCGGCCGGGCATTCATGGGCATCGGCGTCGGGCTGTCGGCAGGTCCTTCGGCGGCTGCGGTGGTCGAGTTCAGTGCGCCGGGCAAGGCGAAACTTGCCGGCGCCATCACCACCGCCGCGCAGGCCTCGGGCCTTGCCGCCGCCCTGATCATCGGCGGTGGCCTGATCCAGTACGCGCCGTTCCCCACGCGCCTGAGTTTCTGGGTGTTGATCGTCGTGCTCGGCGCTACGCTGTTCGGCGTCTGGCGACTGCCCCGGCACACCCCGGCGGAGAGCAAAAAGCCATGGTCGCTGAAGGTGCCGCACATTCATCCGCCACTGCGCCGCACATTTCTGGTGTCAGTCAGCGCGGTGCTTAGCGCGTATTCGGTCGGGGCGACGATGCTGTCGCTGGGCTCGCAGATCGCCCACGACCTGATCGGCTCCAGCAACGCGCTGGTCAACGGCGGCGCCATTTCGCTGTTCGCCATCGTGCTCGGCATCACCGGCATCGTCGGCAAACGCTTCGGCTCAAGGCTGTCGATCATCGCCGGCGCGAGCGTTTCCATCGTCAGCCTGTTGCTGCTCATGCTCGCGACCAAGACCCACGCCCTACCGGTGTTCCTGCTTTCCAGCGCGGCCAGCGGCGCCTGCTACAGCCTGCTGTTCATGGGCGGCCTCAATCTGATCAACGCCCACGCGCCGATGCATCACCGGGCCGGGACCCTGTCGGCGCTGTTTCTGGTGGCGTACCTGATGCAGGGCGTTGTCGCTCTGTTGCTGGGCCGCGCCGCCACCGCATGGGGCCTGGATCTGGCGATTGATGTGGGCTCGCTGGCCCTAGCGGCCTTGAGCCTCGGCGCGATGTTGCTGGCGATTTACGTGCGCCAGCCGCCTTCTAAAGCCGACGCGGGGTAGCCGCCGGACCACTCTGGGCTAGAATCGCTCGCTCAGACCATCAAGGAGTGACCCCCTGTGCAGATGTCCCCGGCGATACCGCTGATTCGTATCTTTTCCGAAGCCAAGGCGAAAGAGTTCTATATGGATTTTCTCGGCTTCAGCCTGGAGTGGGAGCACCGCTTTGAACCGGGTCTGCCGCTGTATGCCCAGGCCCGCCGCGACCAACTGGTCATCCACCTGACCGAACACCATGGCGACGCCACGCCAGGCTCGACGCTCTTCGTGCCGGTCAGCGACATCGCCGAATTGCAGCGCGAACTGCTGGCAAAAAACTACGGCTACTCACGCCCCGGCATCCAGGACCTCGACTGGGGCAAGGTCATGGAAATCGCCGACCCGTTCGGCAATCGGCTGCGCTTCTGCGAGCGCTCCGAGGACTGACCCGCGGCGCCCTCAAAGCCGGAAATACTGCCCGATCGCCCGACGCAGCAGGTCCACGGCGTCATCCCCGTGGGAAGCTGAGGAGCGCACGACGATGATGTCGTGGTCAGCGATCGGCGGCAGGCCGTCGAGAATGCGCATGCCGTCGGTGACCCGGGCGCGGTCGATGACGCTGATCCCCAGGCCTGCTTGGACGCAGGCCTTGACCGCCTGATTGGACGAGCTCTCGAGCACGATGCGCATGCGCAGGCCGCTGCGCTTGAGCGACTCGATCATCGCTTGCCGGTACGAGCATTGCGCGGCATGCACGGCCAGGGGCAACGGGTCCGGCATATCCCCCGGAAGATGCGCGGCGCCGACCCACACCGGCGTTGTCGGCACCAGCAATTGATCGTCCGCGCCCAGCTGGCCTTCCGGCTGGGCGATGACCGCCACCTGAAGACGACCCCGCCGCACCTGATCGCGAAGCGTGAAGCTGGGCGCGGTCTTCAGCTCCAGAACGATGTTCGGCCAGGCGGCGGTGAAAATCGGCAGCACGTCGCGAATCAGGTGCGTGGCGTATTCGTCCGGCACCCCGAGAGTGATGCGCCCCGCCAGCTGCGTGCCCTGCAGCTCGGCCAGCACTTGATCGTGGGTGCTCAGCAGCGCAGCGGTGGAGGTCAGAAAACGCTTGCCCAGCGGCGTCAGCGACACCGACTGATTGTCACGATTGAGCAGTCGCCCGCCCGCCAGCGCTTCCAGCCGCTGCACGTGCACGCTGACCGCCGCCGGGCTTTTGTGCAGCTGTTCCGCCGCCGCACTGAACTTGCCGATGCGCGCCACGGCGTGAAAGGTGCGGACCTGTTCGATATCCAGAATGGCGCTCATGGTTCACTGATCCCGAAGCACTGCTGTCGTTTATTTTGATTTATTAGATTACGGCGGTTGGGTACGTTGGGTCCATGAACACTTCAAACGAACTGACCAACGTGAGCCTCCCTCTTCCGTCCCGGCGCCGGGCGTTCCCCTTGCCGATGCTCGAAGCCGGGCTGGTGGTCATCTGGAGCTCGGGCTTCATCGGCGCGCGCTTCTCCATCGATTACGCGCCGGCGTCGCTGGTGGTGTTCTGGCGTTGCATCCTGGTCACGTTTCTTCTGTTTCCCTTCGTCGCCCGGCCACTGCGCCAGACGCCGCCCGCGGTGCTGCTGAAAAACGCCGGCATCGGCCTGCTGGCCATGGCCGGTTATCTGTTCGGTGTGACCGAAGGGATTGCCCTGGGTGTGCCCGCCGGGCTGGCGGCGCTGTTTGCCGATCTCTTGCCGATCGGCATGGCCATGCTGGCGGCCGTGGTGCTCCGCCAGCGATTGACCCGAGGCGTATGGGCCGGGTTGCTGATCGGCCTGGCGGGCGTGATGCTGGCGACCCACGACGCGCTGGCCTGGGGCAGCGCACCGCCATGGGCCTATGCCCTGCCGGTGCTGGGCATGCTGTCGCTGGCGGTCGCCACGCTGTGGCAAAAACACTCCCCGGACCCGAAGGCGCTGGGTCTGCTGCCCAACCTGTGGTTGCAGTGCTTCGTCTCGACCTTCGTGTTTGCTGTCGTTGCCGGACTGCACGGGAGTCTCGCGCCCGTCCCCAATGCAGGCTTCGCGATGAGTGTGCTGTGGACGTCGGTGTCGACGGTCGGCGGTTACGGCCTGTACTGGATGTGCCTGCGCCGGGCCACGCCGACGCGGGTTGCCAGCGTGCTTTACCTGAGTCCGCCACTGACCCTCCTGCTGGCCTGGGCCATGTTCGACGAACCGCTGTCGTGGCTTATGGCCCTGGGCATGGCGGTCTCCGGTGTCGGCATTGGTCTGGTGATACGCGGCGAGGCGAGGCAAGTTGCGCAGCACGGGCAGCACAGGTAGTACTCGGGCACGTGCAATGGCCGGGCACGGTTCTAGAGCGGCGCGGTCCCATCCTTCAGGAAGGTGAGCTGCACAGGTCGTGAACGATCCTGCTCGCCCCGCGTGGCGCTCTCTCGCGCCGTACTCCCTTGGTCTACTGGAGCGTACCCCCATGAAAATCGGCTTTTTGGGCCTCGGCAATATGGGTCAGGCCGTGGCTGGCAATCTGTTGAAAGGCGGTCATGAACTGCTGGTCTGGAACCGTTCTGCCGATGCCGCGCAGCCACTGGTCGAGCAAGGTGCCACGGCGGTCACCGAGCCTGCCCAGGCGTTCGCCGCCGACGTGGTATTCAGCATGCTCGCCGACGACAACGCGTTGCGCACCGTGCTGCTGGATTCCGGCCTGCTCAAACAACTCAAGGGCCCGCTGATTCACGTCAACATGGCGACCATCTCCGTGGCCTTCGCCGATGAACTGGCCGAGCTGCACGCCGCACAAGGCATCGACTACATCGCCGCGCCCGTGATGGGCCGCCCCAACATGGCCGCCGCCGCGAAGCTGAACATCATGGCGGCCGGCTCCGCTGAAGCCATCGAGCGGGTGCAGCCGTTGTTCGACCTGATCGGCAGCAAGACCTGGCCCATGGGCGACAAGCCCTCCAGCGCCAACGCGATGAAACTGGCGATGAATTTCATGCTGGTTTCGGCCATCGAGGCGATGAGCGAAGCCGCCGTGCTGGTCACCCGTCACGGTCTGAAATCCGCCGATCTGGTGCAGCTGGCGGCGGGGACGATCTTTCCCGGCCCGGTGTACGCCGGTTATGGCGCGCTGATTGGCGAACGCACGTACGAGCCGGCGGCGTTCAAGGCGGTGCTGGGGCTCAAGGATGTGGACCTGGTCTTGGCCGCGGCCAGCCAGGTGTCGGTAGAAATGCCAAGCGCCGAGATGATTCGCGCCCACTTGCAGGACGCCATCGACCACGGTCAGGGCGACATGGACCTGGCGGTGTTGGCCGAAGTGACGGAGCGCCGCAATCCGCGCTGAGAGGTCTTTGATTTGTGGGCGATGCGAGGTGCCGACGTCAGCTCAAGGCCGGGCGACGTGAAGCCGGTGCAGGGTGATCTTGCGCACTTCCTGCTTGCTGATCTCGATGTGCTGCGTGAGCAACTGCTGCGCATGCCGGGTCTGGCGATCGAGCACGGCGCCAAGAATCTGCGCGTGCTCGTCGTAGGTCGCCTCGATGCGCGCCGCCTGGGTGAAATCCAGGCGGCGAATGATGCGGATCTTCTCAGTGATCTCCAGGTGCAGCCGCGCCATCTCGGTGTTGCCTGCCGCTTCCAGCAATGCGCAATGGAAACGCTCGTCCAAGGCTGACACTTGCTGGGCGTCTTGCAGGCGTTCGGAGGGGGTGACGAGCCAGGTGTGTTTCAGTTCATCGATGACCGGGTGTTGCTCCAGATCCAGCGCTTCAAGACGAGTCAGAGCTGCGCACTCCAGCACGATGCGCACGTCGTAAAGCTCTTCGAAATAGTTGAAATCGAACGCCCTCACCCGCCAGCCGCTGCGGAAATACACCTCCAGATAGCCTTCGCGCTCTAGCCGATACAGCGCCTGCCGCACCGGCGTGCGGCTGGCCTGCACGCGTTCGGCCACCTCGCCTTCGCTGAAGCGATCTCCCGGCAGCAGGCGGAACTCGAAGATGTCCTCCTTGAGCTGCTGATAGATGCGCTCGGCCAGGTTGTCCGGGCGCAGTTTGGGTTTTTGATGAGGGATGATGGCCTGCGTGCTCCGACTCGGGATGGTTAGACGTGACGTGGCTTTATGCTGTGCATGGTGCGCCGGCCGCGTCAGGCGTTGGGTCAGGCTTTCTTCAGGCTGGCGATGTACGCGCGCCAGCCACCGAAAGGTGTGATGTCCAGCGCGCCGTCGATCGCCCAGGGTTCGCAGATGAAGCCCTTGACGCTGCGACCGTCCTTCAGCGTCAGGTTGCCGATGCCCAGCGGCGCGGGGATCTCGGCAACGAACTCGCCAAAGCGCGCCATCGGGAGGTCCCACAGCTCAACGATGATGGACGTACCGCCTGGGGATTTGACCAGACCCGGTTTGGGTGGAACGGTGCCGGGCAGCGCGTAGAGCCGGTAATCGGCCGCCGTCAGGGTTTGTTCGACGAGCACGGCATCACGACTCGTGAGCTGGACGTTGAGCGGCATGCCGGTCAGGTGCGCACCCACCACGGCAACCCGCACGCTGCCGCGCGGTGCAACGGCTGGCGAAGGTGGCGAAGCGGGCAGTGAGCGACCGGTTGCGCCCAGCGGCAAGCCGACGCTTTCCTGCCAGCGCTGGCCAAACCGGGCGAGCGCGGTATCGTGCCACGCCGGTGCAATCAGGGTGATGCCCGACGGCAAGCCATCCGCACGCATACCGGCAGGCAATGCCAGGGCCGAGAGGTCCGCCAGGTTGGTGAAGTTGGTGTAGAAGCCGAACTGCGAGTTGTACAGCACCGGCTCCGCGGCCATTTCCGCCTGGGTGCGCAAGGTCGCGGAGGTGGGCACGACCAGTGCGTCGAAGCCGGCCAGCGCCTCGTTGATCTGGCGGCTCAGCGTAGCGCGCAGGTACTCGGCGCGGTAGGCGTCACAGGCGCTGTAAGCCAGGCCGCTTTCGACGATGCCGCGCACCACCGGGTTGATGGCGTCGGGGTTGGTTTCCAGCATCGCGGTTAAAGCGACTGCGCGTTCCGCCACCCACGGGCCGTAATAGAGCTGCTCGGCCAGGGCCTTGAACGGGGCAAAGTCGATGCGGGTGATCTCGGCGCCCATGTCGCTCAAACGATGCAGCGCCTGTTCGAACACGGCCTGATTGTGCGTATCGCCGAAGAACTCCAAAGTGTCCGGCACCGCCAGCTTCATCGCGACGCGAAAGCCCACCGGCGCCGTGCCCGGATTGTGGCGGGAATAGGCGTCATCGCTATCAAATCCCTCGGCCAGGCCGGCGACTTTGTGCGCGTCTTCAACGGTCAGCGCGAAGATCGAAATGCAGTCCACGGTCTTGCACGCCGGCACCAGCCCGGTGTTGGGCAATCGGCCCTTGGTGGGCTTCAGGCCGACGATGTTGTTGAACCCGGCGGGCACCCGACCCGAACCTGCGGTGTCAGTGCCTAACGAAAACGCCACCAGGCCCCGCGCCACCACCGACGCCGAGCCAGAGCTGGAGCCGCCACTGACATAATCAGGATTAAAGCTGTTGGGCACGGCGCCGTAGGGCGAACGCGTACCGACCAGGCCGGTGGCGAACTGATCAAGGTTGGTCTTGCCCATCAGAATCGCCCCCGCTGCGCGCAGTCGAGCCACCACAGTCGCGTCCTTGCTTGCGGTGTAGGCAAATTCGGGACACGCCGCCGTCGTCGGCCAGCCGGCGGCATCGATATTGTCCTTGATCGCGAACGGCACGCCGTACAACGGCAGTTGGGTGATGTCGCCGTTCAACGCCGCGAGCCGTTCGGCGAGGGCTTCGAGCTGCTCGCTGATCTGCGCCTCACTGGCACGGGCGATCCATGCGGTGTCGGATTCCGGGTAAGCGCTGGGGAGCGTGAGCAGGACTTCCGGGGACAACTGCCCGGCCTGATAGGCCGTTAGCCACTCGTTAATTGTCCAGCCGAAATGCGGGTTGTGGAGGTCGTGCATGGGAGGCATCCATCTTGTATCCAAGTTTGGATTCAACGAAAGCAAAAGCCGGGCCACGGGGGTGAAAGCCCCGGCCTGCCTGGGTGGATGGTTTCTTACTCACTGTTGAAAGAGCCTGCGCTCGCCTTAAAAAAGCACACCGTGCAGGGTTTTGGTGCCAGTTGGCACACCGCGATCACCTAGTGGGACCGGCTTCAGCCGGGAAGGCGTCGGGTGGCATACCGCGAAAGTGATGGCGAACACACCGGCCTCTTCCCGGCTAAAGCCGGTCCCACAATGAGTACTCGTTCCTTCAGCCAGACCGGTGACGCAAAGCGTCAGGGGATGCATTCCCACGCGGAGCGTGAGGAACGATCAAAAGAGTGGTGGCGATCACGCCGGCCTCTTCCCGGCTAAAGCCAGTCCTAAAAAAAGCATCGCGTGCATCCAGTAGGACCGGCTTCAGCCGGGAAGCTTTTGATCTGCTTTTGATCTTCGGGCCCGGGAAGTCCAGACGACACCTATCGCGACTTGGGTGCAGGCTGAACGCAGGTCTCGCGCAGTGGGCCGAGCCGCATGGATGCGGCGAGAGCGCCGTCAGGACATGGATGTCCGTTCGGCGCGGGCCCACGGAGCGAGACCGGAGTGAAGGAACCCTGACGAAGGAAGGGCCCAACCAGGAGCAGGCACTTTTGCTTACTTTTGGTGCTTTTCAAAAGTAAGTCGCCGAAGGCGAAATGTCTGCCCTTAGGCAGACCCCTCTCAGCCGCACTGCCGTTTCCAGTCAGACCAAGTATTTCCTGAACCAATCCACCGTCCGGTTCCACGCCAATGTCGCGGCGGCATCGTCATACCGCGGCGTCGAATCGTTATGAAAACCGTGGTTGGCGCCCTTATAAATATGCGCCTCATAGGTCTTCCCCGCCGCCTTCAACGCCGCTTCATACGCCGGCCAGCCGTCAGTGATCGGCTTATCCAGCTCAGCGTAATGCAACAACAACGGCGCCTTGATCCGGCTCACATCATCGGCCCTGGGCTGACGGCCATAAAACGGCACCGCCGCCGCCAGCTCCGGGTAGGCCACTGCGGCCGCATTCGAGACACCCCCGCCATAACAAAACCCGGTGATCCCGACTTTTCCGGTGGAGGCGTGATGAGCCATCAGCCATTCGATGCCCGCAAAGAAATCGTTCATCAGCTTTTCCGGGTCGACTTTCTGCTGCAGCTCGCGGCCCTTGTCGTCATTGCCCGGATAGCCCCCGACCGACGTCAGACCGTCAGGCGCCAAGGCAATGAAACCGGCTTTGGCCACACGGCGGGCGACGTCTTCGATGTAGGGATTCAGACCGCGGTTCTCATGCACCACCAGCACCGACGCGACTTTGGCATCGGCCTTCGCTGGCCGCACCAGATACCCGCGCACCTGACCATGGCCCTTGGGCGACGGATACGTGATGTACTCGGCGATGATGTCCGGGTCGGTAAACTCGACCTGCTCGGCCAGCGCATAGTTGGGGCTCAATGAGGCCAGAATCGTCGTCGCCGCCAGCCCGCCCACGGCAAATACCGCCGCGCGATCGAGAAACTCCCGGCGATTGATCTTGCCGTGAACATAGTGGTCATAGAGCTCAAGCAATTCCGGGGCGAAGTCTTTGGCGGTGAGACGGGTCATCTGTGCGCATCCTCATCGGTGGTTCAACGGCCATAGGCGCGATAGCGAGCGTCTGAACGTGCCGCAGCGAGTCCTCAGTAAAGCAGTATTTTGCCAGCCTGTATCAAGACGCGCGGCGGCTCCCCGCTTTCAAACACTCCCTTTCCAACACGCCCGTTGTGGGCTAGCCTGAGCGGCGCAGTTGTACGACGACGTACAAAAGCCACTTTTATCCAGATGGCCCCTGCCTTACGCTTCCATCAACAATAAAAAAGGATGCACCCATGACCAGACTCAAACTGACCCTCGGCTTCCTGTGCCTGTTTTCAGGCTTCGTTGCCGCTGCTCCCTCTGCCGATGAGCAAGACGTCGCCAAAGCGGTCGACAAAATGACCCAGGCGATGCTGCACAAGGACATCCCCGGCCTCAAAGCCCTGACATCCGACAACGTCACCTACGGCCACTCCAGCGGCAAAGTGCAGAACAAGGATGAGTTCATCGCCGACATCGAAACCGGTCGCAGCGGCTTCAATACCCTTGAGATGAAAAACCAGAAAATCAACATGAACGGCGACACTGCCCTGGTGCGCAATCACTTCTCTGCAGAAGCTGTGAACAGTGGCAAGGTCGTGCCGACCGAGATCGAAAACTTTCAGGTCTGGCAGAAACAGAAAGGCCAATGGCTGCTGATCGGGCGCCAGGCGTTCAAATTCTGATGGCATGACAGCCACGCTGTAACCGACCGGGCGCCTGACAGGATCACGCACCGGTCGGCTACACGTCTGCTTTACCACCCCTTGAGCTATAACGCCTCCAGCTCCTGCAACACCTCCAGCACAAACCCGGTCGAGCGTTCGACGCTTCCCGCCCGGTGCGCAATGCCCAATTCCCGCCACAACGCCGGCTGCAACGGACGCATGACAATGCGGTTCTCGGGCGCTGGCGTGGATGCTTCGTGGGGCAATAAGGTCGCGCCATAGCCCGCCCCCACCAGACTCTTGATCGCGTCGTTGTAATTGAGCTGAATGCGCGGCGTCGGCTGGGGCCCCTCGCCCGCAAACCACTCCGCCACCTGGCGGGACAGCCGCGTGGTGGCGTCGTTGAGAATCAGCGGCTGACTGGCGAGCCATGACGGCGTTATCACTGGCGGAGAGTCCCAGCGAGCCGGCAGGAACGCCATCACCGGGTCGCGCCGCCACGGCTGAATCGACAGTCCCTTTACCGGCGCTTGGGGCAATGCAATCACCCCGATGTCCAGGCTGCCGTCCGCGAGCTTTTGCAGCGTCTGTTGTGACGTCAGCACGGCAACCTGCACGTCGATGCCAGGGTGCACCTGCTCCAGGGTTTCCAGCGCCTGGGGCAGCAATTGCGCGATGACACCGGTTGACGCACCCAGCCGCACCCGCCCGGCCAGTCCCTGAACCTGACGCTCGACATCTTCCAGCGCCTGCTCGGCATCGGCCAACAGGCGTCGCGCGCGCGCTATCAGGGTGTCGCCGATGGCCGAAGGCTGAACCCGTCCGCGAGTGCGCGACAGCAAGACGCCGCCCACCCGTTGCTCCAGATCGGCAATGTGCAGGCTGACCGTCGGCGGCGCGAGGTTCAGGACTCGCGCCGCTTCAGCGAACGACCCCTGATCGGCGATGGCCACTAACGTGCGCAACCGATCCAGACTGATTTCCCGCATCGCACGGCCCCCTCTTCAGAAAAACTGAAGTCTACCGTCAATAAATTCAACTTTCTCTATCCACGAGTGGATTGGAAGATGGCGTCCATTGACGACCTTTTTGCGGAATCGAACCCATGCCTCTCCCTATTGTTTTCATCGACGGCGACCAAGGCACCACCGGCCTGCAAATTCACCAGCGCCTGCAAGGCCGCACCGACCTGCATGTGGTCACCCTGCCGGCCGAGCATCGCAAGAACCCTGTGAGCCGAGCTGCCGCGATCAATGCGTGTGACATCGCCGTGCTGTGCCTGCCGGACGATGCCGCGCGCGATGCGGCCGCGAGCATCACCAATCCGGACGTGCGGGTCATCGATGCCAGCTCTGCGCATCGTACCCACCCCGACTGGGTCTACGGTTTTGCGCAGATGAGTGACGCGCAGAAACAAAGCATCGCCAGCGCCCGCCGGGTGAGCAATCCGGGCTGCTACCCCACCGGGGCGATCGGTCTCTTGCGGCCGTTGCTGGAGGCGGGCCTGCTGCCCCGCGACTACCCGATCAGCATCAACGCGGTGTCAGGCTATTCGGGCAAAGGCCGCGCCGGGGTCGATGAATTCGAAGGGCCTGACGCGGCCCAGTCGATTCCGTTTCAAGTCTACGGTCTGAGTCTCGCGCACAAGCACGTCCCGGAAATCCAGCAGTACAGCGGGCTGAGCGAGCGGCCGGTGTTCGTTCCGGCGTATGGCGCGTTTCGTCAGGGCATCGTGCTAACCATCGCGCTGCAAACGCGCCTGCTGCCCCACGGCGTGACGGGCACGACGCTGCATACCGCGCTGGCAAAGCATTATCAGGGCAGCGGGTACGTCGATGTGATGCCGATGGAGCAGTCGCGCGCGCTGACAGGGATCGACCCGCGCCAGCTCAATGGCACCGATAACCTGCGGCTGATGGTGTTCGAGAACGATGGTCACGTGCTGCTCGCGGCCGTGTTCGACAACCTCGGCAAAGGCGCAGCCGGGGCGGCGGTGCAGAACCTGGATGTGATGATTGCGGGTGGCTGACTGACGTTCGACCCGTCGCGCGTTACAGCCATTTCGCGTCGACGCTGCCCAATGCGCACGCCGGTAAATCCCAGTGGGTCGGCGTGCCGTCGATCTGCCCGGCGGGTTTGAGGCGCAGCGCCGGGCCCCAGGCGGTGTGCTCGATGGCGTCGGAATAATCGCTCGGATTCAGCGGTAGCAGCGCTGAAGGCTGCGCCTCGGTTGGGGCAAACGACATCAGCGATAACGCGGTACGCGCCAGGGATGCCTGCACTTGCACGCCCTGCCCGGTGGTCAGTCGCTCGGTCAGTCCGCGCACGGCTGCCGCCGCCATCAAATACCCCGTGGCGTGATCCAGCGCCTGCACCGGCAGCGGCACGGGGCGATCACTTCCCGCTGCGACCATGCCCGCATCGGCGATGCCGCAACCCATCTGTACCAGGCTGTCGAAACCGCGTCGCTCGCGCCACGGGCCGGTCCAGCCGTAGGCGTTGAGCGATACATCCACCAGACCGGGATTGAGCTGGCGGCGGCGTTCGGCACTGAGGCCCAGCCGCGCAAGGGCGTCGGCGCGGTAGCCGTGAACCATCACGTCCGCTTCGCTGATCAGGCCCTCCAGCACTGCGCGATCGGCAGGGTCGCGCAGGTCCAGCCGCGCACAGCGTTTGCCCAGCGCCACCTCCGGCACGGTGCCGGGCTCGTCCCAGCCAGGGGGGTCGATGCGCAGCACCTCGGCGCCGAAACCGGCAAGAAACCGCGTCGCCACCGGGCCGGCCAGGATGCGCGTGAGGTCGAGCACGCGAATGCCCTGCAAAGGACGTTCGCGCGGGACGATCCATTCGGGTCGTGCAGGGTTTGGCTGATGCGCTGCAGCCGGTGCCGCTGGGGCCCGCGTGCGATGGAGCAAGGGTTCGGCGGCGACGGCGCGGCCCTGGGGATGTTCGCGCCAGGCCGAAGCGCTACGCATCGCGGCAGCACACCCCTGATTGTCGACCACCGCGCTTTCCAGCTCACTGGCCTTCCAGCGCAGTACAGACTGACTGACCGCGTCGCGCTCGGCGGCGGTCTCCAGCACGGCGAGCGCGGCCTGACGATGGTGCGGCGCGTTGGTGTGTAAACGAATCCAGCCATCCGCCGCGCGATAGTCCCCCGCCACCGCGTCCCACTGCGCCGGCAGTGACCAGCCCTGGGGCTGAAGGGACGTTGAGAACCAGAACGAGGCCAGGCGCCGATCGACCGTGATCGCAGGCGAGGTGCCGTGGGCCTGATCAATCAGTTCGCCCACCGCCAGATGCGCGGCAGCGATGGCGGCGGTGGCGAAATCGGTGACCGGAAATACCGACGCCAGCGCGCCTTCGCCAGTGAGCTGGAGATGATCGAGGTAGCGAGGCTCGCCGCCGAGGGCCAGCCAGAATTCACGAAGGAAATGCCTGGCGGCAGTGTCGGAATGGGCAGTGGGCATGGGGCAGCGCTCTCGGGAGTGGTGGGAGCAGCCTAGCAAATGAATCTGGAAAGCGGGCTGACACCGCGCAGCTCGTAGGACCGGCTTTAGCCGGGAAGGCGTCGGAAAAGACGCCAGATATTTCCAGCCCTGCAAAGGTGACGCGGAGCGTCACGGGAGGCATGTCCACGCAGAGCGTGGGCACGATCATCTGGGCTGGCTTGGTTCATCATCCACCCAGCAAGAAATTTCCCGGCCGGCTGCCCTCGTCGGCTTCCAGTACCGGCACTTGTGCGTCGTCTTTAAGATTCACGCCGGACAGTTGCCGGCGCCAGGCTTCGCGCATCAGGTACAGCAACTTGTGCGCTGCCATGGCGTAGCTCATGCCCTCGAGGCGCACGTTGGAAATGCAGTTGCGCGCCGCGTCGTTCAGGCCCACCCGCGGTGCGTAGGTGAAGTACAGGCCGAGGCTGTCCGGCGAGCTGAGGCCTGGCCGCTCGCCGATCAGGATCACCACCATGCGCGCCTTGAGCAGTGCACCAATTTCATCGGCAACGGCGACCCGGCCCTGTTCCACCAGCACCACCGGTGCCAGGCTCCAGCCCTCCGCTGCCGCCATTTCGTCAATGCGCTCCAGCATTGCCGGGCTGTGGCGCTGCACCGCCAGCGCAGACAACCCGTCTGCGACCACCAGCGCCAGATCAAATCCTTCAGGATGGGCAGCTGCGTAATCCTTCAGCTGAGCAGCCGACGCCTCGGACAAACGCCGCCCAAGATCAGGCCGTTGCAGGTACATATGGCGGTCGGCTGCCGAGCTTTGCAGGGTCAACGTCTCGCGGGAGCGGCCCGCCAGTTGCTCGGCCAGCGCCCCGTGATCGAACGCCAGATGCACCGCGTCGCGAGCCTGGGCATGGGCGAACTGGAAATCCAGCTGCGCCGCCGTCGGCAGGCTGGTGCCGGCATGCCCGAGGGCAATCCGCGCCGACGTCAGCGATCGCAACTGCTGCCAGGCATCGGCGTGTGCGGGTGATTTCTTGTCATCGCTCATGGCTCATGCCCTTCTCTCGACTGCTGATCACGCCGGTCATTCAATTCGCCTAATTCAGTTGCGCCAGCGCCTTGCGGAACAGCGGCGGCACGCCCTGCCCCAGCCGCACGCCGCCGTCATCCTGGCGCAGGATGTCCATGCGCGTCAGCCATTCCTCAAACTCCGGCGCCGGGCGCAGGCCGAGGGTCTTGCGTGCATACAAAGCGTCGTGAAACGAGGTGGTCTGGTAATTGAGCATCACGTCGTCGGACCCCGGAATGCCCATGATGAAATTGATCCCCGCGACGCCGAGCAAGGTCAGCAGCACGTCCATGTCGTCCTGATCGGCTTCGGCATGGTTGGTATAGCAGATGTCGCAGCCCATGGGCACGCCGAGCAGCTTGCCGCAAAAGTGGTCTTCCAGCCCCGCGCGAATGATCTGCTTGCCGTTGTAGAGGTATTCCGGGCCGATGAAGCCGACCACGGTGTTGACCAGAAACGGATTGAAATGCCGCGCGACGGCGTAGGCGCGGGCCTCGCAGGTCTGTTGATCGACGCCGTGGTGAGCGTTGGCCGACAACGCGCTGCCCTGCCCGGTTTCGAAGTACATCAGGTTGTCGCCCAGCGGCCCGCGCTTCAGGCTCAGCCCGGCTTCGTAGCCCTCGCGGAGGATTTCCAAGCTGATGCCGAAACCGCTGTTGGCCGCTTCGGTGCCGGCGATGGACTGGAACACCAGGTCCAGCGGCACGCCCTTTTCGATGGCCGCAACCGAAGACGTGACGTGGGTCAGCACGCAGGACTGGGTGGGAATCTCGTAATGACGAATGACGCCGTCGAGCATTTTCAGCAGTTCGCTGATGGCGCTGACGCTGTCGGTGGCCGGGTTGATGCCGATCATGGCGTCGCCGTTGCCATACAGCAGGCCGTCGAGCACGCTGGCGGCGATGCCGGCCGGGTCGTCGGTGGGGTGATTGGGTTGCAGCCGGGTGGACATGCGCCCACGCAGGCCGACGGTGTTGCGAAAGCGGGTGACGACGCGAATCTTCTGGGACACCAGCACCAGATCCTGCACCCGCATGATCTTCGACACCGCCGCGACCATCTCCGGGGTCAGCCCCGGCGCCAGTTCCTTGAGGCTGGCCTCGGTGGCGTCGTCCCCCAGCAGCCAGTCGCGGAAGCCGCCAACCGTGAGATGGCTGACCGCGGCAAAGGCCGCGCGGTCATGGCTGTCGACGATCAAGCGGGTGATTTCATCCTCTTCGTAAGGAATCAGCGCTTCGGTGAGGAACTGCTTGAGCGGCACGTCGGCCAAGGCCATTTGCGCCGCCGCACGCTCGGCATCGCTGCTCGCGGCCACTTCGGCCAGGAAGTCGCCGGAGCGCGCGGGGCTGGCCTTGGCCATGAGTTCCCGCAGGCTGTCGAAGCGCCAGACCATGCCACCGATGCTGTGGGAAAAGCTCATGCACACCTCTTTTATCGAACCGCGTTATTAACCGGTGACCGCGACCGCCGCGCTGCGTCCGCGGACCATTTTGCAGAACAGCGCGCCAACGGCCATCAGGCAGATGAATATGGCGCAGATCAGCAGGTTGAACCAGACCATGGCGACGAGGCACACCACCGCCAGCACCAGGGCGATCCCCGGCACGACCGGGTAACCCGGCGCGCGGAAGCTGCGCTCAAGGTTCGGTTCGCTGCGGCGCAACTTGAACAGGCTGAGCATGCTGATGATGTACATCACGATAGCGCCAAACACCGACATGGTGATCATCGCGGCGGTCAGCGTCATGCCCTGCAGATTGATCACACCATCGCTGAGAATCGCGATGATGCCGATCACACCGCCCGCGAGGATGGCGCGGTGGGGCGTCTGGAAGCGCGACAGTTTCGCCAGGCTCGGCGGCAGAAAGCCCGCCCGCGCCAGGGCAAAGAACTGCCGCGAGTAACCGAGAATGATGCCGTGGAAACTGGCCACCAGCCCGAACAGGCCAATCCACACCAGCATGTGCATCCAGTTCGAATTGCCGCCGACCACGGCCTTCATTGCCTGGGGCAGCGGGTCATTGATGTTCGACAGCGTGCGCCAGTCGCCCACGCCGCCGGCGAAGATCATCACGCCGATCGCCAGCACCACCAAGGTCAGAATGCCCGCCACATAGGCCCGCGGGATGGTGCGTTTCGGGTCCTTGGCTTCTTCGGCCGCCATGGCCGCGCCTTCGATGGCGAGGAAGAACCAGATGGCAAACGGGATCGCCGCGAACATGCCGCTGATGGCCGGCAGGCCAAAGGTGTCGGAACCCGCCCAGCCGCCCAGCACGAAATTGCTGAAGCTGAAGCCCGGCGCGACAACGCCCATGAACACCAGCAGTTCAGCCACCGCCAGGACGGTGACCACCAGTTCGAAGGTCGCGGCGATGCTCACGCCCAAAATGTTCAGGGTCATGAATACGAAGTACGCGCCGATGGCCGCAACCCTTGGGTCAAGGGACGGGTACTGCACGTTGAGGTAGGCGCCGATGGCCATGGCGATGGCCGGTGGGGCGAAGACGAATTCGATCAGTGTCGCCAGCCCCGCGATCATCCCGCCGGTGACGCCGAAGGCGCGCAAGCTGTAGGCAAACGGCCCGCCTGCGTTGGGAATCGCGGTGGTCAGCTCGGTGAAACTGAAGATGAAACAGGTGTACATCACCGCGACCATCAGCGTGGTCACCAGAAAGCCCAGCGTCCCGGCGGTGCCCCAGCCGTAACTCCAGCCGAAGTATTCGCCGGAAATCACCAGGCCCACGGCCAGTCCCCACAAGTGCAGGGTTCCCAAGGTCGGTTTGAGTTGTGAAGCAGTCATGAGCGTGTACCCCGGTAGCCAGGCGACGGTATTTGTCTGCCGTCGAGCATAGTCACAGCGCGCCGGCCATGGCTTGACACTGCGTTGCACCGTATGTCGTCTGCGGTCAAGTTTTCCGGGTATCTGCCGACGGTGCGCCACGCTGGCGCGTGAAAACGGCCCGGTGCTTTATCGGGGGTCACTATTGAAGTCAGTGTAAGGCTGTGTTTCCGGGTCAGCGTGGCACCGTACTTCCCAAAACTACGGTTGCCGGATGAGTCGCCGGGTAGCACCGCGCCTCTTGTGGGAGCGAGCTTGCTCGCGAAGACGTCCGCCCAGCCGAGATGCGATCAAGCCTCCACAGCTGAATGGCAGGCCGGCGCGTGGGTGCCGGAAGGTGTGCTCAAGCCATGAAGGTATGACATTTGCTAGCACACATTGCCTACACACCGTCAGAGCCGTCCCCCCATGCTCCCGACCCTTGTCCCCGCCGCCGCATCGAACATGCCCGCCGCCAGCAATCGCGGCGTGCTGTCGGCTGCGGCCAATGGGCTCGACGGGTTTATCCTGCAGCACGGCGGTGATCTGGACCGCGTATTCGGGCGGTCCGGGATCGACCCCGAGCAATTGCTGCACCCGACCCTGAGCCTGCCGCTGACCAACTACTGCAAAGTGCTGGAAGAAGCCGCGAGCCAGACCGGCTGCGACAACTTCGGCCTGCGTTACGGCCAGCAATTCCGGCCTCAGGCACTGGGCCTGCTGGGCTACATTGGTCTGTGCTCGGCGACGCTGGAAGACGCGCTGATCAACTTTTCCGCCGCCTTCCCCTTCCACCAGCACAGCACGCTGATCGAACTGGTCGATCAAGGCGAGTGCTACCGGTTTGATTATCAGGTCCGCCACGGCGCGATCAACGAACGCCGCCAGGACGCCGAATTGACCATGGGCATGGCGCTGAACCTCGTGCGCCACGTGCTCGGCCCGGACTGGGCACCTCGGCAAGTGGCCTTCGAACACGCCCAACCCCAAGGCTGGCACGAGCACCGCGACGTCTTCCGCGCTGATGTGTGTTTCGGGCAGGGCTGCAATTCACTGCTGATTCCCAAGGGCGATGTCGTCGGCAAGGCCATGCCGGGCAGCGATCCGATTCTGCTGATGCTGATCAAGGACGCGATCCGTCAGTTGGGCGAGAACGGCAGCAGCACGGGCAACCGCCACGAAGCGACGCTCCTTGACCGCGCCCGGCAGACCATCGTCGCCACCCTGCACCTGGGCGAACCGGCGCTGGAGGACATCGCCCAGACCCTGGGCCTGTCCGAATGGACCCTGCAGCGCAAGCTGCGTGAATACGGCATCAGCTTCACGCAACTGGTCGACCAGATCCGCCAGGACTCGGCCCTGAGCCACCTGAAACAGCAGGACCTCAGCATTACCCAACTCGCCTCGCTGCTGGGCTACTCGGAGACCAGCGCATTCTCGCGGGCGTTCAAGCGATGGTTCGGGGTGAGTCCGAAGCAGTGGCGGGGTGGTGACTGGCGCCGTTGATAGCCCATTTTCCTGAACGCCTTCCGTGCAAAACCTGGCCCAGCGTGGATGAGCGGGTGCAGGCTATTCGAAAGCCGAGTTGCGTCCGGCCGCGTAATGCCGCGTTTGATAGGGCAGCAGGGTTTGCACTTTCAACCCTAAACCCTCGCTAAGTCCCCACGACACGGCAAGCTCGTCCCGACGGTCACGCAGGCGAATCTCTGCAAGTTGAAGGCTGTCGCCCCGACGCGGAAAACGCTGCATTAGCAAACTCAGCGCGTGCAAGGTCTCGCGAACCCGCTCGTCAGTCGCACAGGGGAACCGGGTCAGCTTTTCCAGAAGGTACCCCACTCGACGCGCCGCCAGCTCGCCAGGATTGCTGGCGAGAAATCTGCGCAATTCTGACTCCATGCTCGAGTGCTCATACCAGACCTCCTGAGCCAGACTCACCAACGCGCAATCATCGGCCTGACTCAGCGGTTGATCAGCGAGTCTGGCCATCGCTTCGGAAAGTAAGTGGCGTTCAACCGGGCTGTCCATCAGTGGTCTCCAGATAGTCCTGCAAAATATTGGCAAGGATGGATGTTGGAGCTTCGTGATTGCCAACATAACAATCAATGGCCTGCAGGGCCAAACGCTCAAACTCGGCAGCAAGGATGAAGCCGGTACGCAACAGGGCGAAGATATCGCTGACGTCCTGCTCAGTCCCGCGTCCGAGCGTGGAAATAGCAAGATCGACCGGCGACGCTATCAGAACTCGCAATGGCGACAGCGGCCCGAACGAATCAAGCGGCACTCCTCGCTCCAGATAGTCTTCATGCAAGGGCCCCAGTCCAGACGTGAAGTTGAGGTCATAAGACAATTCCACCACGCGACCGCTTCGTTCATCCACGAATGTCTGGGGGACCGTCGCCAGCAAAGCCTGTAAATCAAAGCGCGAAGGCAGCTCCGGGGCGAAGAACTCAGCGTCGACATCACTGGAAACCCGATGACTTGTGTACAAATGCACCGCGCACCCACCGAAGATAACGACGGTAAGCGCCGCAGGCGGGGCCTTCTCAAACGTCAGTTCGCTCTCGACCGATTTGAACATCGCGACCAATGCATATCCCAGCGCGGTCTCGCAGTTAAGGATGGCAGGCCGTACTTCACAGGCAGCGCTCTTGTTCGCGGTTCGTCCCTGGATCGAAAAAAGGTCGATCAGGAATTTACCGATGAATGAGCTGTTACGAAGTCAGCATGGATCGTCTCTGCACGTAGGAACCACCGGAAATACGCGAAGGTAATTCCGTTTAAATCGGATCGTTACCGAAGGAGCGGTCAGCGATCTACTTCCGCCCCAAATCCTGCAACCAGTCGCTCATGTTCCCCGGCAGGAGCAGTTCGTGCCGGGCGCGGGAGCTGGCGGTGTAGAGCAGCGAGCACACGCTGGCGAGGGAATGCGTCGAGCCTTCCCGCGGTGGGCGCATGAGGTCGCGGGAGAGGAGCACGGCGTCGAACTCCTGGTTCTTCACGTCTTCGACCTTCGCCAGTTTGAGGATGGCAGCCGGGTCGTTGCAGAAACGCTGGGTGGTGTCGAGGAAGTCCTGCAGTCGGTTGCCCTGGCCGAGCCACTCGTGCATGGCCTTGAATTCGTGGCTGCCGCCCATGGCCGAGGCCAGCGCGTCCCAGTAAGCGAAGCGGAAGATCAACCGGTGTTGCGGGCGCAGGTCTTCGCGGTAGAGCAGGTCCAGGCCTTTGACGAACAGCGTGAGGTTTTCAAGGGTGCGCAGTGGCATTTGAAAGCGCGCGCCTGCTTCGGTCAGGCGCTTGAACCAGGCAAACAGGCCCCATTCGTTGGCGACCAGAATCGTGGTGGGTTTTTCCGGGATCGGCATGACGCCGTGGCCGATGATGCGTGTCGGGTGCGGCGCGCGGCCGACGAAGCCTTCTTTTATGTCGCTGGGGTGCATCTGAATCAGCGGGTTGAGCACGTCGGCCATTTGCTTGCCGGCGCGAATCGACTGGGTCATGAAACGCTGACGAATGAAGCCGCCGTGGCGCGGGGTCTTGCCGCTGAGCTGCTGGAATTCGTCGCCCAACGTAATGACCGCCTGGGGACTGCGATCAAGGATCTGCACCATTGGCGCCGTCAGCTCGTGGCTCTCGTCGATGATGATGTGGCTGTAGTTCTCGGGAATGACTTCAGTGGTGAGCGCCAGAAACTTGATCCGGTGGCTGTTGCGGATCGGCAACCGAATGTGCGGCGCCGACGGCCTGACCGTCTCGCGCCAGAGCAGGCGGCTGTATTCCAGCAGCAGGGCGATGTCCGCCTGACTCGCCGCATGGCCCAGGGACGGCAAGTGCCGCGCCTCGATATTCGCCAGCGGCGACAGGCTGAAGCTGTGCACGGTGCTGCGGCAGACCCGCGCCACATCACGGGGCTGCAGTTTGCCCACGGCTTGCAGGTTCAGCCACTGCGCCACTTGCCGATCATCGACCAGCGAGCTGGCGCCGGTGCGCTGAATGTCGGTGTTGCGCCAGCCACGCGCGGTCAGGTCACGGTTAAGAAGCAGGTTGGCCATGTGACCGAAGGTGCACGCGTTGATTCGCGCGTCGGGATTGGCCTGGCGCACCCGTGCCTGAAGCGCGCTCACCTGACCGGGAAAGGTCGCCATGAGCAGGGTTTTTTCCGGGATCAGGACCTCGAAGAACTTCGCCAGCAAGTACGTTTTGCCCACGCCGGCATAGGCCTGCAGGTGGAACGACTCCTCGCTGCACACCTTGAACTCGTCGAAGATCCGGCTCTGTTGATCGCTCAGGCGCAGCACGTCGCCGGACGGCATCACCAGCTCGCGGGTCAGGGGTTCCAGTTTGGCGCGATGACGCAGGCCAAAACCGAAGTCCCACTGCCCTTCCCCATCGAGGTAATCCTGCTGCTCGATGTCAGCGTCTTCGAGCAGGCTGACGCCGGCAATTTCAAGCACCGAGAGTCCTGCGGCCAGATGGTCGGCGGTGAACCTGCCACGTACCAGATCGGCAAAACGGCCGCCGGCGTCTTCGACCGAGGCGGCCGCGCGCAGGACGTCATCGAGCATGCGTTCGAGCTGTTCGACGGCAGTGTGTTGCGCGGCCAGGGCCTTGAGATTGAGCAGCAGCATCAGCGCAGCGAGTTGCGGCCGGCCCGCCTGACTGAGGAAATCGTCCAGCGATTCGCCAGCGGCCAGGCCTTTGCACACCTCTTCGGTCAGGGGCAGAAACAGTGACGGCGGTGGCGCGAAGGCAGCGGGTGATCTCATTGCGGGTGTCAGGTCCTGAGCGGCGCGTGGGCGCGGGCAGTCAAAAAGGAGCACAGCTTACTCCTGCCGCCCGATCACCGCTCACTTGCGTGTCGCCGTTACCACGGACGGCCCGAAAGACCACCGTCTGACATGCCCTTCACACCCGGCTCTGCTGATGCCCCGCCACGCCGACCCGGGTGTGTTCGGAGCCGCCTTCGGCGACCATCTGCCCGCGGCTTTCGATCCACATCACCAGCGGCGTTTTGTCGGAGCCGTTTTCGGCGACTTTCGGCGCAAGCTGGAAGCAGGTGCGCTCGTCTCCGCCGGTGTGCGTCACGGCTGCGTTGGCGTGAACGGCGAAACCCGCGAGTGCGAATGCAACGGCCGACAAGGTGGTTTTGATCGGTGTCATGGTGTGATCCTCACGTAATCTTCAACGGTAATGAGCGAACCGGGCGGCCGGCGACACGGCATCCGCGCGGCCCTGGACTCAGTTGTCCTGCGGGCAGTTCTGGGCAACGGTCTCGTAGTTCAGAACCTGTTGCTGGCCTTGGGAGTCGAGGTAGCGAAGGTGAGCATTGACCACGCCGCAGGCCGGGCTTGGGTCGACTTCGGTGGACAAGGCCTTGGCGATGTCCAGGTGCTCGCCGTACATATAATTGTGGGCTTGAGCAACGGGCTGGGCTTGGGCGGTCAGGGCGCCAAGGCTCATGGCGGCAAACAGGGTGGCGATGCTGAGGTTCTTCCAGTTCATGATGTTCTCCGGTATTCAAAGGGTCATTCGGTCAGGGTTCGAGGCGGTGTGTGTCTGTCGTCTCGATGGGTCCCATTGAACGCCCCGCAGGTATCTCGCTTGTGTCGCGAACCGCCGGAAAATCATCCTTACGTGTCAGAGCCCGCTGCAGATACACAGCGATACATTCGCGCCGAAAAACCTGCCTTTTGCATGCGCGTGTATGCCCGGCAGCGCCAGATACAGTGGAATACAAACCCCGGCAGGCAAGTCACGCGCGACTGGTTAAGATGCGCCTCACACACATGAATACGGGAGCTGCGGCAATGGAGCACGTCGATCACATTCTGATTGTCGATGACGATCGCGAGATTCGGGAACTGGTGGGCAACTACCTGAAGAAGAACGGCCTGCGCACCACCGTGGTCGCGGACGGCAGGCAGATGCGTTCGTTTCTGGAATCGACGCCTGTCGACCTGATCGTGCTCGACATCATGATGCCCGGCGACGACGGCCTGCTGCTGTGCCGCGAGCTGCGCACCGGCAAGCACAAGACAACGCCCGTGCTGATGCTCACCGCCCGCAGCGACGAAACCGACCGCATCATTGGCCTGGAAATGGGCGCCGATGACTACCTGGTAAAGCCCTTCGCCGCCCGTGAACTGCTGGCGCGGATCAACGCCGTGCTGCGCCGCACCCGCATGCTGCCGCCGAACCTGATCGTCACCGAAGCCGGTCGTTTGCTGGCCTTTGGCAAATGGAAGCTGGACACCACCGCCCGTCACTTGCTCGACGCCCAGGGCACGGTGGTGACGCTCAGTGGCGCGGAATACCGCTTGCTGCGCACCTTCCTCGACCACCCGCAGCGGGTATTGAGCCGCGATCAATTGCTGAACCTGACCCAAGGCCGCGACGCCGATCTGTTCGACCGCTCCATCGACTTGCTGGTCAGCCGCTTGCGTCAGCGCCTGGCCGACGACGCCCGCGACCCGGCCTACATCAAGACCGTGCGCAACGAGGGCTACGTGTTCACCTACGCTGTGGAAATTCTCGGGGAAAGCCCATGAAGCTGAGCTTCGGATGGCCGCGCACCCTGGCCTCGCGTCTCTCGCTGATTTTTCTGATCAGCCTGGTGCTGGCCCACGGTCTGTCGTTCGGCCTGCAATTTTATGAGCGCTATGAAAGCGCGATGACCACGATGCTCGGCAACATGGAGCGCGATCTCAGCACTACCGTTGCCATCCTCGAACGCCTGCCGCCCGACGAACGCCAGGCCTGGCTGCCACGTTTCGAACACCCGACCTACGTCTACATCCTGGGTGCCGGCCAGACCGGTACGCCGGTGGACATGGACAAGGCGCCAATGTCGGTGCATTCGATGCAGGAAAGCCTGGGCCACGATTACGCACTGACCTTCAATAACATCACCGACAGCCGCCCGCACTATCAGGCGCATCTGACGCTGAAGGACGGCAACCCGCTGACGATTGACGTGCGCCCGCAGATCACCCCGCTGTCGCCCTGGCTGCCGCTGCTGTTGATCGGCCAATTGGTGTTGCTGTTCGTCTGCACCTGGCTGGCGGTGCGCACGGCCATTCGCCCGCTGACGCGCCTGTCCCACGCCGTCGACAACCTCGACCCCAACGGCGAAGGCATTCGCCTGGATGAAAGCGGCCCGACCGAGGTGGCCTTTGCCGCCGTGGCGTTCAACACCATGCAGCAACGGATCTCGACCTACGTGAAGGAGCGCATGCAACTGCTGGCGGCGATCTCCCACGACCTGCAAACCCCGATCACCCGCATGAAACTGCGCGCCGAGTTCATGGACGACGGCATCGAGAAAGACAAGCTGTGGAGCGACCTGAGCGAGATGCAGCACCTGGTTCAGGAAGGCGTGGCCTATGCCCGCAGCATGGACACCTCGACCGAGACAGCCCGGCGCGTGGACATGGATTCATTCCTCGACAGCCTGGTGTTCGACTATCAGGACGTAGGCCGCGACGTGCAGTTGAACGGCAAGACCGGCGCAATCATCGACACCCGCCCCCATGCCTTGCGCCGAGTGCTGGTCAACCTGACAGACAACGCGTTGAAGTTCGGTGGCGCAGCGGAGATTGAAGTGATCGCCCACGCCGATCAGAGCCTGTCGCTTCACGTGCTGGACCGCGGGCCGGGCATTGCCGAAGGGGAATTGTCGGAAGTGATCAAGCCGTTCTACCGCGTCGAGAGCTCACGCAACCGCGACACCGGAGGTACCGGACTGGGCCTGGCGATTGCGCAGCAACTGACGATCGCACTGGGCGGCACCTTGACGCTCACCAACCGCGAAGGGGGTGGGTTGAGTGCTCAGTTGAAGCTGCCCGCACGGATAGCGACAGGCGCGGTGAAGGTCACGGATCGTTAGAGGATATTGACGTTGATTATCCTTGGTGGGACCGGCTTCAGCCGGGAAAAGGCCCGTGTGAGCACCGAACCTTCTGCAGTGTGACGCCTGACGCATTCCCGGCTAAAGCCGGTCCCACCAACAGACCGCGCGCGCCTGTAGGACCGGCTTCAGCCGGGAAGCCTCTGATCTGCTTTTGATGTGCCTTTGATCTGCCTTCGCTGTTCAACCACAAAAGGCTCAGTCACCGCCAAACGCGACGTTGGTGCAGGCTGAACGCAGGTTTTGCGGGAGTGGGCCGAGCCGCAGGGATGCGGCGAGAGCGCCGTCAGGACATGGATGTCCGTTCGGCGCGGGCCCACGGAGCAAGAACTGAGTGAAGGAACCCTGACGAAGGAAGGGCCCAACCGAGAGCAAGCACCCTTGGTTACTTGGGGATGGTGCGACTTTCGACTTTTCCAAGTAACTCGCCGAAGGCGAAACCCGAGGCCGTTAGGCCGACGCCCTTGATCTTGATCTTGATCTTGAGAAATCAAAAATCCAGCTTCACCCTCGCCACCAACTGCCGCGGCTCACCGATGGAAATCGCCGGCGACCCCAACCCGCTCGCCGAGGTGTAGTACTTCTCGTCGAACACATTCTTCAGATTCAACTGCAGCGTCACATCACGCTCATCCAGCTTCACCTTGTACGCCACAAACGCATCCGCGACCTTCGACGACGGCAGGTAATACTCCCTCCCCGCGCCATCGTTCACACCCCAGCGGCTCGCGAACCGTGCACCGGCACCCGCGCGCAGATCACCCACACCCACGTGCCCGAAGTCACGGGTCAGGTACACCGCGCCCGTATGCTTCGACACACCATCCAGCGGCTCGCCCTTGAGGATCGGATCTTCCAGCACCTTCGTGTCGGTGTACGCGTAGCTGCCGGTAATACTCCAGAACTCGTTCAACTGCCCGGTGATATCCGCCTCCAGCCCGCGCGAGCGCACCTCGCCGGACACCCGCGTGCAAGTCTCGGTGCCACACGCTTCGCTGGTCTGCACGTTCTGCTTGTTGATATTGAACAGCGCCACCGTCGCGGTGATCGCGTCGTTCTGGAACTTGGTGCCGATTTCGTAGGCCTTGCCCTCCTCCGGCGGCAGGTCGCCAATCGGCGAAGCAATCGAGGTATTCGGGCGGAACGACTCGGTGTAGCTGCCGTACACCGACCAGTCCGGCTGGATCAGGTACACCAGCCCGACGCGGGGCACGACCTTGCTGTCCTTCACGTCGGCGCCGACCACGAACGGCCGGCCCTTGCCGGTCAGCTCGTCGAAGGCGTCATAACGCAGGCCGGTCTGCAGGATCCACTTCTCGCCCAGGTGCATGGCGTCCTGAACGAAGAAGGCATGGGTACGCAGGTGATCGGTCTGGTCGCTCTGGGCGGCATTGGCCGTAGTCGGTTGCTGAGTAACGCCGTAGACCGGCGCGTTGTAATTGAAGTCGACCTTGTTGGCGCTGCGGTACAGATCGCCCAGGTCGCGGTCGTTCTTCATGTAATCGGCGCCGATCAGCACTTCGTGGCGCACATCGCCCCAGTACAGGTTGCCGAGCGCGCTGACAGTGGCGGTGTGGGCGAACTGCACGGCATCGCGGGTGGCGTCGCCGCGACGGGTCACGGCGCCGGTGTTGTAGTTGGCCGAGATGAAGCGCGACTGGTAATCGTTGTAGTAATTGCGGCTGTAGGCGTAACCGGTGCGCAGGGTCCAGGTGTCGTTGAGGCGATGGTCCATGCGCAGGTCAAGGGAATCGGAGCGCCCGGTGGTGACGTTGAATGGCTCGTCCAGACGCCGGCTGCGCGGGATGTCCAGTACCTTGCCGGTCTTGGGGCTGATCTGCGTGCCACGGTCGAACGGCACCGAATATTCCATGTGCTCGTAGGCCACGGACACCGTCGTGTCATCCCCATACCAGGCCAGCGACGGCGCGATGACCGACTGATCGATGCTGCCGAAATTGCGCCAGTAATCGTAGTTCTGCTTGTCGGCGATCACCCGGTAGGCCAGACCGTTGGTGCCGATCGGGCCGGTCAGGTCGATCTGCTCGCCACCGCCGCCAAAGCTGCTGCCGAAGGCCGAAACAGAGCGGGCCTCGACCAATTCCGGTTTCTTCGTCACCACGTTGATCACGCCGCCCGGGTCCTGCACGCCGTAGAGCATCGACGCGGGACCCTTGAGCACTTCGATGCGCTCGGTGGTCGGGGTGAAGTTACGCGCCCGCACCGATTGCATGCCGTCGCGCATGATCGAGTTGTCGCGGTTGGTGCCGAAGCCGCGTTTCTGAATGGCGTCCTGAGTGCCGCCCAAGGTATTGCTTTGCTTGACGCCGCTGACCGCGTTGATCGCTTCGTCCAGGCTGAACGGCTGGCGGTCTTCGATGACCCGGTTGGTCACCACGTTGACGCTTTGCGGCACCTCCACCAACGGTGCTTCGGTGCGTGTGGCCACGCTCGCCTTGCGCGCTTGATAGCTGTCGCGGCTGTGCTGGGTTTCGCTGACCTCGGGCTGGGACGTGGCGTCGATGTTGACCGCGTCCAGCTGCATTTCTTCAGCGCCGGCAACAGGGCTCATGCCCAGCGAGCACAACAGCGCCGTGGCTGAGCACATGCCCAACAACGATGCAGGACGAAGCACGGGGAAAGCGGACACGCGAAAACCGGATTGAGCTGTCATGGAAGCGAGAACCTGAGGCGTCGAGAAGCGATGCGCCTGTCACGAAACGCATCTGATTCTCACTACACGGATGCCGACACGGTTTACCTCACATGAATCTGAAAATAATTTTTAACCCGGCGTCCGTGGCGCTCGGTGGATACGGCGAAACACCCTGTATCATTCGCCGCGCTCACCCTCTTCTTACGTAGCGAAATCAAGGATTGTTCATGCGTATCCGCTCCCTGACTCCTCTTGCTTTGATCATTGGCGCGACGATGGGCGGCCAGGCCCAGGCCAGCAGTGACGACTCCTGCTACCCCAACTGGTCGCTGCTGCGCGACTCGCTGGACGTCTGTAACAACCTGCCCTTTCTCACGCCCGGTAACGACAGCCGGGTCAACCTGCGTCTGCTGCTGGCCGATCGCAAGGCGCTGACGCTCAAGCCCGGCGAACTGACCGAGCAGGAATTGGCCGAGGGCTATGGCCCCGTCCCGTTTGCGGCGTTCAGGTTGGCGAACGAAGAGATCGAGGGCGACGAAAGCGAAGAATCAGGCGCCGCCGCCATGGCTGACTTGCTGGGCAAGCTCGGCGTCAGCCGTGAGAGCAACGACACCGCGGGCCAGGCCTTTCTGCAGGGCGAAGGCAGCCGCTGCCGCAGTAACCGCGACGAGAGCGCGGCTGATTTCATCGGCCAGTTGCTCGACACCGAAGGGCTGTCCGCCACCGAGCGCCAATCCCTGGCCCGCGCCCGCCTGCAACTGCTGGACGCGTGCACCTGGGAGGCGGACAAACAGGCCAGCCTGTTGCCGACCGATGTCCAGTCGCCTGAAGCCAAGGCGTTTGCCGCCTACCTTCGTGCGGCATCGGATTTTTACAGCGGGCGCTTCAGCGACGCTGAAAATGGATTCAGCGGCCTCGTCGAGAGCACGCAACCCTGGCTCAAGGAAACAGCGCTGTACATGATCGTCCGCACTCGGCTGAACGCCGCGCAACAGGACGCGTTCGACGAATACGGTAGCCTGAAAGAGGGCCACGATCGCGCGCCCTATGCAGCCGTCGGTCAAGCCATCGAACAGTACCTCAGCGTTTACCCCGACGGCCGCTACAGGCGCTCCGCCACCGGGTTGCTGCGCCGGGTCCACTGGCTGGCAGGAGACACCGACAAACTGGCCGCCGATTACGCCTGGCAACTGACGGAAGCAGGAGACGCCCGCGCGTCTGCTTCGCCGGAAGCCTTGATTCAGGAGGCCGACAACAAACTGCTGACGACCCTCACCGGCGCCACGCCATCGCCGTTGATGACGGCGACTCATGACCTGATGATCATGCGCCCGGACCTGCCGAACCGGCTGACCCGCCAGCAGCTCGATGGGCAAAAAGCGCTGTTCGCGCAGCAACCGGCGATGTTCGAGTACTTGCAGGCCGCGTTCGCGTTCTACGTCAACAAGAAACCCGCCGACGCGCTCAAGCATTTGCCGAACGACGTTCCCGACACACTGGATTATCTGGCCTTCAGCCAACAGACCCTGCGCGGCCTGGCTTTGGAGGCGGGCCATGATATGCCTGGCGCCCAGGCGTTGTGGCTGAAACTGCTGCCCCTCGCGCAGCAGCCCCTGCAGCGCGAACAACTGCAACTGGCGCTGGCGATGAACTATGAACGCAGCGGGCAACTGACGAAGGTGTTTGCCAGCGATTCGCCGGTCACGTCCGCCCAGGTGCGGCTGATTCTGCTGGGCAAGGTGGCCGACGCGCCGCTGCTGCGCCAGCAGATCGGTCAGGGCATCAGCGATGTCGAGAAGGCCACCGCGCAGTTCGTCCTGCTCTACAAGGAACTGCTGCACAGCCAGTACGCCGCGTTCGCCGATGATCTGAAAACACTGCCGGAGCCGCCTGCGAACACCAAACTCGGCACCAGCCTGGGTTATGTCTACGACGCCGGCCAGACGCTGCAGTTGTTCCGCTGGAACGGCGCCAAGGCCGAATCGGGTTACGCCTGCCCAAGCATCGGCGAGATCGCCGCCGCGTTGCAGGCCAACGACAAGGACGCCAAAGGTCTGAACTGCCTGGGTGAGTTCATCCTGCGCAACGGCCTGGACGGCATGCCGTTGGATCAGAAGCCCGACGCGGGTGATTTGGGCAGCAGCGAGCCCGGCTTCAAGGGCCAGGTTTTTTCGCGGCTGAACGGCTATCAGACGGTGATCGCAGACAGCAAGGCCGCGCGGGACGACAAGGCCTACGCCCTGTTCAGGGCGATCAACTGCTACGCGCCCGCGGGCTATAACAGTTGCGGCGGCAAGGATGTGGCGCCCGCCGTGCGCAAGGGCTGGTTCAAGCAACTGAAAACCACTTACGGCGCCACCAGCTGGGGCAAATCCCTGCAGTATTACTGGTGATGAGGACGCTGTTTCGCTGGCGGGTGTGTGCCGGCGGGCTGATCGGTCTGGTCATCGCAGGCTTGAGCAGCAGTGTGGCCTGGGCGGCGGTGGGCGCCCGCGAGCACGATGCCTTCTGGTTGTGGAGCGGCGTGGCGACGCAGCCGGTGCTGAACCAGGCGAAAACCCTGTATGTGCTCCAGGGCCAGATCAGCACCACCCGTCGTGATCGGCAAACGCCGGCGCTGATTGCCCAGGGGATGAGCGTGAGGCGTCTGCCCCAGCGGGAGGTGTGGATCGTCTACCGCGCCCACACCCTGCGCTGGCCCGAACCGGTTTACAAACAGCTGCTGGGCCAGGTGCAACGCTGGCGGGACGCCGGCACGGCGGTGGCCGGCGTGCAGATCGATTTCGATGCGCGCACGCGTTATCTGCAGGACTACCTAGTCTTTCTCAAGGACCTGCGCCAGCGCCTGCCGCCTGCGCTGAAGCTGAGCATCACCGGGTTGATGGACTGGAGCAGCAACGCGCATGCGAAGACGATCGGCGAGCTGAAAGGCGTGGTCGACGAAGTGGTGGTGCAGACCTACCAGGGCCGCCACAGCATCCCCGATTACGCCGCCTATCTGCCGCGCATCAGCCGGATGGGGCTGCCGTTCAGGATCGGTCTGGTGCAGGGCGGAGAATGGGAAGCGCCCGGGTATTTGCAGGACAGCCCGTGGTTTCGCGGGTATGTGGTGTTTTTGCTGAATCAGAAGTAGGTGAACGGACCGCGTTCCGTGTACGGCCTGTCGGACTGCGCCGTGATCACTGGCCTCTTCCCGGCTAGAGCCGGTCCCACTAAGGACTCGCGTGCACTTCGCAGGACAGGCTTCAGCCGGGAAACACAGGTATGGCTGACACGCCGCGCACCCTGTGGGACCGGCTTCAGCCGGGAAGGCGTCAGTCACCGCACGGCAAATCCGGACGTTTTAAATCTCAATATCCAGCAACGCCGCCCCCAGTGCCTTGCCGTGTGCATCCAGCGCCAGAGACCGTGTGACGCCCCCCTTCAAAATGCCCGGCAGCACAAAATTCAGCGCGTGTATCTTCGGCAGTTCATACCGACGCACCCGCAAAACATCGTCCCCCAGCAACTCGGCAAAATACTCAGCCACCCGCTCAGCCGTCAGCGCCTTGAGCAATCGCGGGTAGTCTTCCGCCTTGAAGGCAATGACCGAAATATTCGAGGTGTCGCCCTTGTCGCCGGTCCGGGAATGGGCCAGTTCGCGCAATGTCAGGGTGCTCACGATGCGTCCTCCAGATTAACCTGCGCCTTGACGGCATCTCGCGGCATCAGCAGCGACGCCACTGCCACCACTTGGCGCACGCCCTTGGTCGCGCCGCCGCCGCCATAAGGTCCGTTGGTGTAAAGGGTTTCCACTTCATTGCCGATGCGCACGGCTTCGGCCTTGTCTGCACAACGGGCCGCAACACGTAAGCGCACTTCCCACGGCTCGGCCGCTGCGCGCGAACCCAGCGTCGCACCGTGCAACGCGTCCACGCCAATCAGCTCGGCGCGCAGGTCATCGAAAACCACGCCGGTCAGCTGTAAGCGCTCCAGCACCACGTCCCGCGCCAGCTGCGCCCGGGCCAGTGCACCAGGCCCGCCGTAGGACATCTGCCCTTCGCCAATCCAGCCGTCGAGATAACCCACCGACACTTTCAGCGTCTCCGGTCGCGCGCGGCCGTCGGCGCCCTCAGCCCGCACTTCGTTGGTGGCAACTGGATGGAACGACACGCCGGAAAAATCCGCTGTCACGTCCGGGGTCAGGTACGCCGCCGGGTCGTGCACTTCATAAACCATCTGCTCGGTGCAGGTGGCGGTGTCAATGCGCCCGCCGGAGCCGGCGACCTTGCTGATCACCGCCCTGCCCTCGGCGTCGACTTCCGCCAACGGGAACCCCAGTCGCGCCAGATTCGGCACCTCCTTAACCCCCGGATCAGCAAAATAGCCGCCGGTGATCTGCCCGGCGCATTCCAGCAAGTGGCCGATCAAGGTGCCGCGTCCCAACCGTGTCCAGTCGTCCTCGGCCCAACCGAACTCAAAGACCTGCGGCGCGAGAAACAATGAAGGGTCTGCCACACGGCCCGTAATCACCACATCGGCATCGGCCTCCAGCGCCTCGACAATCCCCTCGGCACCCAGGTAGGCATTCGCCGAGATCAACCGATCACCCAACGAAGCAATCGTCGCGCCGTTATCCAGCCGCTGTTCAGGGCTCGCCTTTAGAACAGCGAGCACGTCATCCCCCGTCACCGCCGCGACCTTCAGCCCGTGCAGCCCCAACTCGACCGCAATGCGCCGCACTTCCCGCGCCGCCGCCAGCGGATTGGCCGCGCCCATGTTGCTGATCAGCCGGAGCCGCCGCTGCCCGGTTTCGCGTCCACGCCCCACGAACGGCAGCACGCGACGCATACGCTCGCTCAACAGCGGGTCGAAACCGGCTTCGGGATCGCTGAGCCGCGCCTGTTGTGCGAGGGCAATGGTGCGCTCGGCGAGGCACTCGAAGACCAGGTAGTCGAGGTCGCCCTTCTCGGCCAGTTCGACCGCAGGCTCGATGCGGTCCCCGGAATAACCGGAGCCAGAGCCGATACGTATTGTCTTCATTTAAAACACTCCCAGCAGCAGTGCGGTCAGGGTCATCAGCACCGATGCGGCAAACAGAAACGGAATGGTGAAGCGCTGGTGGTCGGCCAGCTCGACCTTGCACAACCCGACCAGCAGGAAGGTCGCCGGCGTCAGCGGGCTGACCGGGAAGCCGGTGGTGTGTACGCCCAGCAGCGACGCCTGGGCCACCTGCAGCGGATCGACGCCCAGGGAGCGGCCGACTTCGGCGATCACCGGCATCACGCCGAAATAGAAGGAATCGGGGTCGAACAACAGGCTCAGCGGCATGGACAGGAAACCCACCACCATCGGGATCAGCTTGCCGTGGCCGGCCGGAATCTGCGCCACGGCCACTTCGGCCATGGCCTTGAGCATGCCGGTGCCCTGCATGATGCCGGTGAACACACCCGCTGCCAGAAGAATGCTGGCCATGGTCAGGGCGGTCTTGGCGTGGGCATCAATGCGCGCGCGCTGGGCGTCGACGTTGGGGTAGTTGATGCACAGCGCCAGCACCGTGCCGACCATGAACATCACCACCGGGTCGACCCAGCCGGAGATCATGATCCCCATGACGGCGATGGTCAGCAGCAGGTTGAGCCAGAACAGACGCGGGCGGCGCAGCACCGCCTCCTGTTCGGTCAGCACCCGCTGGGGCACTACGTCGATGGCCTCGGCCGTGGTTTGAAAGCGGCCCAGCCCCAGGCGCTTTTCCTCACGGCGCCCGAGCATCCAGGCGCAGAAGAAGACAAACGCCAGGCCGACGATCTGCACCGGAATCAGCGGCTGGAACAGCTCGGACACCGGCACATGCAGCGCTGCCGACGAGCGCAGCACCGGACCGGTCCACGGCAGGAAATTCACCCCCGCCGCCATCGCTGCAACGCATGCCAGGATCCGCCGATCGATGCCCAGCCGCGTGTACAGCGGCAGCATCGCCGGGATCGTCACCAGAAACGTTACCGCGCCGGAACCGTCGAGGTGCACCAGCAACGCCAGCAGTGCGGTGCCGACGACAATCCGCGTCGGACGGGTGCCCACCGTGCGCAGGATGCGGTCGATGATCGGGTCGAGCATGCCGGCGTCGGTCATCACCCCGAAGAAAAGGATGGCGAAGACAAACATGCCGACCACCGGGGCGACGTTTTTGATACCGGTGATGATGAAGCCGCTGGTTTGCAGACCGAATCCGCCGATCAGGGCGGCGATGATGGGCAAGGCAATCAGGGCGACCAGGGGCGAGAGGCGCTTGCTCATGACGGCAGCGAGCAGGCAGAGGATGGTAATGACACCGAGGGTGGCGAGCATGGTTTGATCCTTCGTCATCCCTGACCGGCGGGCGGCGGGATGAGCTGTTGTTGTTTTCATCGAGTATCGAAACGGGGGTAAGCTTTGTAAATTGAAATGTTCGGCGCCCTGCGTTCGGAAAAACCGAATGGCGCGCGTACGGCAACTTTTTCGGAAAACTCAGCCATGAAGAACTCGATTCAGCACATCCGCGCCTTTCTCACCGTCGCCCACACCGGCAGCTTTGCCAAAGCGGCGCTGGAGCTGAACCTGTCGCCTTCCGCCCTGACCGTGCAGATCCAGCAGCTGGAAGAATGGCTCGGCGTCGCCCTGCTGGAGCGCAGCCCGCGTCAGGTCAGCCTGACCGCTGCGGGCCAGAACAATCGCGGGCCCATGGAGAAACTGCTGCTGGACCTGGACAACATCGTCAGCGGCTCTCGGGATCTGGCCGCGCTGCGCCGGGGCGTGGTGACCATCGCTGCCCTGCCCTCAATGTGTTCAGGCACGCTACCGCCTCTACTTAAAACCTTCCGCGAGCAGTTTCCCGGCGTCGAAGTGCGCCTGCGGGACGTAGTGGCGCAGCGGATCGATTCGCTGGTGCGTGAGGGCGAAGTGGATTTCGGGCTGGGGGTGCGGGCGCGCATGGGCCACGGGCTGACGTTCGAGGTGGTGATGGTCGACCGGCTGAGTCTGTTCGTCCCCGCTGATCATCCGCTGGCACGGGAGCGCTCGATCACCCTGCAGGCCCTGGCCGGGCAGCCGATCATCCTTACCGGTCGCGACAGCAGCGTGCGCGAGCGGGTGGAGCAACTGTTTGCTGAAGAAGGACTGGCACTGACGCCGGGGCTGGAAGCGAACTACATGTCGACGGTCATGGCGCTGGTGCGGCAAGGCCTGGGGATGACGTTGCTGCCGGAATCCGCCGACGAAGGCCGCGGCGATTTGATACAGGTGCGGGTCGAGCATCCTGGGGTGTGTCGGGAGATCGGCCTGATTACCCGAGCGGGTGTAGGCCTGAGCCCCGCCGCCCAGCGATTCGTCGAAACCATGAAAAACGCGCTGTCACCGCAGAACCTGTAGGAGATTCCCCGTCGCCCTGCCAACACGAATCCTGTGGGAGTGAGCTTGCTCACGAAGACATCATTCCAGCCGCCGAACACTTAGCGGATGTACCGTCCTATTCGCGAGCAAGGTGGAGCGCCACCCCGGTCGCTCCCACCATTGACCTGTCGGGCGGTACACCTGCGGCAGTGTCTGATCAGAGCTGGCAAGCCGTCTGCTGCAGTTCGCAATGCCTCTTGGCTGAACCCCACCTGAACACCTGCACAACAAGCAGGGTTTTGCAAAAAAACCAGTGCGCGCATTCAATAATGAGTATCATTATGTTACACAATGGCTGAATGCGAATGGCTACCTGACGCATTTACGTCACACACCCTAACAGATCTGCACCGGTGATAAATGCTCGTTCCTTTTTTGATCATGCTGCGCGAAGGGATTGAAGCCGCGCTTATCGTTGGCATCATTGCCAGTTACCTGAGACAGACCGGCCGTGGCGAGTGGATGCCCGCGGTATGGATCGGCGTGTTCCTGGCTGTCGCCCTGGCGCTGTTCGTCGGGGGTGGCCTGGAAATGGTGAGCGCTGAATTCCCGCAAAAGCAGCAGGAACTGTTCGAAGGCATCGTCGGCCTGGTGGCCGTGGTGATCCTCAGTTCGATGGTCGTGTGGATGCGCAAGGTCGCCCGCTCGGTCAAACATGATCTGCACCAGTCCCTGGACGCTGCTTTGGCCGGGTCGAGAAACCAGACTTACGCCCTGATCGGCATGGTGTTCTTTGCTGTCGCCCGTGAAAGCCTCGAAACCGTGTTCTTCCTGCTCGCCGTGTTCCAGCAGAGCGAAGGCGTGTCAGGCCCGCTGGGTGCGCTGTTCGGCCTGATCATCGCGGTGTGCATCGGCGTCGGCATCTACAAAGGCAGCATGCGCCTGAACCTGAGCAAGTTTTTCCGCTACACCGGCCTGTTCATCCTCGTGGTGGCAGCGGGCATTCTGGCCAACTCCGTGCGTTCGCTGCACGAAGCCGGGGTCTGGAACCACTTTCAGGAAGTGGTCTTCGACATCAGCTCGATCCTGCCGATGGACGGCCCGACCGGTTCGGTACTGGCCGGCATGTTCGGTTATCAGGATGCGCCGACCGTCAGCGTGCTGGTGGCGTACCTGGCGTACCTGGTTTTTGCGCTGTTCCTGTTCTTCAAGCCCCAGGCGCGGGTGGTGAGTCTGCCCACCCGCCCGGCCCATGAACACGGCCACACGTCTTCCGTTACGAATTCAGTTACGAACAAATAAGGGCACTCATGAACTCCACTGCCAACGGCCTTCCTCCCAAGAAAGCCAAGCCATCTCGCGCCCTGCAGTTCGCCGTTGCGGGCTCGGTGGTGCTAATGATCGCCGCCGGCGCCATGTTCTATTTCGCCTCCCAGGCCGCGCAGAAGAAGCGCATCGCCAACAGCGGCAATGAAACGGTCGTGACCATTAATGCGAAAAGCTGCGAGCCGAATTCGATCACCGTGCCCGCCGGCAAGAACGCGTTCCGCATCGTCAACGCCTCGGATCGCGCCGTGGAGTGGGAAATCCTCGACGGGGTGCTGGTGGTGGAAGAGCGGGAAAACATCGTCCCGGGCCTGAGCCAGATCATTAACGCCAACCTGCAGCCCGGCGACTACGCCATCACCTGCGGCCTGCTGAGCAATCCACGCGGCACTTTGCACGTGACGCCGACCGCGGAGTCTGACGCCGCCGCCAAAGCGCGTCCGTCGATGGTCGCCTTCATCGGGCCGCTGTCCGAATACCGCGTCTACCTGAGTACCCAGAGCAGCGCGCTGATCCGCGCGACGAACGACTTGCAGCAAGCCATCGACAGCGGCGATCTGGCCCAGGCGCAGAAAGCCTACGCGCCGGCCCGTGCTGCCTATCAGCGCATCGCCCCTGCGGCCCAGCGCCTGTCCGAGCTGGACAACGCGATCAACGCCCGCGCCGATTACTACGAAAAACGCGAGCAGGATCCCGGCTTCGGCGGCTTCCACCGCCTCGAATTCGGCCTGTTCTCGCAGAATTCCATCGACGGCCTGGCGCCGGTCGTGCAGAAGCTGCAAGCCGACATCGCCAGCCTGAAGCAGCAATTGCTGGCCCAGAGCATCGCCCCGGAACAGCTGGCGAGCATGGTCGTGCGCAACATGCGCAGCATTGCCGAGGTCCGCAGCAACGGCGAAGAAGAACGCTACAGCCACCTCGACGTGAACGGCTTTGCCGCCAACCTGGAAGGCACGCGCAAGGTTATCGAGCTGCTGCGTCCGCTGCTGGCCAAGTCCTCCGGCGACGTGCTGAAAAAGATCGACACCGCGAGCACCGCGCTGGATGACCAGTTGCTGTTGCTCAAGACCGCCGACGGCTTCAAGCCGTACGACCAGGTCAGCATCGAACAACGAAAACAAATAGCAGACAAGGCCAAGGCACTGGCCGACGCACTCGATGGAATCGATCCGGCCCTCGGCCTCTCAGGCCTGTAAGCGTGCCCTGGCGGGTGCCCGATGCACCCGCCCGGCCCTGAAACCAGAGCGAAGACAGCATTCACATGAAAGACTCCGATTCAAAAAACGCGCCGATCTCCACTGACCGTCGCCGCGTCCTGCTGGGCCTTGGCGCTGCAGGCGCAGCAGTGGCCGGTGCCAGCCTGACCGGCAATGCGTTCGCCGCCACCGCGCCGGCGCAGGTCACCGAAGCACCGAAAAGCGAAAAGACCCAGGACCACAACGCGTTCCACGGTCAGCATCAAAGCGGCATCGTCAACCCGCGCCCAACCGCCGGGATGATGGTCTCTTTCGACGTACTGGCCCAGGACCGCGAAGACCTCGAGCGCATGTTTCGTACGTTGAACGAGCGCATTGCGTTTTTGATGACCGGCGGGGCCGTGCCCCAGGTCGATCCGAAACTGCCGCCACTGGATTCCGGCATCCTCGGCCCGGTGGTCACGCCGGACAACCTGACCATTACCGTGTCGGTGGGTGACTCGCTGTTCGACGACCGCTTCGGGCTGGAATCCGTCAAACCCAAGCGCTTGCAGCGCATGGTCGGTTTCCCCAACGACGCGCTGGAAGCCGATTGCTGCCATGGCGACTTGAGCATTCAGTTCTGCTCGAACGCCCCGGACAGCAACATTCACGCCCTGCGCGACATCGTGAAAAACCTGCCGGACCTTTTGCTGGTGCGCTGGAAACAGGAAGGCACGGTGCCCGCCCAGGCCCCGTTGAAACCGGGCCAGGCGCCGGAAAGCGCGCGCAACTTCCTGGGTTTCCGCGACGGCTCGGCCAACCCGGATTCGAACAACCAGAAGACCATGAACGAGCTGGTCTGGGTGCAGCCCGGCAGCGACGAGCCGGCCTGGGCCGCCAACGGCAGCTACCAGGCGGTGCGCATCATCCGCAACTTCGTCGAGCGCTGGGACCGTACCCCGCTGCAGGAACAGGAAGCCATCTTCGGCCGGGTCAAAACCACTGGCGCGCCGATGGACGGCAAGACCGAAGCCGACGTTCCGGATTACCACAAAGACCCGGAAGGCAAGATCACCAAGCTGGATTCGCACATCCGCCTGGCCAACCCGCGCACCGCTGAAACCCAGCGCAACCTGATCCTGCGTCGCCCGTTCAACTACTCGAACGGCGTGAACAAGAACGGTCAGCTGGACATGGGCCTGCTGTTCATCTGCTATCAGGCGGACCTGGAGAAAGGTTTCATTACCGTGCAGACACGCCTCAACGGCGAGCCGCTGGAGGAATACCTCAAGCCTATCGGCGGCGGGTATTTCTTCACCCTGCCGGGCGTGGTCGACAACAACGATTTCATCGGCCGGTCGCTGTTGGCCGCCTCTGCCCAAACAACAAAAACTGCCTGACAACCCTTACCTCACAGGAAGAGCTCTATGAAAAAGTCGCCTCTCGCGTTGTTGCTTACCTTTGGCGTGTTGCAGACATCGATGTCCGCGTTCGCCGCCACCGCGCCGTTGGACCTGGTCACGCCGGTTTCGGACTACAAGATCTACGTGACCGAAAACGTCGACACCCTGGCCGCCGACACCCAGAAGTTCACCGACGCGATCAAGAAGGGCGACCTGGCGACGGCGAAGAAGCTGTTCCCGACCACGCGTCTGTCCTATGAGTCAATCGAGCCGATCGCCGAGCTGTTCAGCGACCTGGACGCGTCGATCGACTCCCGTGAAGACGATCACGAGAACGGCGTGAAGGCCGACGATTTCACCGGTTTCCACCGTCTGGAATATGCGTTGTTCTCGCAGAATTCCACCAAGGATCAGGCCGTGTTCGCGGACAAGCTGCTGGCTGACGTGAAAGAGCTGCAGTCGCGTATCGCGGACATGACGTTCCCGCCGGAGAAGGTAGTGGGCGGTGCGGCTGCGTTGATGGAAGAAGTGGCGGCGACGAAGCTGTCGGGCGAGGAAGACCGTTACAGCCATACCGATCTGTATGATTTCCAGGGCAACGTTGACGGTTCGAAGAAGATCGTCGATCTGTTCAAGCCGCAGCTGGAGAAGTCGGACAAGGCGTTCGTGGCGAAGGTCGAGAAGAACTTTGCGACGGTGGACAAGATCCTCGCGAAGTACAAGACCAAGGACGGTGGCTATGAGACTTACGACAAGGTGAAGGAGCAGGACCGCAAGGCGCTGGCGGGCCCGGTCAATACGTTGGCTGAAGATCTGTCGCAGATGCGCGGGAAATTGGGTCTGAACTGATTCGTCAGGCCGTGAAGAGCCCGCTTGCCGAGAGATTGGCAGGTGGGCTTTTTTGTTTTTAGGGCGTTGGAGCAAGATCAAGAGCGTCGGCCTAACGGCCTCGATTTCGCCTTCGGCGAGTTACTTGGAAAAGCACCCCAAGTAACCAAGGGTGCCTGCTCCTGGTTTGGCCCCTCGTTCCTCGGGGTTCCTTCACTCCGGTCCCGCTCCGTGGGCCCGCGCCGAACGGACATCCATGTCCTAACGGCGCTCTCGCCGCATCCATGCGGCTCGGCCCACTCCGCGAAACCTGCGTTCAGCCTGCACCCAAGTCGCGATTGGCGGTGTTTGAGCCTTTTGCGTATGAAGATCAACATCAACATCAAGAGCAGATCAAGTGCTTCCCGGCTGAAGCCGGTTATACGGTGACCGCGGTGTCTGTAGGACTGGCTCTAGCCGGGAAGAGGCCGGATTGCTCACCATCAGTCTTGCGGCGTGACGATCGACGCTTTCCCGGCCAAAGCCGGTCCCACTAAAACACCGCGTTCCCCAGTGGGACCGGCTTCAGCCGGGAAGAGGCCAGCCCAGGCGCCAACAATTTTGCTGATAGCACACCCATCCTGTGGGAGCGAGCTTGCTCGCGAATGCTGCATTTCAAACACCAGATATTCGGCGGATGTACCAATCCCCTCGCGAGCAAGCTCTCTACCACAAGTCCCCAGTATCCTCAGGCCGCAATCCGCCGTTGATCCGCTTTTGATCCGCTTTTGATCTGCTTTTGATCTCATACGCAAAAAGCCCAGACACCGCAGAACGCGACTTTGGTGCAGGCCGAACGCAGACGACGCGCAGTGGGCCGAGCCGCATGGATGCGGCGAGAGCGCCGTCAGGACATGGATGTCCGTTCGGCGCGGGCCCACGGAGCGTCGTCGGAGGGAGGGTATTCCGACGCAGGAGGAACCCAACCAGGAGCACGGCCTTTTTGGTTACTTTTTCGGCTGTTGGAAAAAGTGACCCGCCGTAAGGGCGGAACCCATACAAGTGTCACCGCCGATAATGGATATACACATCGATCCGAAAACAACCCCGGGATCAGATCCCGCTAAACCAGTTGTACCCCTGATCCTCCCAATACCCCCCGGGATTCTCATTGCTCACCACAATCTCGACGATATGCTTCGGATTCTTGAAGCCAAGCTTCGTCGGCACCCTCACCCGCAACGGATAGCCATACTCCGGCGGCAACGCCACCTCGGCAAAATCCAGCGCCAGCAGCGTCTGCGGATGCAACGCCGTCGGCATGTCCAGACTCGAGTAATACCGATCCGCGCACTTGAAGCCGACAAACTTCGCCGTCGTATCCGCCCCCACATGCTCCAGAAACGTGCGCAACGGCACACCGCCCCACTGCCCGATCGCGCTCCAGCCCTCAACGCAAATCAAGCGCGTGATATCGCTGCGCTGCGGCAACTTGCGCAACCCCTCCAGCGTCCACGGCGCCTTGTCGCGCACCAGCCCCGACACACCCAGCTTCCAGTCCGCCGTGTCCAGCTCCGGAATATCATCCTCGCTGTAGAACGCGTTGAACGGAAACGGGTTACGGACCTGATCCTTACTGAACGTCGGCGCCAGCTTCTGCCCGCTGAACAGCCAGGCCTGAACCCGATCGTTCCACCGCGACATGCTCCACAGCACCTTATCCACCTGATCGCCGTCCTGCAGGTTGCAACCGGTGAGCATCGCCATCGCGCCCACGGTCAGGCCGCCTTTGAGGAAATGCCGACGCTGCAGGCTCTCCAGCTGAATCTGCTGGGCCGGTTCCAGTTTGATGCGCGCAATGGCGCGTTTTTTAGGCTCAATCATGCTCGACCTTCCCGCTCTCAATCCCACGCGAACCGCCAGTGATCATCGGCATCAGGGTTTTCGGCACCATCAGCACCAGCGCCAGATGCACCACCACGAACGCGCCAATGAACGCCATCGCCGCAAAGTGCACGTACCGGGCGAAGTCGTAGCCGCCGAACACGGCGGTCAGTTCCTGTAACTGAATCGGCTTCCAGATCGCCAGCCCCGTCAGCACGATCAACACGCCGGCGGCCAGCACCAGCCAATACATCAGGCGCTGCACGGCGTTGTACACGCCCTTCTCGTGCTTGAGACGAAAGCGCAGCGCATCGAGCATGTCGCGCTTCACCGCTGTGGGGGTGACCGGCAGAAAGTCGCGCTTGAAATGCCGCGTGAACAGGCCATAGAACACGTAGATCAGGCCGTTGATCACCAACAGCCACATTACGGCGAAGTGCCACGCCAGCGCGCCGCCCAACCAGCCGCCCACGGTGAAATCCCGGGGGAACGAGAAGCTGAACAGCGGCGACGCGTTATAGATGCCCCACCCGCTCATGAACATGCAGACCATGCCAAAGGCATTGATCCAGTGCGTCAGGCGGATGGGCCATGGATGAATTCTGGTTTTTTTCATGGTGCGAGACTCATCACGGATTCGGTGAAAGCGGCGCCGTGAGACGCCGCAACCCGCTTACATCGGCGGCTGGAAGCCGTCTTTGCCGACCGCGACACCGCGTGCGGTCTTGCCGTCTTCGCCCGGGAACACGACGATTTTCGAGCCCTTGACCAGCTCATCGACCTTGCCCGGCTGCACATAGGCAATGGGTACGTCTTCCGGCACCACCAGTTGCTTCTCGCCACCTTTGTAGCCGACGCTCAGGGTACGGCCGTTGGCCTTGCCGCTCAGCTTGCCGACGGTGCCATTGGTCATGGTACCGGTGCTGCCGTCAGCGTTTTCCCAACCGTAGTGACCTTCACCGCTGCCCTTCAGGCTCGGCTCGAATACGGTGACTTCCAGGGCCTTCAGCGTGCCATCGGCTTGGGGGATCGCGGCGGAACCGATGAAGCTGTCCGCTTTGATCGACGCGATGTCGGTCTTGGAGACCAGGCGGATGCCAGTCTTGTCGGTCAGCCCGATGCTCTGATGGGCGCCGGAACGGGTGGTGAAATTCAGGGTGTTGCTGTCGACGCTGTCGACCGTCCCGCGCAGTGGCTTGACCACAGGCATGTCACCGGCGGCCATGCCAGCGGCGGAAGCCATGACGGCGGCGCTGAGCATCAGCATGCCGAACGTGGTGGTCAGGGCTGTCTTCATCTTCATCGGTGGAATTCCTTCAGGCAGTTGGGGAAAGTTGAAGCTGAACGTCAGGTGTTGCATGACCACCATCCTCTACCCGCAACCGGCACCCGACAATGACCGCCCGATTACATTTTTGTCATTCGGGCGGCAGGCTGGTCATGGCGCGGATCAATGACAAAAATGTAACCGACCGCTCGCCATCCGTTGGTTACACTTCACATCCGGCGCGGCCTGCAGCCCTTCGTGCCTTTTCTGACCCAATCTGATGACCCATCCGACACCCCGCGCCGGCGACGCCGCCAATGACGTGAAGCGAGCCTGATCGACGATGCACATTCTGCTTATCGAAGACGACACCAAGACTGGCGAGTACCTGAAGAAGGGCCTCACCGAGTCCGGTTACAAAGTCGACTGGACCCAGCACGGCACCGACGGCCTGCACATGGCCCTGGAGCACAGCTACGACCTGCTGGTGCTCGACGTCATGCTGCCGGGCATCGACGGCTGGCAGATCATCGAAATCCTGCGGGCGAAGCAGGACGTGCCGGTGCTGTTTCTGACCGCCCGCGATCAGTTGCAGGACCGCATCCGCGGCCTTGAACTGGGCGCCGACGATTACCTGGTCAAGCCGTTTTCCTTCACCGAACTGCTCCTGCGCATCCGCACCATCCTGCGTCGCGGGGTGGTGCGCGAGGCCGACCATTTCCACCTGGCCGATCTGGAGCTGGACCTCCTGCGCCGAAGGGTCACGCGCCAGCAACAGGTCATCACCCTGACCAACAAGGAGTTCGCGCTGCTGCATCTGTTTCTGCGCCGCGAGGGCGACGTGCTGTCGAGGGCGCAGATCGCTTCGGAAGTCTGGGACATGAATTTCGACAGCGACACCAACGTCGTCGATGTGGCGATCAAGCGCCTGCGCAGCAAGGTCGACACGCCCTACCCGATCAAACTCATCCACACCGTGCGCGGCATCGGTTACGTCTGCGAGGTGCGGCCATGCGAGCCCGACGCCCGCCATCCCTGACCCTGCGCGCGACCCTGGCGTTTTCGGTGGTGGCCATGCTCGCCGTCGCGGGCGCCGGCATGTACCTCTACGAAACCATGAAGGGCGCGGTGATGACCCGCAGCGACCATGCGGTGCTGGCGCGGCTGGATCACTTTCGCAAACTGCTGCAGTACGACCTGACCCTGACTACCTTGCAAAGCAGCCCGCAGCTGTTCGAGAACATGCTCGACAGCGAGGATGACATCTTCATCATCGCCGAGCCGGGCAAGCCAGCGGTGATCAGGGTCAATCCGCTGCATGCGTCCCTGCCGTCGATGCCAGTAGTGCCCGCGAACATGCCGCTGAGCGTGGCCGACATGCGCAGCGGCATGCTGGATTCAGGCGTGCCGATGCGCGCGGCGACGGTCGAAGCGGTGTCAGGCGGCAGGATCGTGCACCTGACGGCCGCGCACATCGAGGTCAAGGAAATGGCCACCCTGGCGGGTTTCCGCAATCGCATTCTGCTCGCCGTGGCCCTGGCCTTCGTGCTCACAGCCCTGCTCGGTTACGTGTTACTGCGCCGGGGTCTGCGGCCGTTGCGCAGAATGGCCAACCACGCCGCGGCCATCACCCCGGCGCAACTGGACAGCCGCATGGACAACCGCGACACGCCAGTGGAGTTGCAGCAACTGGGCGAGGCGTACAACGCGATGCTTGACCGGCTCGCCGACGGCTATCAGCGGCTGACACAGTTTTCCGCCGACCTGGCCCATGAAATCCGCACGCCGGTGGGTTCGTTGATGGGGCATTGCCAGGTGGCCCTGCGGCAAGCGCGCACCGAGGATGAATACCAGGCGCTGCTGGCCTCCAACCTGGAGGAGCTGGAACGCATCTCGCGCATGGTCGAAAGCATTCTGTTCCTGGCGCGGGCCGATGAAGCGCAAGCCGCGCTCAACCGCCAGATGCTGGACCTGGCGGACGAGATGCAGCGAGTCGCGGGCTATTTCGAAGGGCTGGCGGAAGAGCGTGAAATCACACTGCACACGGAAGGCGACGCGCGGATCGAGGCCGATCCCTTATTGCTGCGCAGGGCACTGAGCAATCTGGTGGCGAACGCGATCCGCTACGCCGATGAAGGCAGTGAGATCAAGATTCGTGTGATCGAGAGCGGCCAGCACTGCCGCATCGAGGTGGAGAACCAGGGCCCGACACTGGACGACGCGACCCTGGGCAAGCTGTTCGACCGCTTCTACCGCGGCGATGCCTCACGCCACCAGAGCTCCGACTCCAATGGACTGGGCCTGGCCATCGTCGCCGCGATCATGCAGCTGCACGGCGGCGAGGTGTCGGTTAACCAGCCGGCGCCGGGGCGGATCTGTTTCGGGCTGGCGTTTCCGCGATAGCCCGCAGGCCGGCTGCCGTGGATCTCACGCCTTCTTGTCGTGGGTCGCCACCAGTTTGTAGAACGTCGCCGCGCCGCCTTCGGTGGCGTAGCCGGCATTGTCCTGGGTGTAGACGCCTGCCTTGAAATACAGCGGCTTGCCCTTCCAGGACAGGTCGAGCTTGGCACCCCACTGCATGTCGTAGGCATTGACGGTCAGGTTGCCGGCCTGGGTCAGGTGGATGGTGTATGTGAAGCGTTGCTTGAGCAGCACGCCGGTGGCCACCTGAATGACTTCGGGCTCGGAAGTAGGCGTCGAGCGATACTTCACGACGAGGTTGCCGGTCTTGGTTTTTTCCTTGTACTGGTATTCGAGCTTGAGCAGCGGCTCGGTACTGCCATAGGCGTGGATCTGACCGATGACGATTTTGCCTGTTGAAGGCACTTGGTCCACGGTCAGCGCCGCACGCAGGAAATTGTCCGCGTCAGAGTAGGTCCAGTTGTGAACCGTACCGTTGGCGTAGGTCTCACGCAGTTCGGTGCGGGGAAATTTGGCATTGTCAGTCCTTGACCCTGTAACCGGCGCCCAGAAGAACAAAGTGTCCCCTGAACGGAAGTAACCATCCTGGTAACCGCCGACGAGTTTTGGCGTGTCGATGGTGGCGGCTGCGATACCGACCGGTATAGAAAGATTCCAGATGGCGAGATCAATCATGGGTGCACTCATGGTGCGCGTTGCGCACAGCAAAGAAGGTGTCTGGAACAGGCCTGTGACCGCCGTTCCCGTCACCTTTGCTATCGGCTGAACCGTTTGATCTTTAGTCGTCCCCGGAGTCAAGAAACCGCCGAAGCTGCGGAAGCAGAGCCCGAAGAAAGCACAGTGCCACTATTAAGGCAAAGTGGCTCATTGCCCTCATCATTTGCCCAGCCAGCGGAAAACGGGGAGCAAGGCTAATAATTTGGCGCCATTTTTTTGGAGGACCACTTAGACGACGCTCAGAAAATTAGTTCAGCCAGCGAGGAATCAGCCGACAGACGGTATCGGAAAATCCCTGCTTCGGGCCGTTTCCCGGTCTTCCTTAGCGATCACAGGCATCTGGCGCGCCCTTTACTCTCTGCTGGATATCCGGCCGACCCCCTCCTGCAACAACCCGCTCGGCGCCCCACGATAGATTCCATTTGACGGCCCCACAGTGTTACAAGATATTATAGTTAGCAACCTAATAATGCAGCGCCTAATCATTCAGGCCCTAATCAAACTCGCTCACCGCTTCAATGGCCTTTTCATGAACCCTGACACCCTGCAAATGCGCATCACCGGCGGCGTTGTCGCCGCCTCCCGGCAGTGGCGACGCGTCTGCCAGACAACGCTGATCGACTCTGGCGTCACCGAAGCCTGCGCCGGTCCGTTGCTGATGATCGCGCGTCTGGGTGAAGGCGTACGTCAGGTGACAGTGGCCCAGGCCTGCGGGCTGGAAAGCCCGTCACTGGTGCGCCTGCTGGATCAGCTGTGCAAAGCCGGCCTGGTGCAGCGCACCGAAGACCCCACCGACCGCCGCGCCAAGGCCTTGAGCCTCACCGATGAGGGGCGCGCGCTGGCCAACGCCATCGAGGCAGAGCTGATCCGCCTGCGCCGCGACATCTTCAGCAACGTCGACCCGGCGGATCTGGAAGCGACGTTGCGCGTCTTCAGCGCCATCGCCCAAGCCACGCCGATGGCGCCGGAGTCGTCATCTTGAGCGGTCTGTTCAAAGGCTTTTTCGACGGCGTCCCGCCGGGCCGCGACTGGTTCTACGGCGTGCGCACGTTCGCGGCCTCGATGCTGGCGTTGTACATCGCGCTGATGATGGAACTGCCCCGCCCCTATTGGGCGATGGCCACGGTGTACATCGTCTCCAGCCCGTTCGTGGCGCCGACCAGTTCCAAGGCGCTGTACCGCGCGGCCGGCACCTTGCTCGGCGCAGCCGCCTCGGTGGTGCTGGTGCCGATGTTCGTGCAGTCGCCGTTTTTGCTGGCCGTTGTCATTGCCCTGTGGACCGGTACCCTGCTCTTCCTGTCCCTGCATCTGCGTACGGCCAACAGTTATGCGCTGATGCTGGCGGGCTACACCATGCCGCTGATTTCCTTTCCCGTGGTCGACAACCCCCAGGCGGTGTTCGACATCGCCGTCTCGCGCACCGAGGAAATCTTCCTCGGCATCGTCTGTGCTGCGGTGGTCGGCGCGATGTTCTGGCCCCGTCGGCTGGCGCCGGTGCTGGTGGATGCCATGGGCAAGTGGTTCAAGGATGCCTCTGCCTACAGCGATCTCTTTCTCTCCCGCAGCGCCACGCCGGAAGCGGTCGGCGGCCTGCGCACGGCCATGGTCGGCACGTTCAACAGCCTGGAGTTGATGATCGGTCAGTTGCCCCACGAAGGCGCCCATCGCCAGACCGTACGCAATGCCAAAGAATTGCGCGGACGAATGATTCACCTGCTGCCCGTTATTGATGCCCTGGACGATGCCCTCTGGGCGCTGGAGCGGCGTTCGCCCGAGCACGTCGCCGACCTCGCGCCCCTGTTGATCGAGTGCCGCGACTGGGTCGAACAGACCGCCAAAGGCGCGCCGATCAAATACTGGAAAGCCTTGCACACCGAGCTCGACCGCCTGCAACCCACGCCTGCGCAGATCGACGATCGCCGACAACTGCTGTTGTCGAACGCGCTGTATCGGCTGCGCGAATGGATCGACCTGTGGCAGGACTGCCGCAGCCTGCAACACGCCATCGAGACCGATGATCACTCGGCCTGGCGCGCTGTGTATCGCCATTGGCGGCTGGGGCGGCTGTCGCCGTTTCTTGATCGCGGGATGATGCTGTATTCGGTGGCGACCTCGGTCAGCGCCATCATTGTCGCGTCGGTGCTGTGGATCTTGCTGGGCTGGCAGGACGGCGCGAGTGCGGTGGCGCTGGCGGCGGTGTCGTGCAGCTTTTTCGCGGCGATGGACGACCCTGCGCCGCAGATCTACCGGTTCTTCTTCTGGACCATGATGTCGGTGATCTTCGCCAGCCTCTATCTGTTCGTGGTGCTGCCCAATCTGCACGACTTCCCGATGCTGGTGCTGGCGTTTTCCGTGCCGTTTATCTGCGTCGGCACCCTGACCGTGCAGCCGAAGTTCTACCTCGGCACCCTGCTGACCATCGTCAACACCTCGTCCTTCATCAGTATTCAGAGCGCCTACGACGCCGACTTCGTCAACTTCGTCAATTCCAACCTGGCCGGGCCGGCGGGTCTCGCATTCGCCTTCGTCTGGACGCTGATCGTCCGGCCGTTCGGCACTGAGGTGGCGGCCAAGCGTCTGACCCGTTTCAGCTGGCGCGACATCGTCTCCCTCAGCGAAGACGCGACCCTGGCCGAGCACCGGCAAATGGGCGTGCGCATGCTCGACCGGCTGATGCAGCACCTGCCGCGTCTGGCGATTACGGCCCAGGATTCCACCAGTGCACTGCGCGAAGCGCGGGTCGCCCTGAACATGCTCGATTTGCTGGCGTACATGCCGCGGGTCGACCCGGTCCCGCGCCAGCTGCTGCGTCAGGTGACGAGCGAGGTCGGTGCGCATTTCCGGGCCTGCCTGAAAGCCCGGGAGCGTTTGCCGGCGCCCAAGGGTCTGTTGATGACCATGGACCGCGCCCGCCGCGCGCTGGCGTTCAATGGCGAAGATGATGACGCCGCGCGGCTGAATCTGCTGCACGCCCTCAGTGGCTTGCGCCTGGCGCTGTTGCCGGGTGTGGAGATCGTCGATGTGCTCGCCGAGCAGGAAGAACAACCGCCCTATGGCATCGATGGAGCGCCGTTATGATCGGTGATGTGGACATCAGCGGGATCTTCCTGCCGACCTTTCTGGTGCTGATGGGCATCGCTTACCTGATTTTTCTGGTGGTGCACGCCGTGTTGACGCGCGCCCGCTTCTACCGCCTGGTCTGGCACCGGGCTTTGTTCAACGTCGGTCTATACGCTCTGCTGCTCGGCGTCGTGGATACCCTAAGTCGATACCTGATGACATGAAAAAACCTCTTCTGACGCTGGGCCGCGTGGTCCTGACCCTGCTGGTTGTCACCCTTGCCGCGATCGTCGTGTGGCGCATGGTGATGTATTACATGTACGCGCCCTGGACCCGCGACGGGCACATCCGCGCCGACGTGATCCAGATCGCGCCGGACGTTTCCGGACTGATCGAAAAGGTCGCGGTGAGCGACAACCAATTGGTCAAGAAAGGCCAGTTGCTGTTCACCATCGATCAGGACCGTTTCCGTCTCGCCTTGCGTCAGGCCCAGGCCACGGTCGCCGAGCGCAAGGAAACCTGGGAGCAGGCCCAACGCGAGAACCGTCGTAACCGCAGCCTCGGCAATCTGGTCGCCCGCGAGCAGCTGGAAGAAAGCCAGTCCAGGGAAGCCCGCGCGCTGTCAGCCCTGAACGAAGCGCAAGTGGCGGTTGATTCGGCGCAACTGAACCTGGACCGCTCGGTGATCCGCAGCCCGGTGGACGGCTACCTCAATGACCGTGCGCCCCGGGACCGCGAATTCGTCAGTGCCGGGCGTCCGGTGCTGTCGGTGGTGGACAGCAACTCGTTCCACATCGACGGCTACTTTGAAGAAACCAAGCTGGACGGGATTCACATCGGCTCCGGCGTGGACATCCGCGTGATTGGCGACAACGCCCGCCTGCGCGGCCATGTGGTGAGCATCGTCGCGGCCATCGAAGACCGCGACCGTAGCAGTGGCTCGAACCTGCTGCCCAACGTCAACCCGGCGTTCAGCTGGGTGCGACTGGCCCAGCGGATTCCAGTGCGCATTGCGTTCGACGACGTGCCAGCGGATTTCCGCATGATTGCCGGGCGCACGGCGACGGTGTCGATCATCGATGACGCCCGCACAGCTGCTCAGGGACATGACCAACCCGTCCAGCCTGGAGCGCCGAAATGAACCACCGCGCACGCCTGCTGACGGTGGGCATGAGCATGTGCATGGGCTTGCTGCTGTCGGCTTGCACCGTGGTCGGCCCGGATTACACGTTGCCTGATCAAGCCGCCGTCAATCGCCCCGACCTGCAGGGCGAGCTGGCGGGTTCGTCGACCAATGTGGTGTCGGCGCCGGTGCCGGCGGACTGGTGGCGTCTTTATCACGATCCGAAACTCGATGAGTTGGTGGGCCAGGCGCTGGTGTCGAGCACTGACCTTCGCGTCGCGGCGGCGAACCTGCAACGGGCGCGGTTTCAAATGAGCGAGGCCGATGCGGCGGGCGGCTGGAGCGGCACGGCCAAGGCCGGGGCGCAACGCCTGCAGGAAGCCGGTCAGGCCTACCTGCTGCCGGAAAAAGTCCCGGTCGCGAACGTCGGCGATGTCGGGCTGACCACCTCGTACCAGTTCGACCTGTTTGGCGTGTTGCAGCGCGGCATCGAAGCCGCCCAGGCCAACGCCGACGCGACCCAGGCCGCTGCCGACACGGCACGCATCACGCTGGTGGCCGATGTGGTTCGCGCGTACACCCAAGTGTGCGCCGCCAACGAAGAACGCAACATCGCCCTGCACTCCCTTGACCTGCAGCAGCAGAGCCTGAACCTGACCCAACGCCTGCGCGATGCCGGCCGTGGCGATGAAACCCAGGTGACGCGCTCACAAACCCAGTTCCGGTCGCTGCGTGCCGATCTGCCGCGTTACGAAGCGGCGCAGAAGTCAGCGCTGTATCGCCTGTCGATGCTGCTCGCCCGGCCGCTCAACCAGCTGCCCCGCGGGGTCGCGGAGTGCGCCGAGCTGCCGCACATCGCTCAAGTCATGCCGGTGGGCGATGGCGCCGCGCTGCTCAAACGCCGTCCCGATGTGCGCCAGGCGGAACGCCGGCTGGCGATGTCGACGGCGGCCATTGGCGTGGCGACGGGCGAGTTGTATCCGGACATCAGCATCGGCGCGACCGTGGGCACCGTGGGGATTCTCGATGAACTGGGCGATCCGTCGACCAACCGCTGGGGCTTTGGCGGAGTGATCAATTGGACCATCCCGTCCAATGGCGCACGTGCGCGGATTCACATTGCCGAGGCTTCGAATCAGGTGGCCCTGGCGCGCTTTGATGGCGTGGTGCTGAACGCGATCCGCGAAGCCCAGACCGGGCTGTCCCAGTACACCGCGCTGCTGGAGCGCCGCGATGCGCTGGTTGAAACCGAGGAGTCGGCACGGCAGGCGGCGGACCAGACCCACCGGTTTTTCCTCGCCGGCCGCGAATCCTTCCTCGCCGACCTGCAAGCCACCCGCACCTACACCGACATCACCGCACAACTGGCGGCGGCGAACACCCAGGTTGCGATGGGTCAGATCGACCTGTTCCTGGCGCTGGGTGGGGGTTGGGAAAACGGGCATAAGTGAGATGCATGGTGTGCTGACTGGCCTCTTCCCGGCTGAAGCCGGTCCTACTGGGGTTACCTGGTCCCACTGACTGAACGCGTTCGTTGTGGGACCGGCTTTAGCCGGGAAGGCGTCGGTCGTCACACCGCAAAATTGATGTCGTTCACACCGGCCTCTTCCCGGCTGAAGCCGGTCCACAATGGGTGCGCAGCCCGCTCACGCACCGCGTATTCGCTTGAGATTGAACCCCTGCGGACCGGTACTGCCTGACTCTTAATGACTCAGACCCATCAGCCCGGAGGCACCCCCGATGCGCACGCTTGAACTGGCAGACAAAACCGTCCCCGTTATCGGTCAGGGCACCTGGCACACGGGTGAGGATCGCCATCAGTTCGAGGCGGAAGTCTCGGCGCTGCAACTGGGCATCGACCTGGGCCTGACACTGATCGACACGGCCGAGATGTACGGCGAAGGCGGCGCCGAGAAAGTCGTCGGCCAGGCCATCGCCGGGCGCCGCGACGAGGTCGTGCTGGTGAGCAAGGTCTACCCGCACAACGCCAGCCGCGCGGGCATTCCGGCGGCGTGCGAGCGCAGCCTCAAGCGCATGAAGACCGACTACATCGATCTGTATTTGCTTCACTGGGCCGGTCAGTACCCGCTGGATGAAACCGTCGAGGCCTTCGAGCGTCTGCGCGAAGCGGGCAAGATCGGCCGCTGGGGCGTGTCGAATTTCGACGTGTCCGACCTGCTTGAGCTGGACGAGCTCGGCCTCGGCGGCGGATGTGCCACCAATCAGGTGCTGTACAACCCGGAAGAACGCGGCATCGAATATGACCTGCTGCCCTGGATGCAAACCGCCCGGATGCCGCTGATGGCGTACTGCCCGATCGGCCAGGCCGGCAACTTGCTGATGAACCCTGCCATCCTCGAAGTCGCCGAGCGCCACGACGCCACCCCGGCGCAGATCAGCCTGGCGTGGGTGCTGCGTCAGGACGGCGTGATCGCCATTCCCAAGGCCGTCACTCCCCATCACCTGGAATTGAACGCTGCGGCGGTTGATATCGAGCTGTCCATCGAGGATGAATTGTTGATTGATTCCTCATGGCCGGCGCCCCTGCGCAAGACGCGCCTGTCAATGGTCTGAACAAGATCGCTGCCGGACACAAAGCGTCACAAAACTGTCAAAACCCCTTGCGATGATGCCGCCTTCGATCTCGTGCCCTGCGGGGCACTTCCCGTCTGCGAGCCTTCATGAATCAACGCATCGCCCACCATCAGGACTCCGATCTGTTCGGCTTGCTGTACGGCTACCGCTTCCGTCCCGGTGAGCCTGGTCGGGAGCTGGATTCGACGGCGGCGCTTGAATGCCTGCGCCAGCCCACCGCGCCGGACGAGTTTGTCTGGCTGCACCTGAACCTGACCCACGCCAGCTGTGAACGCTGGCTGAAAACCAACCTCGACCTGCCCGACGAGTTCCTCGAAGCCCTGCACGAAGGGTCGCGCTCCACGCGCATCGAACACGTCGACTCTGCCCTGCTCGCCGTGGTCAACGACGTGGTCTTCGACTTCAACCGCGTCTCCACCGACATCGCCACGTTGTGGGTCTGCGTGCGCAGCAACCTGATGATCTCCGCGCGCCATCAGCCCCTGCGGTCTGTGGACCGGCTGCGCTCCTCGGTCAAGCAGGGCGAAACCTTCCGCTCCCCCCTTGAGTTACTGGCCCATCTGCTACGCGATCAGAGCGAGGTGCTGAGCCAGTTCATGCGCAAGACCAGCCTCAGCGTCGACAAAATCGAAGACCAGCTTCTGTCTCAACGCCTGAGCAACAACCGCTCGGAACTCGGCGCCATGCGACGGGTGCTGGTGCGCCTGCAACGGCTGCTGGCCCTGGAACCCGGCTCGCTGATGCGCCTGCTGCACCGCCCGCCGCAGTGGCTGCTGGAGGAGGATTTACAGGAGCTGCGGCAATCCACCGAAGAGTCGGCGCTGGTGATCAGCGACCTCACCGCCCTCGGCGAACGGATCAAACTGCTGCAGGAAGAAATCGCCGCCAACCTCAACGAACAGAGCAGCCGCACGCTGTTCACCCTGACCGTCGTCACCGTGCTGGCGCTGCCGATCAACATCGTCGCGGGTTTCTTCGGCATGAACGTCGGCGGTATACCACTGGCGTCCGATCCCCATGGGTTCTGGGTGCTGGTTGCGCTGGTGGCGACATTTACGTTTATTGCGGGAAGGTGGGCGTTTCGCAAGAGTCGTGACTATTAGCGGCAGCGTCATTAGCGCGTCCATTGGTCTCTGACCCCAGCAAATCCGCGCAAAACGTGACCCGTGTCGCATCTCTGTCACATTTTGTAATGATCATGGTCATTATCCCTCATCAACAGGATTGTGCCCCATGGCGACCCCCACACTGGCTCAAGGCTCTCTGCAACAGGGACCCGGACTGAGTGCTCAATTCGGGCGCAAGCCTGGCATGACGACGATGGTGATTTTCTTCGTTGTGCTGGCATTGGGCCTGTTCTATACCGGCTACAGCCTCAAGCAGGACATGGACGATCTGGGTACCGTCGTGCTGACCTGGACGCCGTTCATTCTGCTTGGCGTCGCATTGGTCATCGCGCTGGGCTTTGAGTTCGTCAACGGTTTCCACGACACCGCCAACGCTGTCGCGACGGTCATTTACACCCACTCCCTGCCACCGAACTTCGCCGTGGTCTGGTCAGGAACCTTCAACTTTCTGGGCGTGTTGTTTTCCAGCGGCGCGGTGGCGTTCGGCATCATTGCCCTGCTGCCGGTCGAGCTGATCCTGCAGGTCGGATCATCGGCGGGTTACGCGATGATCTTCGCCCTGCTCATTGCGGCGATCCTGTGGAACCTCGGCACCTGGTGGCTGGGTCTGCCCGCCTCGTCTTCCCACACGCTGATCGGCTCGATCATCGGCGTCGGTATCGCCAACGCGTTGATGCACGGCCGTGACGGCACCAGCGGCGTGGACTGGTCTCAGGCGACCAAAGTCGGTTATTCGCTGCTGCTCTCGCCGCTGGTAGGGTTCACCTGCGCCGCGCTGTTGCTGATGGCGCTGCGCATGTTCGTGAAGAACCGCGCGCTGTACAAAGCGCCGGAAGGCAACAAGCCGCCGCCGATCTGGATTCGCGGCCTGCTGATCCTGACCTGCACCGGCGTGTCCTTCGCCCACGGTTCAAACGACGGTCAAAAAGGCATGGGTCTGATCATGCTGATTCTGGTGGGTACGCTGCCGATGGCCTACGCGCTGAACCGCGCCATGCCGGCCGATCAGTCGGTGCAGTTCGCCGCAGTCGCCCAGGTCACCCAACAGGCCCTGACCAAAGCCGCGCCGCTGCCCGCGCCGGCTGATTCACGTCAGACGCTGTCCACTTACATCCGTGACAAACAGGCCACTCCTGAGCTGGTGCCAGCGCTGGCCGTCATGGCCGGCAAGATCGGCGATCAGGTCGCCAGTTATGGCTCGCTGGCCAAGGTGCCGGCCGAGGCCACCGCCAACGTGCGAAACGACATGTACCTGACCTCTGAAGCCATCCGCGTGATGGACAAGAACAAGGTCGGCAATTTCGACGCAGACACCCAGGCCAAGGTCGATCAGTTCAAGCAGCAGATCGACACCGCGACCCGATTCATTCCGTTGTGGGTCAAGGTGGCCGTGGCGATCGCGCTGGGCCTGGGCACCATGGTGGGCTGGAAACGCATCGTGATCACGGTCGGTGAGAAGATCGGCAAGACCCATCTGACCTACGCCCAGGGCGCATCGGCTGAAGTCGTTGCGATGCTGACCATTGGCGCGGCGGACATGTATGGATTGCCGGTCTCGACCACCCACGTGCTGTCCTCCGGGGTGGCCGGCAGCATGGTCGCCAACGGCTCCGGCCTGCAGATGCGCACCCTGCGCAATCTGGCGATGGCATGGGTGCTGACTCTGCCTGCCGCGATCCTGCTGTCGGGCAGCCTGTATTGGCTGTTTACCCAGATTTTCTGATGTCGAAGCGTCTCCCGTACTGTCCTTCAGGCGCTTCGGCGCCTGTTTTTTTGCGCGGTGCTTTTTAGTGGGACCGGCTTCAGCCCAGAAGAGGCCAGTGTGAACACCATCAACCTTGCGGCGTGACGCCCGACGCCTTCCCGGCTAAAGCCAGTCCCACAAAGCGCGCTCCTCGGGTTCTTCGCCACGCCAGGACTGGCCGAAGCCCTCTCAGATCCAAACAAACAGGGCATATCTCTAAATATTATAAAAATATGGGATTCAGTTCTTTTACGGAATAAATCGGAGCCTTTATAACGAGTGCACTTGTTACAAGCCCACCGATTCCGCTTGAAGGATTTCTCATGGATGTTTTCTGGTTTCTACCGACACACGGCGACGGCCATTACCTGGGCACGACCAAGGGCGCGCGCCCGGTCACGCTCAATTACCTGAAGCAGGTCGCCCAGGCCGCGGATGATCTGGGTTACCACGGCGTATTGATTCCGACCGGCCGTTCCTGCGAAGACTCCTGGGTGATCGCGTCGGCCCTCGTGCCTTTGACCGAACGCCTGCGTTACCTGGTGGCGATTCGGCCGGGGATTATTTCTCCCACCGTTTCAGCGCGCATGGCCGCGACCCTGGATCGTTTGTCGGGCGGACGCCTGCTGATCAACGTCGTGACCGGTGGTGACCCTGATGAAAACCGCGGCGATGGCAGTTTCCTCGATCACAGCGAACGCTACGAAGTCACCGACGAATTCCTGAAGATCTGGCGCCGCGTGCTGCAGGGCGAAGCCGTGGACTTTGAAGGCAAGCACCTGAGGGTGCAGAACGCCAAAGCACTGTATCCGCCGATTCAGAAGCCCTACCCGCCGCTGTATTTCGGTGGCTCCTCCGAGGCAGCCCACGAACTGGCCGCCGAGCAGGTCGACGTGTATCTCACCTGGGGCGAGCCCCCTGCCGCCGTGGCCGAGAAACTGGCGGACGTGCGCGAGCGCGCCGCGCGCAACGGCCGCACCGTCAAGTTCGGCATCCGTCTGCACGTCATCGTCCGCGAAACCAGCGAAGAGGCCTGGAAAGCTGCGGACACCCTGATCGAGCACATCAGCGACGACACCATCGCCGCTGCGCAGAAATCCTTTTCGCGTTTCGACTCCGAAGGCCAGCGCCGCATGGCCGCGCTGCACGACGGCCGCCGCGACAACCTGGAAATCGCCCCCAACCTGTGGGCCGGCGTCGGCCTGGTACGGGGCGGCGCAGGCACGGCGCTGGTGGGCAATCCCCAGGAAGTCGCCGCACGCATCAAGGAATACGCGGACCTGGGCATCGAAAGTTTCATTTTCTCCGGCTACCCGCACCTGGAAGAAGCCTACCGCTTCGCCGAGCTGGTGTTTCCGCTGTTGCCTGAGCCGTATCGCAGCCTGGCAGGCCGCGGCATCACCAACCTCACCGGCCCGTTCGGCGAAATGATTGCCAACGATCTGCCGCCGCAGAAGTAAGTTTCACCGCCCCCCTGGAAACAACCGCTTGCTGCGCGCCCGCGCAGCACGTGGGAAGCGGTTGATCTGCCAGCGCGACAACGGCGACCGCGACAAGGAGTCCTTCATGACAGCCAGCCTCCCGTTCCAACCACAAGTGACCCCTATGCAGCTATTGACCCTACCGCCCTCGCCAGCCCTGGCGACTTCGATACGCGCCACCGCGCAGGTGTTCGAAGACCCGAGGTCCCAGGCGCTGCTGGCCCACATCGAGCAAGTTGCACCCAGCGATGCCAGCGTGCTGATCATCGGCGAAACCGGCACCGGCAAAGAGTTGGTGGCCCGTCACATTCACAACCTGAGCAGCCGTCGTCACCAGCCCTTCGTGGCGGTCAACTGCGGCGCGTTTTCGGAATCACTGGTGGAAGCCGAGCTGTTCGGTCAGGAAAAAGGCGCGTTCACCGGCGCCCTCACCGCCAAGGCCGGCTGGTTTGAGGAAGCCAACGGCGGGACCTTGTTTCTCGACGAGATCGGCGACCTGCCCCTGGCGATTCAGGTCAAGCTGCTGCGCGTCCTGCAGGAGCGCGAAGTGGTGCGACTGGGCTCGCGCAAAAGCACGCCGATCAACGTGCGGGTGCTGGCGGCGACCAACGTTCAACTGGAACGCGCCATCAACGCCGGGCACTTTCGCGAAGACCTGTTCTATCGCCTCAACGTCGTCAATCTGGAGCTGAGCACCCTGCGCGACCGGCCGGGCGACATCATGCCGCTGAGCCGCCACTTCATCGACGTCTACAGCCAGCGTCTGGGCTGCGGACCGATCCAGATCAGCGCCGATGCCGAGCACAAGCTGCGGACCTACGGCTGGCCGGGGAATATTCGCGAGCTGGAGAACGTGATTCACCACACCTTGCTCATCTGCCGCAACGGCGTGATTCAGTCCAGCGACCTGCGCCTGTCGAACCTGCGCCTTGAGCGCCAGGAGGATTCAGCCCCCGCCGTCGACGACTCGACCGACGCGCTGCTGGCCCGGGCGTTCCAGCGTCTGTTCGAGGAGCAGGCCGGCGCGCTGCACGAGAAGGTCGAAGACGCCCTGTTGCGCGCGGCCTATCGCTTCAGCCACTGCAACCAGGTGCACACCGCGCAATTGCTGGGGTTGAGTCGCAACGTCGTGCGCGCGCGGCTGATCAAGATCGGCGAACTGGCCGTCAACAAGCGCCGTCCCGGTGAACAGACCCAGGGTGAACAGATGCTGCATTTGTCGGTGTGATCCCACAGCGATGCAACCTGTAGGACTGCGCTCACCCCTGACGCGGTCCTACGATTTCCCCCGCCACTTCGTACGCGTTGAAGATCATCGACGTGGCCCGGTGTCGACGAATCAACTCCCACATGTCCCCTTCGCCCTGCTCGGCGTTTTCGAACGCACGCTCGCAGTCGGTCTTCGACAGCCATTGCACATGGCTCAACACCCGCTGACGGTCTTCACTGACCTGCACGCTGGCGCGGACAAAGCCTGGGTAGGTGCGCGTAAACTGCTCGAAACGCTCGTTGAGCGCACCGACCAGCCCGGCCTGATGCTGCGGGTCGACGGCGAACTCAACGAACTGACTGAACGGAAGAGTAGCGGCTGCTGGTGTCATAAACGTTCTCCACAGATGACGGTTGTTGCTGAACAGGATGCTGCGCAAACCGGTATGGCCCCATACGTTTCTTGCGCCGGTGCCCCCACTTGCCAAGCCGGTCCGGCCAAGCGATGCTGCGCAGGATAAAACCTCCAGTTAACTGTAGGTCAAGCGTCGTTCCGCAGACAGGGAGATTGCATGCTCGCCCAGGACATCCCGCCCATCGCCCGCGAACTCACCGTCGGCCAACTGTCCGCCCGCAGCGGCGTGGCTATTACCGCGCTGCGCTTTTACGAGGCCAAAGGTTTGATCAGCAGCCAGCGCAACGCCGGCAATCAGCGTCGCTATCCCAGAGATGTGCTGCGCCGCGTGGCGTTGATCAAAACCGCGCAGCGCCTGGGCATTCCGCTGGCGACCATCCAGACCGCGCTGCAGACCCTGCCTCAGGACCGCGCGCCCAGCGTTGCAGACTGGACCCGGTTATCCGAGCGCTGGAAAGCCGATTTGGATGAACGCATCAACCGCCTCACCGCCCTGCGCGACCAACTCAATGGCTGCATCGGTTGCGGCTGCCTGTCGATGGAGGCCTGCCCGCTGCGTAACTTCGGCGACAGCCTGAGCGAGCAAGGCGCCGGGCCGCGCCTGCTGGATCAGGATTGAAGGTTTTGCGGACTGACCAGGGTGCCAGCGAGGGTCTGGTCCGCCACTGACAGATGCATCTGCTGCATCGCTTGATTGAGCTGATTAGTGGCCTGAATGAGCGAGTTGGTCATCGCCATGATTTCCATCTGCAACTGACGCATCTTGCCCTCCCGGGCGCGGGGCGAGAGCGACCGGTCGCTCATGAATGCCTGCATGTCCTGCATGCGTTTGGCAATGCGCTCCTGAATCGAGCGGATCAGCTTGAGCTGCTCCTTGATCCGGTCAGGCAGGTGCGTGGCGTCGATGTCGGCGTTCTTGTCACCCTTCTTCGCCGCTTTCTGCGCGTCCGGTGAAAGCAGTACTTCGATGCCCTGACGCACCTGATCGGCGGCGCTGAGGCTCTGTTGCGGGTCGTCAGTGCCGAGGGGGGTCGGCGCAACGGTTTGCGGCAGCAGTAATGCCGCTTCTGCAGGGTTTCTGAAACTCAAGCTCAACATGACGACTGGCCTCCATAGCCTTGTCCGATCGCTGACGTCCCTGCCGCCTCGCGATGAAAAGCGGGCGGTCTTACCGGGTCGATAATGGGCTTTCGGCTCGTTCGGAGGGTGCTTTAGGAGGGGCTGCGGAAAGTGTGTCGCGGTCGACACAATTCCCTGCTCATTCAGCTTGGCACGTTGCTCACCGCCGCCAGTCGCGCCGCCAGCGCTTTGGCCTGCAACGCCACGTCGGTCACGGCGGTGCTTTCCCACCACAGGCCGCGCAAGGGCGGGCCCATGGCATAGAGCCGCGTCGAGACCCGCCCTTCAGCGTCCATCACCGCGCCACCCGCATCGGCGGCGATCCCCAGCGCCAGCGGCCCCGGCTGAATCAGGCCACGCGCCAACAGATTGCGCGGCAAGGCACGATCAACCCGGCGCCAGTCGTATTGAATGCCGGTCGAGTTGATCAGCGCTGCGCCGCTCTCTGTGGTGGCCTTGTCCTGGCCGCGATAGCGAACGCTGATGGAAATCTGACCAGCCTCGGCGCTTCCCACGCTGAGCAATGAAGCGGCGTGGATGTTCAAGCGCCCTTCGTCGATCAGCCTATCCAGCAAGTGCGCGCTGGGCGGCGGCGAGCGGTGGTGATGGCTTTCCCACCACGGCCGGACATGGCGTACGAATTGGCGCCGCTGCAGGTCAGACGCCTGACTCCACAGCCGTGGAATATGCACGCGCACCGTGTCGAGCGGCGCCTGCCAGTCGATGCCCTGCTCCGCCGCTCGGGCGCACTGCTCGCGCAAGGCCCTGACCAGTTGCCGGGTGCTGCGTATGTTCAGGTCGGCGGCGAGAAAATCCGGCCATGTCGGCGGCTGACGGCGCACGTGGGGCAGCAGACCGTGGCGGGAAAACACGTCGATGGGCCCGCGATGGCCTGCTTGCTCCAGAGACACCACGGCGTCGACCATGGTCAGGCCCGAGCCGATGATCAGCACGCGGCCCTGGGGGTCGAGTTGGCCCATGGCGTTTACGTCCCACGGATCGACGGCGGCGGCGTTGAGGGCGTTTGAATCGCGCTGAGGCGTGCGCGCGGCGGCGAACATGCCCGTTGCCAACACACCGAAGCGGCCGGTCAAATGCTCACCGCTCGCGAGGGTCAGGCGCAGGCCAGCCGCGTTAGTCTGCAGGTCGGTGACTTCGCCGCGCACGTGCTCGACGGTCGAACCGCACCGCTCGCCGATCAGCCGGGCCTCGGCCAGGCGCTGCTGGACGTACAGACCGAAAATCCCTCGGGGCGGAAACAGCTCGGCCACGGGCACTTGCTGTTGATCAGACTCCGGCCAGCCACCGGCGGCGATGTAGTCGGTCAGCCAGCGGGTGAGATCGTCGACGTCGTCCGGGTCGACGCTCATCCGCGCGGCGTTGCCGTTCAGCGTATGGCCCAGCTCGGTGGCGCTGTAGGCCTCGCCCCGGCCCAACTCGCTGCGTGACTCGACGATGACGATGCGCCGCTGACCCGGCAGGCGCAGCAGTTGCACCGCCAGCATCGTGCCGCTGAGGCCACCGCCGACGATGAGGATGTCGGCGTCAGGTCCCTTGTGTTCAGCGCTCATTGCATCTCCCCTTCTCTTCGCCCCGCAGGCGCGCACGGCTGATTATGGACAGCGTGGCGCCGGATTCAACCCGACGTCAGCCCTTGCGTTTCATGTCCAGCCGCCTTAGATGGCAGGTCACTTCTTCGCGGTCGTGGTACAGCTGCTTGCAACCGATAGCCACCTTGACGCCGCGCGCCTTGAAGCCGTCTTCGATACGCTCCAGCAAACGCCGCACTTCGGCGTAACGCTGCTTCATCGGCAACTTGAGATTGACCACGGCCTCGCGGCACAAGCCCTCGCCCAGCCAGGTTTCCAGCAGCGCGGCGTTGCGCGCGGGCTTCTCGACGATGTCGCAAACCATCCAGTCCACCGGCTGACGCGGCTTGAAGGTAAAGCCGTCCGCCATCAAGTGCTGCACCAGTCCGGTGTCCATCAGGCTTTCGGCCATCGGCCCGTTATCGATGGCGGTGACCAGCATGCCGCGCCGCACCAACTGATAGGTCCAGCCACCGGGTGCTGCACCGAGGTCGACGCCGGTCATGTCGCCCGACAGGCGCTCGTCCCACTGATCCCGGGGGATGAAATGGTGCCAGGCCTCTTCGAGCTTGAGGGTCGAGCGGCTCGGCGCTTCCCGGGGGAATTTCAGGCGCGGAATGCCCATGGGCCACATCGCCGAGTTGTCCGCGTCGGCCAGCCCGAGGAACACTTCGCGCCCGCTTTTGAACGTCAGCAACAAACGCGGCAGGCTCGGGTTGTCGATCAGTTTGCCGGCCTTCTCCAGCGCCTTGCGCAACGGCGCTTCGAACTTGCGGCAGAAGGTCGAGAGCTCCTTGCCGTCGTTGGTGTCGACCACTTCCAGCCAGAGGCTGCCACACGGGGCAAACCCGGCCATGTGCTCGAGGATCACGCTGATGCGGTCGGTTTCCGGCAGTTGGACAAACACGCCACGGGCCCACTGCCGGGGGAAAATCAGTTCGTGGAACTTCAGACTGTTCATCAGCCGCTCGGCGCCATCGGCCTCGGTGCAGATGAATTCGGCAAAGGCGGCGTCAGTCTTCGCCTTGGCGTAGCCGGACACCTCGAGGCGGGCGGCGTGCTCGCTGAGCTCCGAGCAGACCTCGCTTTCGAAACCGGGGCGGCAATGCATGAAAAGGGTGTTCACGGGACGGTCTCCTCGCGCGCCACGAATCGGGTCGCGGCGCAAGCTGTACATGAGGACTAACCTCAATGACTCGAAAGCGGCGCATGATAGCCGAATCAGGAACCACTGGCTCAGCCGGTGGGTCCAGTACTACTCAATGAACATTCAAAGGCGCCGCCCAGAGCGCCGAAGCAATACCCGTCTTACCGTCGATCGCCCGTCCGCGCGTACTGCACGGACCGTCAAGGAGTCAGTCATGCCCTCCCTCGATAGCCTGAAAAGCCTCAAAACCCTCGAAGTCAGCAACAAGACCTACCACTACTTCAGCCTCCCGGATGCCGCGCGCACGCTGGGCGATCTCGACAAACTGCCGATGTCGCTCAAGGTGCTGCTGGAAAACCTGCTGCGCTGGGAAGACAACCACACGGTGACCGGCGACGACCTCAAGGCCCTCGCCGACTGGCTGATCGAGCGCAAATCCCACCGCGAAATCCAGTACCGCCCCGCCCGCGTGCTGATGCAGGATTTCACCGGCGTGCCGGCGGTGGTTGACCTGGCCGCCATGCGCGCCGCTGTGGCCAAGGCCGGTGGCGATCCCCAGCGCATCAACCCGCTGTCGCCGGTGGATCTGGTCATCGATCACTCGGTCATGGTCGACCGCTTCGGCGACGACAAGGCCTTCGGCGAGAACGTCGACATCGAGATGCAGCGCAACGGCGAGCGTTACGCGTTTCTGCGCTGGGGCCAGAATGCGTTCGATAACTTCAGCGTGGTGCCGCCGGGCACCGGGATCTGCCACCAGGTCAACCTGGAATACCTCGGCCGCACTGTGTGGACCAAGGAAGAAGACGGCCGCACCTACGCCTTCCCGGATACGCTGGTCGGCACCGACTCCCACACCACCATGATCAACGGCCTCGGCGTACTGGGCTGGGGCGTCGGCGGCATCGAAGCGGAAGCGGCCATGCTCGGCCAACCGGTGTCGATGCTGATTCCGGAAGTCATCGGCTTCAAGCTCACCGGGAAACTGCGCGAAGGCATCACCGCCACCGACCTGGTGCTGACCGTGACGCAAATGCTGCGCAAGAAAGGCGTGGTCGGTAAGTTCGTCGAGTTTTATGGCGATGGCCTGGCGGACTTGCCGCTGGCGGACCGGGCCACCATTGCCAACATGGCCCCGGAATACGGCGCGACCTGCGGCTTCTTCCCGGTCGACGATGTCACGCTGGATTACCTGCGTCTGTCGGGGCGTCCGGACGAAACCGTGCAACTGGTCGAAGCCTATTGCAAGGCCCAGGGCCTGTGGCGCTTGCCCGGTCAGGAACCGGCGTTTACCGATGCGCTGGAGCTGGACATGGGTTCCGTCGTGGCCAGCCTCGCAGGGCCAAAACGTCCGCAAGACCGCGTTGCCCTCCCCGATGTGTCCCAGGCTTTCAGCGACTTCCTGGGGTTGGCGGTCAGCCCGAGCAAGCAGGAAGAAGGCCGACTGGAAAGCGAAGGCGGCGGCGGTGTTGCAGTGGGCAACGCCGCGCAAGTGGGCGAGGCTGAGTATGAATACAACGGCCAGACTTACCGCTTGAAAAACGGCGCGGTGGTCATTGCGGCCATCACGTCCTGCACCAACACCTCAAACCCCAGCGTGATGATGGCGGCCGGCCTGCTGGCGAAAAAGGCCGTGGAGAAGGGCCTGCAGCGCAAACCGTGGGTGAAGAGCTCGCTGGCGCCGGGCTCAAAGGTCGTGACCGATTACTACAACGCCGCCGGTCTCACGGAGTATCTCGATAAGTTGGGCTTCGACCTGGTGGGGTACGGCTGCACCACTTGTATTGGCAACTCGGGGCCGTTGCCTGATCCAATCGAGAAAGCCATTCAGCAGTCGGACCTGACTGTCGCGTCGGTGCTGTCGGGCAACCGCAATTTCGAGGGCCGCGTGCACCCGCTGGTGAAAACCAACTGGCTGGCCTCACCGCCGCTGGTGGTCGCTTACGCGTTGGCCGGCACCGTGCGCACCGACCTGAGCAGCGAGCCTCTGGGCGAAGGCAGCGATGGGCAGCCGGTGTACCTGCGTGACATCTGGCCGACCCAGCAGGAAATCGCTGACGCGGTCATGAACGTCAGCACAGGCATGTTTCACAAGGAATACGCCGAGGTTTTCGCCGGCGACGCGCAGTGGCAAGCCATTGAGGTGCCCGAGGCGGCGACTTACGTCTGGCAGCCGGACTCGACGTACATCCAGCACCCGCCGTTCTTCGAGGACGTGGCCGGGCCATTGCCGATCATCGCTGACGTGCAGCAGGCTCGCGTGCTGGCGGTGCTGGGCGACTCGGTGACCACTGACCACATCTCCCCCGCCGGCAACATCAAACTCGACAGCCCGGCCGGTCGTTATCTGCGCAGCAAGGGCGTGGAGTACAAGGACTTCAACTCGTACGGCTCGCGGCGCGGCAACCATGAAGTGATGATGCGCGGCACCTTCGCCAACATCCGCATCCGCAACGAAATGCTCGGCGGCGAAGAAGGCGGCTACACGCTGCACGTGCCCACCGACGAGAAGCTGCCGATCTATGATGCGGCGATGCGTTACCAGGACGAAGGCACGCCGCTGGTGGTCATTGCCGGTCAGGAATATGGCACGGGTTCCAGTCGCGACTGGGCGGCGAAGGGGACGAATCTGCTGGGGGTCAAAGCGGTGATCGCCGAGAGTTTCGAGCGCATTCACCGTTCCAACCTGGTCGGCATGGGCGTCCTGCCGCTGCAGTTCAGGGCGGGCGAAAGCCGTAAAACCCTCGGCCTGACCGGCAAGGAAGTGCTGAACATTACCGGACTTACCGGCGCGACGCTGCAACCGGGCATGAGCCTGGCGGTGCAGATCACCCGGGAGGACGGGCAGCAGGAAAACATCGACGTGCTGTGCCGGATCGATACCCTGAATGAAGTGGAATACTTCAAGGCGGGCGGGATCCTGCATTACGTGCTGCGGCAGCTGATTGCTTCCTGAGCCTCATCCCGGCTGAAGCCGGTCTCGCTGTCAGTGGGACTGGCTTTAGCCGGGAAAGCGTCAGATGCCACAACGCAATATTAATGATGCTCAAACCGGCCCCTTCCCGGCTGAAGCCGGTCTCGCTGTCAGTGGGACTGGCTTTAGCCGGGAAGACGTCAGATGCCACAACGCAATATTAATGGTGGTCAAACCGGCCACTTCCCGGCTGAAGCCGGTCCTACTGGCAGTCGTTCTTGCAATAGGACTGGCTTTAACCAGGCGAGCGGCCGGGCCCACTGACACACCGCGAGCTTTTAGTGGGACCGGCTTTAGCCGGGAAAGCGTCGTCTGACTCACCGCAAATTGCCAGCGTCTAACCCAAATCCCTCGTTATCAGAAACGCCCTACACAACCCCCGCCCTGCATCCCCGAAATAATCGGACCAACCCCCCGTTGATCCGACATACACCCGTGTTTAATCAACGTTAAAATCGCCAGCCTATTCCGACGCCCAAGGACGACTTCATGTCGGCGCAACGCTGGACTTCCCTCTTCCTGCTCTCTCTCGGCTACAGCCTGGCGCTGCTCTACGGCCAGCTCAGCCTTCCCGTGGTCATCACCTTCGGACTGCTGATCATGGCCGGCATCTGCGTCAGCCATTTCCAGCACCGCGCCGTCCGCCTGTTCGGTCATGCCTTGTTCATCGCCATTGCGGCGGGGCTGGCCAGTCACTGGCTGCCCGGCTTCCTCAGCGCCAGGGCGATTGCCGGTGTTCGCCTCAGCCCCGAGGCCGCGCCGTATTCGATGTACCTGAATCTCGACGAGCCCCTCATCGGCTTCTGGATCGCCATCGCCTGCCCGTGGGTGTTTATCGCGTTGAGCCCACGACGCTGGCTGGCCGTGACCAGCATCGCCTTGCCTGTCTCCGCCGCAGCGTGTTTATCAACAGCGATGGTGCTGGGCCTCGTCGGCTGGTCGCCCAAGTGGCCGGAGCAAACGGGCATTTGGGCGCTGAACAACCTCTTGCTGGTCGCGCTGACTGAGGAATTGCTTTTTCGGGGTTATCTGCAAGGGAGCCTGAAGAGATGGCTGCAGCACTTACCCTGCCACGACGCTCTGGCAATCGGAATGGCATCGGCACTGTTCGGCCTCGCGCACATCGGCGCGGGCTGGGAATGGGCGCTTCTGGCGGGCATCGCAGGCACAGGTTACGGAGTGGCTTATCGACTGGGCGGGCTGCCCGCTGCCGTGCTCACCCACTTCGGTCTGAACCTGCTGCATTTCAGCCTGTTTACCTATCCGATGTTCGACCGGTAAGGGTCTTCACGATATTGAGGATATGAAGCAGTTCACAAAAACTTAATTTTTGTCGCATCGAGCCGATAACCGATGACAGCCTTCCTGGATCGAATAGCTCATGCGAAATAACCAGCCCATCACTCAACGCGAACGGACCTTCCCGGCGCAGCAACGGTTGATCTCCACCACCGATGCGCGCGGCGTCATTACCTATTGCAACGACGCCTTCATTGAAATCAGCGGTTTTTCCAAGGATGAGCTGATCAAATCGCCCCACAACACCGTGCGCCATCCGGACGTGCCGTCGGCGGTCTTCGAACACATGTGGGCCACCCTCAAGCAGGGCTTGCCGTGGATGGGGATCGTCAAGAACCGCTGCAAGAACGGCGACCACTACTGGGTCAACGCCTACGTCACGCCGGTCTTCGAGAACAAGCAAGTCGTCGGGTTCGAGTCCGTGCGCATCAAGCCGACCGCGGAACAGGTGTCCCGCGCCGAAGCGCTGTACAAACGCCTGAACAGTGGCAAAAGCGCAGTGCCAAGCCGCGACAAATGGCTGCCGATGCTGCAGGACTGGCTGCCGTTCATCCTGGTCAGCCAGCTGAGCTTTCTGATTGGCGTCTGGTTGAACTCCCCCTGGGGCTTCGCGCTGGCGGCTGCCCTGTCGGTGCCGCTGGGCCTGCTGGGATTGAGCTGGCAACAACGCGGCCTCAAGCGTCTGCTGCGTCTGGCCGAGCAAACCACGTCCGACCCGTTGATCGCACAGATGTACACCGACAGTCGCGGCGCACAGGCACGACTGGAAATGTCGATTCTCAGCCAGGAAGCCCGTCTCAAGACCTGCCTGACCCGCCTGCAGGACACTGCCGAACACCTCAACGCTCAGGCGCGGCAGTCCGACAGCCTGGCGCAGGCCAGCTCTACCGGTCTGGAACGTCAGCGCGTCGAAACCGAACAGGTCGCCACCGCCGTCAACCAGATGGCCGCGACCACCCAGGAAGTGGCCAATCACGTGCAGCGCACCGCTGATGCCACGCAGCAGGCCAACGAACTGACCCGTCGCGGCCGCGAGATCGCCAGCGACACCCGCGAGGCCATCCAGCGTCTTTCGGCTTCGGTGGGCGAAACCGGCCTGACCGTGACCCAGCTGGCGAAAGACAGCGACGAAATCGGTGGCGTTGTCGACGTCATCAAAGGCATCGCCGACCAGACCAACCTGTTGGCCCTCAACGCCGCCATCGAAGCCGCCCGCGCGGGCGAAATGGGTCGCGGCTTTGCTGTCGTCGCCGATGAAGTCCGCCAACTGGCGCAACGCACCACCGAGTCGACCGGCCAGATCCACGCCCTCATTGCCAAGCTGCAACAGACGGCCACCAACGCGGTTCAGACCATGAACACAGGCCGGCGCCAGGCCGAAGAAGGCGTCGAGCAGGTCATGGAAGCCGACAGGGCGTTGGTAGGCATCAGCGACGCAGTGGCCAACATCACCGACATGACCACGCAGATCGCTGCCGCCACCGAAGAGCAAAGCTCGGTGGCAGAAGAGGTCAGCCGCAACATCAGCACCATCGCGCACCTGGCCGACCAGACCTCCGACGAAGCCCGTCGCTCTGCCACGCTCAGTGCGGAACTCACCCAGACAGCCAACACGCAATACTCCTTGGTAGAGCGCTTTAACCGCTGAGTGATTGATGGGTTAAGCGAAGGCCCCGACAGATCGTCTGCCGGGGCCTTTTTGTTTGTATGGGGGATTAAGTAGGACATTTCTGAAAATCGTTTGAGAGAGCGGTTTTTGGTTTGGAGCGGGGGTTAGGCTGTTGACAGAATTTGTAAAACTCTATTAGTTGATTATTGAAAGACGATAAATAATTACCACCATGGGTGGAGTATTTGTTGATCTGGATAATTAATTTAAATGCGCGCTCTTTCTGCGGATGGACGTGGAGGGGTGTGCTTGATGGAGAAACTTATGAAAACTGAAGCCCTTGGCTCCCCGTCCGTCCCCACAGCTGAGCAGGACGGCTTAGTACCTACCAGCGAACTCGAAAATGATCTAATGATCACTTTTGACGTGCCGGACTTCGTGAAAACCGGCGACTCGTACCAGCTGTTGCTTAACAATAGAGAAGTTGGCCCCAGCCAACGCTTTCCGATACCTGATCCGGAAACTAGCGCCAAGGTGACTGCTCACATTCCAAAGAACGAATTTGTCGGTGATGGCATGTACGAAATTGCCTACCGATACATTACTTACCCTGGCGGAAACATCGCGGATTCCAAACCTGCGTTGATTCACGTCGACCGCACCAAACCCGGCGCTACCCTCCTCGCTCCCCTCATCTTCCCCACCGCCACCTTCGGCGATCAACTCGTCGGCCTGCTCCCTGGCTACTCCGGCATGGAACCGGGCGATATCATCCAGACATTACTCAACGGCGTCGCAGGCCCGGCCCATCAGGTCCAGGCGGATGAGCTCACCCTCCGACCCATCGAAATCCCGTTCAGCCGTGAACACCTGCAAGCCCATGCAGCCGAAACCGTGTCCATCGAGTACGTCGTCACCGACCGGGCGGGCAATGTGTCCATCACCAGCCTGCCGGCCATGGTTTCACTTAAATTGTAACCAGCTTTCCCGCTATTCAACTGAATACCAAAAGTAACCCCCTCCACGCTTATGCGTGGAGGTTCTGTCAATAAATGAGCCAGTAGAAAATAATTTAAATTATTTTTTGGCATCTCGATTCCAAAGAACCTACATCACCGTAGGAAGCGTCTGATGGACTATAAAAATTTTATAGACTACGCGCGATACATAATTATTAAAATCGCTCGCAAACGCCGTAAAAAAGGCCCGATTCACACATCAAAGATATATTCAACCGCGAATTTTTTTCGAAGAAGCCATGCAATCCCATGCACTTCGCTTGTTTGACAGTCCTATTTTTCGAATCGATCATAGGCATGTGCAGCGCCGCAGTCCTACAAGCAAGCGCACAACACCCAATCCTGTAATTCTCGCACTAGCGATCTGATCAAGGAGTTCCAATGGAAGATGAAACGGATATCCAGCCATCCCCCCACTCACAACCGACCGAGTCAGATAACAATAAAAAGTTAACGGTGCCAAACTCCAAAAACACCCGCAGGACCAAACGCAAATCACCTGACAAGAGTTCAATCCCGCTCTACGAAGAACTGCAGGCAGTGCCGCCCGTGGGCAAAAGTGCGGCTGAACAGGCCATGGTCTACGCCGGCCAACTGCAGAACGCCCCGGGATTTCCTTGGCATCACGAGATGAAGCACCCGCCTCCGGCGCCGGTATTCGAAGCGCCTTTCATCACCGGTGCCGACCCCGAAGGCCCCACCGACGCACAACTGCACGTGGGCATCTACATCAATATCCCGCGCTCGCCGAAGCTGTGGTTCGGGGATCACCTGAAGCTGCGCTGGGGCCACAACACCTTCTACACCACCATCGGCAAAGTAGAAGGCCGCAAAGGCCCTCGCCTGGTTCAGTACCTCAACAATGAAACACTGGCGGACTACGAAAGCGGATGCGTCGAGGTGCGCTACGAAGTGGTGCGGCGCGCCAAGCTCGTCGGCATCTCGGAAACCCTGACCGTCAACCTGCCCCGGCTGAGGAAGCGGCGCGGCAAGGGCTCGTCCCCTGGCCGACCACCGCGACGGCGCCGGATGCAGCCGAAGCCGTAAGCCCACGTAAAAAAGCCCCGACTGCATTGCTGCAGCCGGGGCCTCGGAACCGCCATCTAATCTACTAATGCGAATCAGAACGCCAGACGCACACCTACGTTCGCACCCCAAGGCTGCTCAACATGCTCACCCTTCATGTAATCGAAATCAGCGTGCACCTGGAGTCGCTCGGACAGCGATACCGAAACACCTGCGCCCAATTCCGCGCGGGAGCCGAACAGGTCGTTGTCAAAACGCTGACCGTTCACGCTGACGTCATTGCTGCGGGAGAACTCGTGGGCCAACGCCACCCGTGCGTACGGCTTAACCACGCCGCCGTCCTTCAGGGCGAAGCTGCGTCCCAAGGTGCTGCCGACCTTGCCCAGCACCGACTGGGTCTGGTTGGTCCTGGCCTGCATGCCGTTGTCCAGAGTGTAGCTGCTGCCATCGATCCAGACGCTGGACACCTGCGCGAACGGCTCGACGAAATACTCATCGCCCAGCTTTATGTGCTTGCCGACTTCCAGCGACCCGCCCAACGCCTTGCTGCTGTAATCACCCTTGGCCTTGGTGCCATCACTCATCGCCACCTTGGACTCGTTATGGAACTGGTTGAGTTTCAGCACGCCGTCCAGGTAATAACCGCCTTCCGACAACCACGTGCCATACGCGCCGACGTAGTAGCTGTCGACCTGACCCGAAGCGCCTCGGCCGATGTCCAGATCGGACTTGCTGTAACCGCCCATCAATCCGAGCAACAACTGGCCGTTGCCCACTGGCACGGGCGCATCCGCACCGAACGACAGACCCTGTTGCTTCTGGCTGTAATCAACGCCGGAATCCAGCGCCGCATTGAAGCGACTGCCGTACGTGCGCATCCAGCCGCCGCCCTGCTCCTGGCCGCGCACCTCCCCCATGCGACTGCGCAACGTCGTCAACTCGCTGTTCCACACCGTCGGTGCCGTGTTGAACAACGCCAGCGCACTTTGCGTGGACGGGCTGATCTCCTTGCCGGACCCGACGATGAACCAGTCCGTCCCCTGGCGCTCAAGCTCATAGGAATACACCCCAAGGTCCGCCCGACCACCCACCAGCCCGAACTCCGCATCCCCGCCTTCGGTGTGAACCACCCGAAGGGGGTCAAACTCGGCGGGAACGGCTTCGGTGCCGGTGTTTTGAATACGCAGTTGATGCCTGCCCGAGGCTTCCCCATTCACGCTGAGCAAATCACCGGTGCCGTCGTCGAGGTTGATACGCATGTCAAAAAGCCCACGGCCGGACAGCGTGCCGATGGAAAGTGTTTGACCACCTCCATCGGCAAAAGCGACGACGCCATCCTGAAGATCAAGCGTCCCAATTTGGCTATCGCCCAAGGCCAGCCAGCGTGCGGCAGAGGACAATGTGAGAGACGCCACGTTGGTCATCTTGCCCGTCAACTGAGCGCCATTTTGGAAGTTCACCTTGAAGCGACTAGTTTCGTCGGCAACGAGATCCCCTTCCAACTCGCTATTATCGACCAAGAGATTCACCGTGCTTCCGTCTTGAATATCCAGAAGATGGCCATTGCCCGCAAGCAACTGGGCATTATTCTCAATGATAATATCTGCCTCAGTAGCATATTTGTCTGGTCGATGTACGAGTATCGCGGCACCGCTGCCCCCCTCAACGAGGGAGTTATTAAGCCGAATAATGGTGCGCTTATCCTCCATAGTCGGTGGTACGAAGTCGTAGCCATCTATGACTTCAATACCATTTTTAGCGCCATAAATTTTACTCCCATCCTGAATATCGAGCTTACCGTTTGCAGCGAGAATTCCTGTGCTGGAGTCAGACGAACCGCGAACCTCTGTATCGGTGACTTTCAATGTGCCATATAAACCCAAGCCAATTCCGTAATGTTGGCCTACGACTGAACTTGAAAACAAACTTACATTGGACCCATATCCGATTCTATTACCTGATGCACCTATCGAAATCCCAAAACCATCTTCATTCCCGACTTTACTGTCAACCACCATCGCATCGCTATGAGTGAGATAAAGTCCCGCCGTAATCACACTGCTTTGGGCATTGATCCTTGAATCGTCGGAATCTACTGCCTGAGCTACAGCGCCGTCGATCATATTCAACAAGGCTCCGTCATAAAGATCATAAGAATCCGCTAGAACCGACGCGTCAATGGTTACTTCTTGACCAGTCACAACTTGCATTAGGAAATGCATACCATCTCTAGAGCCATGTTTGTAAACCAAACCAGGCATTTCAAAAGAAGTGTTTGATTCGCTAATCGAAGCATAGGTACTTGAAGCGTAGACGTAGCTCAATGCGTATATACCCAAGCCTGCGTTAAGGAGTTTTGTTGTAGACAACTGCATAGCTATTCCTCACATATTGAATAGCGCAGCATCCACATCTTCACTCATACACTCATCATCAACTCAACATTTCCGTCGTAGGAAATTTCGGAAATTAAAGTGGTCTCTGACTGACAACTCCAAAAAGCCGCCAAACACTAAAATATGCCGAGGCTCAAGATCAATCCCAAGTTTTTTCACATAGATTCCACTCCAAAAAAGTCCTTGACACCAAGCCATTTTGCCGATTACGTCTTTAACGTGGACTGACAAAAGCCAACACCAACGCCACACAGCAAACCCAATAAAATGCACTACCAAGGAAAAATAATATGAAAGATTCAATGCTTACCCCTACGATCATTCGTAATAGCCGGGTATCCGAACTTGACCCTTCCCTGCTCCCCCCTGATATCCAAGGAGCATTTCATGACACGGACAACTTTGGACTCGTACCTATCAGCATGTTGACCGCACCGATAACTGTGGACCTTGCTGTTTGGGATGGAGCACGTCCCGGGTATACCTATCAACTGGTTTTCGATACTAAAACCACAGGTTCTTTGAAAGTAATCAGCGATGATGCTGTTCCTGGTGAACCGCTGACCCTGGAAATTGAAACTCAGTTGCTTTCACGGGAAGGAGCGCACACCGTAGCGTACGAGGTTACCAACCCGGCAAACCAGGTGTCCAAAACATCACCATCATTCCCGCTGGTTATCGACAAAACTCCGCCCGGCGCACCTGAACTGGCATCGTTGCAGTTCCCTCCAGAGATTGATGGAGGATTAACCTCCGCTGAACTTGCGGCATTGGGCGAGGTTCTTCCCGCTCACGTGGCAGGGTATACAGGGATGGCAAAACACGATTTGATCAAGACTTATTGGGGGGACATTGCCGGCCCAGAGGTTGTTGTCAGTGAAAGTGACTTAGGGCTCGATGAGGTTACACTCGAATTCTCACGTGACTTCCTGGAGTCTGTAGGTGAAGAACCTCACATCGTCAAATATCAGGTATTTGATCGGGCGGGCAATCCGTCGATGCTTTCTAACCCTACAACCGTTGTATTGAAACTTCGGGACGCACCCACTGACTTTCCTGCACCTGTAATCGATAGCACTGTGGGCAGCTTGATTGATTACTCGGAAGCTCTAGCGGGGGTGCGCGTCGATATCCCTCACTTCCCGGAAGCGAGTGCTTTTGACAGTATTCGTCTGTACTGGGGTGAAACCCGTATGACATCGATCGAGATTCCGCCTGGTGACGAGTCGAACGCTATCGTTCTATCGCTTCGCGTCCCTTACGGAACTATTAATACTTTCCCGGAAGGGGTCGTCCAGATCCGCTACGAAGTCTGGCGAGCAGATCAGATTGTCGGCAGCTCATTAACCAGTACTATCAACGTATTTCTTACACGTCCCGTCACTGAGCCGCTCACTGCTATTGTGGTTCAAGGCACGAGCATATCTGGCCCCAGCAATGAAGATAACTTCATCGACGAGGAAGACTATGAGCTCAGTGCTCGCGGGATTATCGAATGGAACAACGACTTCCAAACGGGTGATGACATTGAGCTTTGCTGGGGTGAGCAAATCGTTTCTCAGTGGTATCAGATTAAATCTACCGACGTCAGCTCCAGTCGTGACCTGAACATCCCCATTGGGAATGAAATTATCAAAGCACAGGGGACAGGAGCAGAGATCCCTGTCAGTTTCAAAGTTTCACGTCCGGGCAATCCGAACATAGCCAACAGCCCACTGCAACTTGTAGTGGTCCGATCCAAGGAAGAACTTCCCGGGGGCACTGCTGGGCTTGAGGGCCCATCATTTAATCTAACCTCAACTGGTGTACTTGGGCCCAATGAAAATCCAAACGGTGCTGACGTAACTATTGCTCCCTATCTGAACATCGTACGTGATCAAATTGTGACCTTAACATTTAAGGGCTTTGACGATTCCAACAATCTTATCGACTCAGCAGGATATGTTGAGAGTCGCAAGATCGATGATGACGACGTCATCGATGGCTATGTGTTCACCGTACCGCACCGCAACGTGCGAACTATTTGCACGGGTTTTGCTGAAGCCAGCTTCAAAGTGGAACCGAGTGAAGGCAGCAATCAAAGTCCTGCCAACTCCAAAATCACACGTGTGATCGTGAACATGCTCGATCCCGCTGAAATCACCTGCACAATTTAACCAACAACCGCGGGCCGACTCGGCCCGCACTCCTTACTTAGCCATATCAAAGGAATCAAAATGGCCGCCTCAACCACGACTAACATACTACCAAGCCTCATGTTGCCGATCGTCCCTGGCGCACTCCCAGACGGGCTGTTACTGACTGATCAGCTGGACAGCCCTGTTCCAGTAAAGCTTCAGGTCTGGGATGGCGCCCGGCCAGGCTACACCTATCAGTTGCTGTGGGACGGTGAGCGCACCGGGCCCCTTAAGGCATTGGAAAATGAACCGCCTGGCGCTGAACTCACGCTTGAAATCCCTGTGTCGAATCTCACTGAAGGCAGTCACCGCATTGCCTACGAGATCATGAATCCGGTGAACATGCGACTGGATCAATCCGGCACAACCCCAATCAAAATCGACCGAACCGCCCCAGGCGCCCCTCAACTCGGTCCCATCATCTTCCCCGACGTCATCCAGAACGGCCTCACCTCCGCCGAGCTGGAAGGCCTCAACAACATCCTTCCCGGCAAGATCGCGGGCTACAGCGGCATGGCTGCAGGGGACGAAATCCGCACCTACTGGGGTTCGATGGAAGGTCCGATGACCGTCGTTGATGCCAACGATATGGGCTTGAACCGGGTGATGGTGGACTTCACGCGTCCGTTCATGGAACTGTCGGACTGCCAGACCTCTGCGGTCACCTACACCGTGACCGACCGCGCGGGCAACGTGTCGATGGTCTCTGATCCGGTAATGATCCAGCTTGACCTGGGCATGCGCCAACCTCTGCCGGCACCGGTGATCCGCGAAGCCGAGGGTCAGATTCTGGACCCGGCCGATGCGGTGAATGGCGCCACATTAGTGATTGGTGCCACGGCTGATCTGCGCGAAGGCGAAACGGTCATCGCTCAGTGGAACGGTCCGAAGGGTAACGATCGCCAGGAAAAGCTCATTTCCGCCGCCGAAGCCGGTCAGGCGTTGACTCTGGTGTTCCCTGGCAGCGTAGTCACGATAAACGACGGACAAAATGTCGAGGTGGTCTACACCGTGACGCGTACCAGCGGCATCGTGCAGGAATCGGCGAAACTGGCGCTGAAGATCATGAGCGCCGCGCTGGAACTGCCTGCGCCAACCGTCGACACAGTAGGCCCGGACGGCATTCTGCGTCCTTCACTGATTACCGGCTGGGACGCGATCGTGCGTGTCAGTTATCGCGGGATGGACCCTCGGGATATGGTGCGAGTGCGATGGGTCGGCGCGCGTACGTTCGAGACCATGATGATGAATGTCGGTGGTATGACTGAACTGGTTTTCGGCGTACCCAAGATGCTGATCGAGATGAGTATCGGCAGCACCGCGACGCTGACCTATATCGTGACGCGCAATGGCGTCGACATGGAGTCCGTGCCGCTTCAGCTATCGGTGCGCGAGGGCATTATGTTTGACACGTCTCCGGTGACTCTGGCCGGTAAGATCTACCTGCTGCCCGCTCATCCGGATTTGCTGCCGACATTCCCGAGCGGTACCACGGTCCATCGCATCGCCAGCGGCGGTCGCCCTCCTTACACCTACTCGACCAGCGATGCGAAGGTGGCCGTCGTGGCAGCGTCCGGCTGGACGTCGGTGCGCGGCAACGGCGTGGCAACCATCACGGTCACCGATTCAGCGGGCGAAAAGCAGAGTTACGACGTAACCGTCACCGGCGTCATCGAATGCCACGGCGTGGGCTCCGGCAACTACACCCAGATGTCCAACGCCGCCCAACGCATCGGCGGGCGCATCCCGAGTATCCATGAGCTGATCGAGATCTATAACGCCTACGGCAACCGCTGGCCGATGGGCAACGCCAACTATTGGTCGTCCACCGTCGCCAAGAACGTGTTCGGCGCGAAGTGGTATTACGTGAAAAACCTCAACACCGGAAAGGACTACAAACTGCTCCACATCAATTCCAGCTTGGGCGTTGCTATTCGCTAAATTCGCTGATTCGCGAATCAGCCACTCACGCGCGCCAGCAAGCTTGAGACACCCAAGCAGCACCCCCTTTCAAAGACGTCGTCGCCACCCGACGGCGTCTTACACGTGCGACGCCCACATCGCCCCAAAAATCCATTCACGGAAAGCTCAGAAAAATGCCCGCAAAACCTCCTCTTCAACGCCCGCAGGCACCGGCGGCGCGCGGCACGTTCAGCGCCACCGTCAACGGCCACCCTTTCATCACCCACCGCCTGAGTGCCATGGCGTGCCTGCGCCCGGGCCGGTCGGATCCGACCACGTGCCGAATCTGGAAGATCCTCGCCACTGGCACGGTTCGTCGGCACCGCACCATGATCGGCCTGTTCATCGACCAGACAGTGCCACCCGGCAGCTACAACCTGCTGCGCAACGAACAGATCACCGTGATCTATCACCTGACCCCCACGCGCATGGCGAAGATTTATCACTCCCGCGATTTGCAGCAAGGCAACCTCACGTTGGTGGCCTGCGATGCAGCAGCCGGCGCGCTGCATGGCAACTTCGAGTTTGCGGTCCCGACCAAGGACTTTCACGTGACCGACGGCCTGTTCGACCTGGTCTGTGACCTGAACGCCGAGGAACATCCCGCTATCCGATCAGCCGACGCGCCATAAGCCCGGCGATTTCCTGCATGCACGCCTCGACAGTGAGGCCCGATGATTTCAACGGTTTGAGGTCATGGTTGGCAGTCGGTACCCAATGCACGTCAATGGCTTTCGACAGCTTGTACCCTTCAACCGCCTCTCGATTGCCCAACGCATCACGTTCGCCCTGAACGATCAGCGTCGGCGTCCGCAGTTCCGCCAGGTGCGCGACCCGCGGCTTCTCGGGTTTAGCTGCCGCGTAGAACGGATAGCCCAGACAGAACAACCCATCGGCTTCTACGTCGTCAGCAATGACGCTGGCCATCCGTCCGCCCATGGATTTGCCCCCGATTGCCACCCGCCCACTCACACCGGCGCGCACCGCCGCGTGCACCCCATGCCAGCACTCCAGCAACTTCGGCTGAGGGTTCGGCGGTCGTCTGCGCCCGTCTACTCGGCGCTGGGCCATGTAGGGGAACTCAAAGCGCAGCACGCCGACACCTAAGGCCGCCAGGCGCGTGGCGATGTCGTTCATGAAGTCGCTGTCCATCGGGGCGCCCGCGCCGTGGGCGAGAATCAGCGTCGACGGCGCGTTCGCCGCCGGGCCGGTTGGCGCATCCCAGATCCAGCCGTGTTCTTGCGCCAGTTGCGCGCAGTGATCAGCCGTTCGCTTCGCTGCCTGTTGCTTGCTCATGCCGGTCTCTTCTTCAAAACTTCGCTCACCCCCCACTGAGGCGGGCACCACGGCCGGCATTATGCAGCAACCTCGACGCGCCATGACCCTGCCCGCCGATTGCCCTGCCCCGACAGCCAGGGTTCAGCTCCCGGGCGTTAGTCTGGCTGGGCACTTCGGCAAGAAGCACCGAACCCTGAGCGCCCCAACCTGCACACAACCGGGCGGTTTCATCGACGGAATATGCTTTTTGTCCGCGCCGGACGATCACCCGTGACGATCGCCGGCCTTTTTGCCAGCTCGGGCCAATTATTTTTGGGCAGTAATAAGTGCCAATGTCAGCGGCTTTTTGTATACAACTTTGCGGTCGAAATGCTCTCTCGATGCACAGGAACGGCAGGCAGAGAAGCGTTTCAGCTATCTCCGGAAATGGTTGATCGCCGCGTCCCGCCAGGGACGCGGCAACTTCACGTCGAGCGCGGCCAAGTGTCGCAGGCGCTGTTCCAAAGCCTTCCCTCCGCGATCATTCGCGTCTAAGCTGTGTCCGCACAGTGGACCGGCGACAGCTAGCCACAGGCCCAGCAACAAGATTGTGCCCGGCAACGCAACCCTCTTGCAGACAAGCAGCCTCAGCGCTGTTTTCACCCGCAGGGTTGTATCCAATCCCTCCCACTCACGCGCGCGATCCAGCTCGACCTGTCTTCCTTCCCCCAGGCCACTCAGCCAGAACTCCCTCACGCTTCGGCGACCGGGCGTCTGCGTGCGCCGCGTCTATCGCCTCCGTCGATCCTCAACCACGCCACTGCGTGACGGGCTACGCGCGATCGAAGGTGCGGCTGTTACCACACTAATAAAATACACACCGTGGAACCTGACATGAGCACAGCACCCCGCCCGACTGCTTATAACTACAAGGTCGTCCGCCAGTTCGCCATCATGACGGTGGTCTGGGGCATCATCGGCATGGGCATGGGCGTGTTCATCGCCGCCCAGCTCGTCTGGCCTGACCTGAATTTCGGATTACCGTGGACGACATTCGGTCGCCTGCGCCCCCTGCACACTAACCTGGTTATCTTCGCGTTCGGCGGCTGTGCACTGTTCGGCACGTCCTATTACGTCGTCCAGCGCACCTGTCAGGCGCGGCTGATTTCCGATGGTCTGGCGGCCTTTCATTTCTGGGGCTGGCAGGCCGTGATCATCGGCGCCATCGTCAGCCTGCCGATGGGCTACACCACCACCAAGGAATACGCCGAGCTCGAGTGGCCGATCGCGATCCTGCTGACGATTGTCTGGATCGCCTACGGCGCGGTGTTCTTCGGCACCATCGTCAAACGCAAGACCCAACACATTTATGTCGCCAACTGGTTCTACGGCGCATTCATCGTGGTGACGGCAATGCTGCACATCGTCAACCACATCTCGCTGCCGGTGAGCCTGTTCAAGTCGTATTCGGCGTATGCCGGCGCCACCGACGCGATGATCCAGTGGTGGTACGGGCACAACGCCGTGGGCTTTTTCCTCACAACCGGCTTTCTCGGAATGATGTATTACTTCGTGCCGAAACAGGCCGAGCGCCCGATCTATTCCTATCGCCTGTCCATCGTGCATTTCTGGGCGCTGATCACCCTGTACATCTGGGCCGGCCCGCACCATCTGCACTACACCGCCCTGCCCGACTGGGCGCAATCGCTGGGGATGGTCATGTCGATCATCCTGCTGGTGCCGAGCTGGGGCGGGATGATCAACGGCATGATGACCCTCTCCGGCGCATGGCATAAGTTGCGCACCGACCCGATTTTGCGCTTCCTCGTGCTGTCGCTGGCGTTCTACGGGATGTCGACGTTCGAAGGGCCGATGATGGCGATCAAGACCGTCAACTCGCTTTCCCATTACACCGACTGGACCATCGGCCACGTTCATGCCGGCGCGCTGGGCTGGGTGGCGATGATCTCCATCGGCGCCGTCTACCACATGATCCCGAAACTCTACGGCCGTACGCAGATGCACAGCGTCCCCCTGATCAACACGCACTTCTGGCTCGCCACTGTCGGCACCGTTCTCTATATCGCCGCGATGTGGGTCAACGGCATCACCCAAGGCCTGATGTGGCGCGCAATCAACGACGACGGCACCCTCACCTACTCGTTCGTCGAGGCCCTGCAGGCCAGTCATCCAGGGTACATCGTGCGCGCACTGGGCGGAGGGATTTTCGCCAGTGGCATGCTGTTCATGGCCTACAACGTGTTCCGCACCATTCGTGCAGCGAACACGGAAGAAGCCGAAGCCGCCGCGCAGATTGCCGTCGTGGGGGCCCACTGATGATCAAGCACGAAGCACTGGAAAAGAACATCGGCCTGCTGTCGATTTTCATGGTCATCGCGGTGGCCATCGGCGGGTTGACGCAGATCGTTCCGCTGTTCTTTCAGGACGTCACCACCCAGCCCGTCGAAGGCATGAAGCCGCGCCCGGCGCTGGAGCTCGAGGGCCGCGACGTTTATATCGCCAACGGCTGCGTGGGTTGCCATTCGCAGATGATCCGGCCGTTCCGCGCCGAGACTGAACGCTACGGGCATTACTCTGTGGCCGGTGAAAGCGTCTGGGATCACCCCTTTCTGTGGGGTTCCAAACGCACCGGGCCGGACCTGGCCCGGGTCGGCGGTCGCTACTCGGATGACTGGCACCGCGCGCATTTGAACAACCCGCGGGACCTGGTGCCGGAGTCGATCATGCCGGCCTACCCCTTCCTGGCGGACACCAGGATCGACAGCACGCTGACCGGCAAGAAGATGGCAGTGCTGCGCAGCCTGGGCGTGCCCTACACCGATGCCGATATCGCCGGCGCGAGCGAAGCCGTGAAGGGCAAGACCGAAATGGATGCGCTGGTGGCCTACCTTCAGGGCCTGGGCACCCTCATCAAGAGCAAACGGTGATCGCCATGGACATGGGAACAATACGAGGCCTGGGCACCGTCGTCGTGATGGTGGCCTTCATTGGTCTGGCGTTGTGGGTGTACAGCCCGCGGCGCAAGGCGGAATTCGACGATGCCACGCTGCTGCCGTTTGCCGATGATCCCGAGGCGATTGCGCAGGTCAGACAGGCGCAAGACCAAAGCAAAGAGCACGCCCCCTCCAACGCCGAAAGGAGCCCGAAACCATGAGCACCTTCTGGAGCCTTTACGTCACGGTGCTGACGCTGGGCACGATCTTCGCGATGGGCTGGCTGCTGATCGCCACGCGCAAGGGCCAGCGCGCCGACACCACCGATGAAACCGTGGGCCATTCTTTCGATGGCATCGAGGAATACGACAACCCGCTGCCCAAGTGGTGGTTCTGGTTGTTCATTGGCACCATCATTTTCGCCCTGGGTTATCTGGCGTTTTACCCGGGCCTGGGCAACTGGAAGGGCTTGCTGCCGGGGTACGACTACGCCGACAACGAGAAAAAAATCCAGTTTTCCGACGGCACAACCGGCTGGACCGGCGTGCATGAATGGGAGAAGGAAATGGCCCGCTCCGAAGCGCGCTTCGGACCGATCTTCGCCAAGTTCGCGGCCATGCCCATCGAAGAAGTGGCCAAGGATCCCCAAGCGCTGAAAATGGGTGGCCGGTTGTTTGCCTCTAACTGCTCGGTTTGCCACGGCTCCGACGCCAAAGGCGCCTACGGCTTTCCTAACCTGACCGACGCCGACTGGCGCTGGGGCGGTGATCCGCAGAGCCTCAAAACCACCATCATGAACGGCCGTCATGCCGTGATGCCGGCGTGGGGTGCGGTGATCGGCGATCAGGGCGTGCGGGACGTGTCGGCTTACGTGCTGACCCAGCTGAACGGCCACACGCTGCCGGCTGGTGCGAACGCCGATCCGGCGGCGGGCCAGAAAATCTACGCCACCACCTGCGTCGCCTGCCACGGCCCGCAGGGCAAGGGCGTTGCCGCATTGGGCGCGCCAGACCTGACCCACCCCGGCGCGTTCATCTACGGCGCAAGCTTTGCCCAGCTGCAACAGACCATTCAGTACGGTCGCCAGGGCCAGATGCCGGCACAGGCCTTGCTGCAAGGAAACGATCGGGTGCACCTGCTGGCGGCTTACGTGTATAGCCTGTCCCATGGGGACGAACCGGCGGCAAACTCCGAGTGAAGGATATCGCCGTCGCACACGCTGATGATTCGGCCCGAAGGGCGTAGGACGCTGCCATGAGCAATCAGATTCCGCTGCACAACGTCACGCCGCCGACTGAAAAGGACGGCGACACCGTTGACCTGTATGCCTCGCGGGAGAAGATCTACACCCGCGCGTTCACCGGTTTCTTCCGTAACCTGCGCATGGGCGGCGGCGTTGTGCTGTTCCTGCTGTATTTCGGCACGGTCTGGCTCAACTGGGGCGCGCATCAGGCGGTGTGGTGGAACCTGCCGGCGCGCAAGTTCTACATCTTCGGCGCGACGTTCTGGCCGCAGGACTTCATTCTGTTGTCGGGCATCCTCATCGTCAGCGCGTTCGGGCTGTTCTTCATTACCGTGTTCGCCGGGCGCGTCTGGTGCGGCTATACCTGCCCCCAAAGCGTGTGGACGTGGGTGTTCATGTGGTGCGAAAAGGTCACCGAAGGCGACCGCCACCAGCGCATCAAGCTCGACAAGGCGCCCATGGACGCCAACAAGTTCGCGCGCAAGAGTGCCAAGCACGGCCTGTGGCTGCTGATCGGCCTGGTCACCGGCCTGACCTTCGTCGGCTACTTTTCGCCCATCCGCGAGCTGCTGGCGGACTTCTTCACCGGCGAGGCCGACGGCTGGTCGTATTTCTGGGTCGGCTTCTTCACCCTCGCCACCTACGCCAATGCCGGTTGGCTAAGGGAACAGGTCTGTATCCATATGTGCCCCTACGCGCGCTTCCAGAGCGTGATGTTCGATAAGGACACCCTGATCGTTTCCTACGACCCACGGCGCGGCGAGCCACGGGGTGCGCGCAAAAAGGACACGGATTACAAGGCTGAAGGCCTGGGCGACTGCATCGATTGCACGATGTGCGTGCAGGTCTGCCCCACCGGCATCGACATCCGCGACGGCTTGCAGATCGAGTGCATCGGTTGCGCGGCGTGCATTGATGCCTGCGACTCGATCATGGACAAGATGGACTACCCGCGCGGTTTGATCAGTTACACCACCGAGCACAACCTTTCCGGTCAGGTAACCCATACACTGCGGCCGCGGTTGATCGGCTATGGCCTGGTGTTGCTGGTGATGATCGGCGGGCTCACCGCCGCGTTTCTCACCCGCTCGCTGGTGGGTCTGGACGTCAGCAAGGACCGCATGCTGTACCGGGAAAACGCTGACGGCCGGATCGAAAACGTCTACAGCCTGAAGGTCATGAACAAGGACCAGGTCGACCACACCTACCTGCTCGACGCTACCGGGCTGCCGGACCTGAAGCTGCAAGGCCGTCGCGAGATCAGGGTGCCGGCGGGCGAAATCGTCAGCCTGCCGGTGCAGCTGTCGGTCGCGCCGGAGCAGCTGCCGTCGAGCACCAACGAGGTCAGTTTCAGCCTCAGGGAGATCGAGCACAGCGACACCGAAGTCCACGCCAAGAGCCGTTTCATCGGCCCGTCCATTCGCTGAGAGAAGTCGGAAATGACCGCAGTCACCGCAGCACGTCCCTGGCACCGGCAGCTATGGCCATGGATCATCATCGGCATCCTGACCTGCTCGGTGTCGTTGACCGCGGCGATGGTCACCATCGCCGTGACCCACCCGGACAACCTCGTCACCGACAACTATTACGAGGCCGGGAAAGGCATCAACCGCTCCCTCGATCGCGAGTTGCTGGCTCAGTCCCTCAACCTGCAAGCCCTAGTGGGCCTTGACGAGCTGACCGGCGAAGTGGATGTGCAACTGAGCGGCGCCAGCCAGCCGGAAACCATGGTGCTGAACCTGATCTCCCCGACCCAGCCGGACAAGGACCGTAAAATCGTGTTGGCGCGTAATCCTTCGCAGCCGGGGCGTTACGTCGGGCAGTTGAGCGACAGGGTTGAAGGCCGGCGCTTCGTCGAATTGCTGGGGGTGGAAAACGCCCAGACCTGGCGCCTGTTCGAGGAAGAGCGGATCGTTACCGGGCAGCCACTGACCCTGGGCGACGAGCCTATTCAGGGCGCGGGCAGGCATTGACGTGGACGCCACTCAAATGACGGCCACAGAGATAAAAGCCCTGCGGTCTTGTTACCACTGCACGCTGCCGGTCCCGCCGGGCGGGCGCTTCGTCGCTTCGGTGCTGGGTGAGGCGCGGGAGTTCTGTTGCCCCGGTTGTCAGGCCGTGGCCCACGCCATCGTCGTCGGCGGCCTGGAAAGCTATTACCTGCATCGCAGCGAAGCGTCGGTCAATCCCCAAGTGTTGCCGACGCCTCTGGCCGACGAACAAACCCTCTTTGATCGTCCCGACGTGCAGGCGCCCTTTGTCCGCCATGGGCACGACGATGACGGCGATGTCGCCGAAACCACGCTGATGATCGAAGGCATTACTTGCGCGGCCTGCGGCTGGCTGATCGAACGGCATCTTCGCACGTTGCCCGCCGTGGTCGAGGCGCGGCTGAACCTGTCCAATCACCGCCTGCACCTGCGCTGGCGAGACCAGTCAATGCCCCTGAGCGAGGTGTTGGCCGAGCTGCGCAGCATCGGTTACGCCGGCCACCCTTATCAGGCGGACAAGGCGACCGAGCAGCTGGCCCGGGAAAACCGCCGCAGCCTGCGTCAACTGGGCGTCGCCGGGTTGCTGTGGTTTCAGGCGATGATGGCGACCATGGCGACCTGGCCTGAATTCAACATCGACCTCAGCCCCGAGATGCATACGATCCTGCGCTGGGTGGCGATGTTTCTGACGACACCCATCGTGTTTTATAGCTGTGCGCCGTTCTTCAAAGGGGCGCTGCGCGACCTGCGCGCCCGTCATCTCACGATGGATGTGTCGGTGTCGCTGGCGATCGGCGCGGCGTACCTCGCAGGCCTCTGGACGGCGGGCACCGGGGTTGGCGAATTGTATTTCGACGCGGTCGGCATGTTCGCGCTGTTCCTGCTCACCGGCCGCTACCTTGAACGCCGCGCCCGGGAGCGCACCAGCGCCGCGACGGCGCAACTGGTCAATCTGCTGCCGGCGTCCTGCCTGCGCCTGAGCGCGGACGGCCAGACCGAGCGCATCCTGACTGATCAACTGCGTTTGCTCGATCACGTGGTGGTACACCCCGGCGCGATGTTGCCGGCAGACGGCCGAATCATCGCGGGTCGGTCGAGCATCGACGAATCGCTGCTCACTGGCGAGTACCTGCCTCAGCCACGCGAGGTGGGAGACGCCGTCACCGCCGGCACCGCCAATGTGGAAAGCGTGCTGACAGTAGAAGTCCTTGCCCTCGGCGCTGACACACGGCTCTCTGCCGTCGTCCGATTGCTGGAGCGTGCCCAATCGGAGAAGCCGCCCCTTGCGCAGTTGGCGGACCGCGCGGCGCAGTGGTTTTTGCTGATTTCGCTGGTGCTGGCGGCGTGTGTCGGCGTGGTCTGGTGGGAGCTCGATGCCGCTCGCGCGTTCTGGATTGTGCTGGCGATGCTGGTCGCCACCTGCCCGTGCGCCTTGTCGCTGGCGACCCCGACCGCCCTGACCGCCGCCACCGGCACGCTGCACAGGCTCGGATTGTTGCTGACCCGCGGCCATGTGCTGGAAGGGCTGAACCGAATCGACACGGTGATCTTCGACAAGACCGGCACGCTGACGGAAGGTCGCCTGACGCTAAGAGCCATTCGCAGCCTCGGCGCGCTGAGCAGTGACGACTGTTTGAGCCTGGCGGCGGCCCTGGAAAGTCGCTCCGAACATCCGATTGCCCGGGCGTTCGGGAAAACGCCGCTGACTGCCGAGGGGGTTGTCGCCACGCCGGGGCTAGGCCTTGAAGGCGTCGTTGATGGGCGCCCGTTACGTATCGGTCAGCCCGCGTTTGTCTGCGCCTTGAGTGGCGTCGCCGTGCCATGGATGCCCGACGAGCCCGGTCAGTGGTTGTTGCTGGGGGATGACACACAGGCCCTCGCCTGGCTGGTGCTGGATGATCGGATGCGGGACGACGCGGCTGCCCTGGTCGAAGCATGCAAACAACGCGGCTGGAAGACCTTGCTGTTGTCCGGCGACAGCTCGCCCATGGTGTCCAGCGTCGCTGCTCAGCTACAGATCGATGACGCGCGAGGCAGCCTGCGGCCGGATGACAAGCTCGCCATTCTTCAACGGCTGCGCGCCGAGGGCCGGACCATCCTGGTGATTGGCGACGGGGTTAACGATGTGCCGGTGCTGGCAGCAGCCGACATCAGCATCGCCATGGGTTCGGCGACCGATCTGGCCAAGACCAGCGCCGATGCGGTGTTGTTGTCGAACCGTCTGCAGGTGTTGGTGGAGGCGCTTGGCCTCGCTCGGCGCACACGGCGGATCATTCTGGAAAATCTGGCGTGGGCCGGGTTGTACAACGGCCTGGTGCTGCCCTTCGCGGCGATGGGTTGGGTCACACCGTTGTGGGCGGCGGCGGGGATGTCGGTGAGTTCGCTGGTGGTGGTGTTGAATGCCTTGCGGCTGACACGGACAAAGCGGCTTTCTGCAGAGTCCCTACCTGCCCATCAGACGGTGACCCCATGAATGCACGACCCACCCCGGAGGCCCGATGCCTGCGCTCTACATCATGATTCCGGTGGCGCTGCTGATTGTGGCGGTGGCGATTTACGTCTTTTTCTGGGCAGTGGACAGCGGCCAGTACGACGACCTCGACGGCCCGGCCCACAGCATTCTGTTCGACGATCAAGATCCAGGGCACAAGGCCGGGGTGGATGACGCGGCAGGGAAAGAGAAAGCGGATGATAAATGACGCCTATGCATGACCTCCTCCCCCAACTCCTCTCCGCCCTCGTCCTTGGCCTGCTCGGCGGCGGTCATTGCCTGGGCATGTGCGGCGGTCTGATGGGCGCGCTCACCTTTGCCATCCCCGAGGAGCAACGCGGACGACGCCTGCGTCTGCTGGTGGCCTACAACGTCGGACGTGTTTTCAGCTACGCCTGCGCGGGATTGCTCACAGGCATGCTCGGCTGGGCCGTCGCCAACAGCTCGGGGACGATGCTGTTGCGGGTGATCGCGGGGTTGCTGATGATTACCATGGGCTTGTACCTGGCCGGATGGTGGAGCGGCCTGACCCGCATCGAAGGTCTGGGCCGCGGGGTTTGGTGTTACCTGCAACCGCTGGCGCGCCGCTTGATGCCGGTGTCGACGACGCCCCGGGCGTTACTGCTGGGCGCGGTATGGGGCTGGCTGCCGTGCGGGCTGGTTTACAGCACCTTGCTTTGGTCGGCGAGCCAGGGCAATGCACTGCACAGCGCATTGCTGATGCTCGCGTTCGGGGTCGGTACCTGGCCGGTGCTGCTCGCCACGGGGCTGGCCGCCGAGCGCATCACCGCCCTGCTCCGCCGAAGGAGCGTGCGCGTGGCCGGTGGCGTGCTGGTGATTCTGTTCGGCCTGTGGACACTCCCCGGCCCTCATCAACAGTGGCTGATGGGGCACACGCCTCACACAATGAATCACGAAATGAATCCCGCCATGGATCATTCAGGCATGGTCCACGAGAAATCCCACCCTCCCATCCATTGACCCAGATCAACGCCTTGATCTGCGCGCTCCCTACACTTCCCGCACCGCCATCCTCATCGGGAATGCCCCCATGCTCGACGACCTTCGTTGGGACTCCGAACTCATCCGCCGCTACGATCTGGCGGGGCCCCGTTACACGTCCTACCCCACCGCCGTGCAATTTCATTCGCAGGTTGGCGCCTTCGAACTGTTGCATGCACTGCGCGACAGTCGTAAAGCGTCGCGGCCGTTGTCGCTTTACGTGCACATCCCGTTCTGCGCCAACATTTGCTACTACTGCGCCTGCAACAAAGTCATCACCAAGGACCGCAGCCGCTCGCAGGCGTATCTCCAGCGCCTGGAGCGCGAGATCAGCCTGATCGCCGCCCATGTCGATGACCGTCAGGTGGTGGAGCAACTGCACTTCGGCGGCGGCACCCCGACCTTTCTCAGTCACGTCGAACTGCGCCAGCTCATGGCCCATTTGCGCCAGCACTTCACTCTGCTGGACGACCACTCCGGCGACTACGGCATCGAGATCGACCCGCGTGAGGCGGACTGGTCGACCATGGGCCTGTTGCGCGAGCTGGGCTTCAACCGCGTCAGCCTCGGCGTGCAGGACCTCGATCCGCTGGTACAGCGGGCGATCAACCGTTTGCAGAGCCTTGAAGAAACCCGCGCCATCGTCGAAGCCGCGCGCACCCTGCAGTTTCGCTCGGTGAACATCGACCTTATCTACGGTCTGCCGCTGCAGACGCCAGAGGGTTTTGCCCGCACCGTCGAGCAGGTGATTGCGCTGCAGCCCGACCGGCTTTCGGTGTTCAACTACGCCCACCTCCCCGAGCGCTTCATGCCCCAGCGGCGCATCGACATCGCTCAGTTGCCCGGCCCGGAGCACAAGCTGGAGATGCTCCAGCGCACCGTCGAACAGTTGACCGGCGCAGGCTATCGCTACATCGGCATGGACCACTTCGCCCTGCCCGATGACGACTTGGCGATCGCTCAAGAAGAAGGCACGCTGCAGCGCAATTTTCAGGGGTACACCACCCATGGCCACTGCGATCTGATCGGTCTTGGCGTCTCGGCCATCAGCCAGATCGGCGACCTGTACGCCCAGAACACCAGCGACCTCACCGAGTACCAGACCTTGCTGGCCAGCGACCAACTGGCAACCAAGCGCGGTCTGCGTTGCACCGAGGACGATCAGCTGCGGCGTACCATCATCAGCCAACTGATCTGCCACTTCCGCCTGGATTTCGCCCCTGTCGAGAACGAATTTTCCATTCACTTTCGAGAACATTTCCGAGAGCAGTGGCCTCAGTTACTGACCATGGCCACGGATGGGCTGATTCATCTGGACCCGAAAGGTATCACCGTCACCCCGGCGGGGCGTCTGCTGGTGCGCTCGATCTGCATGGTGTTCGACGCGTATTTGGCCGCGCAGAACCGTCAGCGCTTTTCCCGGGTGATATAGGCCCAAGTGATACAGGAACTTTCCGCCTGGCGCGGAGGAATCATTTCTGGCCATGGAAGGCGCGTGGTAGTCGCAGGGCTGACCGCTGAGTTACCCTTACGACTTATGTGTGTTTCTGCAAAAGGAATTACCCGATGTCTGAGCCAGTCAAACTCCGCGCTCACACCCAGGCTCACTGCAAGGATTGCAGCCTGGCCCCGTTGTGCCTTCCGCTTTCATTGAACATGGAAGACATGGATGCGCTGGACGAAATCGTCAAACGCGGCCGCCCCTTGAAGAAAGGCGATTTCCTGTTTCGCCAGGGCGACACTTTCAATTCCGTCTACGCCGTGCGTTCCGGCGCGCTGAAAACCTTCAGCCTCAGTGACAGCGGCGAAGAACAACTCACCGGCTTTCACCTGCCCAGCGAGCTGGTCGGGCTGTCCGGGATGGACGCCGAGGCGTATCCCGTCACGGCGCAGGCCCTTGAGACCACATCGGTGTGCGAAATCCCCTTCGAACGACTGGACGAGTTGTCGGTGCAACTGCCGCAATTGCGTCGCCAGTTGATGCGGGTGATGAGCCGGGAAATCCGCGATGACCAACAGATGATGCTGCTGCTCTCGAAGAAAACCGCCGACGAGCGCATCGCCACGTTTCTGGTCAACCTCTCCGCCCGCTTCCGCGCCCGCGGCTTCTCGGCAAACCAGTTCCGCCTGAGCATGTCGCGCAACGAGATCGGCAATTACCTGGGGCTGGCGGTGGAAACCGTGTCCCGGGTGTTCACCCGCTTTCAGCAGAACGAGTTGATCGCCGCCGAGGGCAAGGAAATCCAGATCCTCGATCCGATTCAGCTCTGTGCGCTGGCCGGAGGATCGCTGGAAAGCTGATGCATCATGGCCCGGGCGGGCTTAGACTGGCGTCTTTTGAGTCATGTCCTGCCCGAGATCCTTATGATTTTCGACGAAGTCAGCATCAAATCCCTCATCCGCCCTGTGGTGGACTTCCCCAAGCCCGGCGTGATTTTCCGTGACATCACCCCGCTGTTCCAGTCACCCAAGGCCCTGCGCCTGGTCATCGACAGCTTCATCCAGCGGTACATCGATGCCGAGTTCACGCACGTCGGCGCCATGGACGCGCGCGGGTTTCTCATCGGCTCGATCGTCGCCTACGAACTGAACAAACCGCTGGTGCTGTTTCGCAAGCAGGGGAAATTACCGGCGGACGTGTTGGCCGAGGCCTATCAGACCGAATACGGCGAAGCGCTGCTGGAAGTCCACGCTGACAGCTTGTGCGACGGGGATTCAGTGGTGATGTTCGATGACCTGATCGCCACCGGCGGCACCCTGGTCGCCGCCGCCAACCTGATCCGCCGCATGGGCGCCAAGGTTCACGAAGCCGCTGCGATCATCGACCTGCCTGAGCTGGGCGGTTCACAACGCCTGCGCGACATGGAAATCCCGACGTTCTGTTTGACCCAGTTTGCGTTGACGGATAAGTAAGAAGCCACCCGTGGACGTCTGATCACAGCACCAGACGTCAGGCCAGCTGACACTGCTGCTCCTGAGCGAACACGATATTGTGGGAGCGAGCTTGCTCACGAAGAGGCCGGTACCGCCGCCAGATATCTAGCGGTAGGAAGGCTACCTTCGCGAGCAATCTCGCTCCTACAGGTCCTGCAGTCGCTGCAAGACAGGGGGCGTACTGAAGACAGGGAACTTACCTACAACTGAATCGGCTTGCGCCCTGCGAACGAGTGCGCCAGCGTGCCGCCGTCGACCAGTTCCAGCTCGCCACCCAGCGGCACGCCGTGGGCAATGCGCGAAGTGACCAGGCCTTTGTTGGTCAGTAGCTGAGCAATGTAGTGCGCCGTGGCTTCGCCTTCGACCGTCGGGTTGGTGGCGAGGATGACTTCGGTGAACGAGCCCTGCTCTTCGATCCGCGCGACCAGTTGCGGGATGCCAATGGCTTCAGGCCCCAGACCATCCAGCGGCGACAAGTGGCCCTTGAGCACGAAATAACGCCCGCGGTACCCAGTCTGCTCCACCGCATACACGTCCATCGGGCCCTCGACCACGCAGAGCAGCGTGTCGTCGCGCCGGACGTCCGAGCATTGCGGGCAGAGTTCTTCTTCTGTGAGGGTGCGGCATTGTTTGCAGTGACCAACGCCTTCCATCGCCTGACTCAGCGCCTGGGACAGACGCGAGCCACCACTGCGATCGCGCTCCAGCAGCTGCAACGCCATGCGCTGGGCGGTTTTCTGACCGACGCCGGGGAGAATGCGCAGGGAGTCGATCAACTGGCGAATCAGGGGGCTGAAGCTCATTGGAGAAACGTCCGACAAAAACACGAGACGCGGTTTATACCCGCGCCTCCGATTACCGTCAAATCAGGGTCATGAGACCTTGACCACCAGCTTGCCGAAGTTCTTGCCGTCGAGCAGGCCAATGAACGCATCCGGCGCGTTCTCCAAGCCTTCCACCACGTCTTCGCGGAACTTCACCTTGCCGTCTTTCACCAGCGGAATCATGGCCTGCATGAACTCGTCCAGACGGTGGTAGTACTCCTCGTAGACGATGAAGCCCTGAATCTTCGCGCGCTTGGTCAGCAGCGTGCGCATCAGCAGCGGCAGCCGATTCGCCCCTTCTGGCTCGCTCTGGGCGTTGTAATGGGCGATCAGGCCGCACAGAGGCACCCGCGCACGCTCATTGAGCAGCGGTATGACCGATTCCAGCACCTTGCCGCCGACCAGCTCGAAATAGATGTCGATGCCGTTCGGGACGGCCGCCTTCAACTGCTCGGCGAAGTCGTCGCTGCGGTGGTCGATGCAAGCATCAAAGCCCAGCTCGTCGACCACATAACGGCATTTGTCCTCGCCACCGGCAACGCCCACCACCCGCAGGCCATTGAGCTTGGCCACTTGGCCGACCACCGAGCCGACCGCCCCGGAAGCTGCCGCGACGACCAGGGTCTCGCCCGCTTTCGGCTTGCCGATGTCCATCAAGCCCATGTAACCGGTGATGCCCGGCATGCCGAGGACGCCCACCGCCATGGACGGGCTGGGCAAATCCTTCGGCGCCATCAACAGGTTGCTGCCATCGGAAATGCTGTGGGTCTGCCAGCCGGTTTGGCCCACGACAAGATCGCCTTCCTTGAACTTCGGGTTGCGCGACTGCTCGACCACGCTGACCGCACCGCCTTCCATGACCGCGTCGATCTCTACCGGCGCCGCGTAGGACGGGGCGTCGCTCATGCGACCGCGCATGTAGGGGTCGAGGGACAGATAGAGCGTGCGCAATTGCACCTGGCCGTCTTGCAAGTCCGGCAGCGCCTCGCGCTCGAGTCGGAAGTTTTCCGGGGTCGGTGCGCCCTGGGGACGGGATGCCAGGACCACACGCTGGTTGAGGATCAATTCTTGAGTCATCGGATTGGGCTCCATGATGAAGGGTTGCGAGGGTATAGAAAGCAGACCGTGGGCGGCGGGACGGGTTCGGTCGAATGTGGGATTCCATATGACGCGCGTAATGCGGGCGGTCTTGGTGCCGTCCGCAAACAAAAATGCCAGGCGCGAGGGCCTGGCATTCGGGTGTCGCTACAGCGGTCCGATCAGAACGGCATCTTCATGCCCGGCGGCAGTTGCATGCCGGCGGTCATGCTGGCGGTCTTTTCCTGGCTGGCCGCTTCGATCTTGCGCACAGCGTCGTTGACGGCTGCGGCGATCAGGTCTTCGAGAATTTCCTTCTCTTCCTGCATCAGGCTGTCGTCCAGGCTGACGCGCTTGACGTCATGACGCCCGGTCATGACCACGCTGACCAGACCGGCGCCAGACTGGCCGGTCACTTCAGCGTTGGCCAGCTCTTCCTGCATCTTGGCCATTTTTTCCTGCATCTGCTGAGCCTGCTTCATCAGGCCTGCCATGCCACCTTTCATCATGGGAGTTACTCCTCGGAAGTCATTGGATAGAAAGTCGTTGAACAATAAGGGGCGCCCTATCAGCTTAGCGCCCCCGGGAATCATCGGGCGTGGACTTAAGCCTGGGTCGGCGCATCCACCGGAACAATTGTGTCATCGCGAATCGACGCACCGAACTGCTGCATCATCTGCTGGATAAACGGATCGCCGTGAATCGCCGCTTCGGCCTGCTTCTGCCGATCGGCACGCCGACGCGCCGCTGCCTGAGCCGGGGTTTCCTGCTCGGGCTTGATCAGTTCGATACTCAGGTTGAGGGTGCGTTCATGGTATTGGTTCAGCGCGTCGTTCAGACGGCGCTGCTGCGTCGAGTTGAACAGCGCGCTGTGGGCCGGATCCAAGTGCAGCAGCCAGTTGTCGCCCTCCACCGAAATCAGCGTGCAGTTGGCGGCGATGCTGCCGGTCATGCCGGAAATCGGCAGTTTCGGGAACAGCTCAAGCCAGTCCGCCGCCAGCCCGGTGGCAGGCTTGGAAGCCGGCAACAGCTCGGGCTCCTTCTCCACCGCTTCGACCGCTTCGTGGGCCAGGTCATCGAGATAGGCGAACGACGCCGGATCGATGTCGATGTCCGGTTCGTTGTAGTCGTCATCGGGCGGCGGCTCGTCGTCGCGGTCCATGGGCGCCGGCACGTAAGGCGTCGCGTCGGGCACGTGCTCGATCATCTGCAGTGTCACGGCGTCGGCGGCGGCTTGCCGTTGCTCTGACGACTCGACTTCGGGCGCTTCCGGCACAGGGCTCGCGGGGACCGGCGCCGGCATTGGCGTCAGATCAGGCTGCTCGGCCACGGTGTCGAGGACGGGCTCGGGAATCTCGGCGACGGATTCGGAAGCGGGCTGCGAAGACGGCTCTGGTTCAGGCTCTGCTGCAGGGGCTGGCGGTGCGACCTTCGGCTCGTTCCAGGGCAGGTCGATCTCTTCCTCAGCCTTTGCCTTCGCAGGTTGAGCGTCGGGCACGGCCACCGGAGCAGGCTTGGCGATAACAGGCGCTGGCGACGGGGCAGTGACAGGATGGGGTGCTGCGGATGCTGAACGCGCCACCGCTGTCCGGGAATCAACCGTGGCCGGGTTGATCCCCACTGACTTTAACGGTTGCGTCGGCGCGTTGTCGGCGTCTGCGGGCCGGAACGCCAGCATGCGCAGCAGCACCATCTCAAAGCCGCCACGGGGGTCCGGCGCCAACGGCAGATCGCGGCGACCGATCAGGCCCATCTGGTAGTAAAACTGCACGTCTTCGGCGGGCAATGACTGCGCCAGCGCCAGTACGCGATCGCGATCACCGTGGCCGTTATCGACCCCTTCAGGCAGCGCCTGGGCGATGGCGACCCGGTGCAATACGTTGAGAATCTCCGAGAGCACGCCGCTCCAGTCCGGGCCCTGTTCGGCCAGATGGCGCACGGCTTCAAGCAGCGAGCGGGCATCGCCCTCGATCAGCGCAGCCAGCACGTCGAACACCTGGCCGTGATCCAGCGTGCCGAGCATGGCGCGCACGTCGGCCGCCAACACTTTGCCTTCGCCGAAAGCAATTGCCTGATCGGTCAGGCTCATGGCGTCACGCATCGAGCCATCGGCCGCGCGACCCAGCAGCCACAGCGCGTCGTCTTCGAACGGAACGTTTTCCACGCCAAGGACGTGGGTCAAGTGCTCGACCACACGCTCGGGCGTCATGTTTTTCAGGGAGAACTGCAGGCAGCGGGACAGAATGGTCGCCGGCAGCTTCTGCGGATCGGTGGTGGCGAGGATGAACTTGACGTAGGGCGGCGGCTCTTCCAGCGTTTTGAGCAACGCATTGAACGAGTGGCTGGAGAGCATGTGCACTTCGTCGATCAGGTAGACCTTGAAGCGGCCGCGACTGGGGGCGTATTGCACGTTGTCGAGCAGCTCGCGGGTGTCTTCGACCTTGGTGCGGCTGGCGGCGTCGATCTCGATCAGGTCGACAAACCGGCCTTCGTCGATTTCGCGGCACACCGAGCATTCGCCGCAGGGCGTTGACGTGATGCCGGTTTCACAGTTAAGGCACTTGGCGATGATCCGCGCGATGGTGGTCTTGCCGACCCCTCGCGTGCCGGTGAATAAATAGGCGTGGTGCAGGCGCTGACTGTCCAGCGCGTTGATCAAGGCCTTGAGCACATGGGTCTGGCCGACCATTTCGCGGAACGAGCGCGGACGCCATTTACGTGCAAGAACCTGATAACTCATTGAAAACCGTCGCGACTGGGTTGCGGAAGACCGCCAATGCTAGCGGAGCAGGGGCAAAATTGCATCTGATGTCCGCTGCTTTCGCTTTATGATGGCTGGCCTGGCTCCGCAAGACGGCTCCGCGAGATGGTTCCCCCATAAGGTTCCGCACCTGGATTCCGAAGACACAGCAGGCTTGAAGCGTCGCACTGTTACTTCGAGGGATCCGGATGCGAGTGTGGGTGAGTGGCTTGGGACTTTTGGGCGCCGTGGAGTTACTGAGCGCACCTGCTGCGGCGCAAGGCCCGCCCCTGCGTTTCGCCGTGGCCGACAGTTGGTCGATGCCGCTGATGCAAGTGGGTCCCGACGGACCTGAGACCGGCATTCTTTTCGACATCATGGAAAGCCTGGCCCGGCAGATCGGCCAGACTGCCGAATATCGCGTGTATCCACGGCTTCGGGTGCAGGCGGCGACCGAGCGCGGTGACGTCGATGTGCGCTGTTACGCCGCGCAGTCCTGGTTGCCGGACATGTCGGGCGACTACACCTGGAGCCTGCCACTGCTGACCCAGCGCAACGTGCTGGTCGGCAGTGCCTACGACACCGCACCCTTTCAGTTGAGCGCGATTCTCGGCGATCACATCGGCACCGTGCTGGGCTATGCCTACCCGGTGCTGGACCCACTGTTCGCCACGCGCGATTTGATCCGCGAAGACGCCAGACTCCAGGAGCAGGTCCTGCAAAAGCTCTCGGCCCATCGCTACCGATACGCCGTGGACACCCAGTGGTCGCTGGACTGGTACAACCGCGACCAGAAAGCCGACGAGAAACTCAGGGCGGTGTGGGTTATCGATGAACAGCCCGTGGGTTGCGTCGCGCGCAACGACCCGAGCGTACCCGCGCAACGCATCATGCGCACGCTGCTGAGGATGAAGATGTCCGGGGAGATCGAGCGGATTGTCGAGCGGTATCAGGTGCATTCGGGCAACCCCGACGACCCGTATTGAGGCTGCGCCGCTTTCCTGTTGTGAGACTGCCTGCGACTTTCGATTGTGGGGCTGGCGCCGATCGTAGGACCGGCTTTAGCCGGGAAAGCGTCAGGCGTCACACCGCAAGACTGATGGCGTACACACTGGCCTCTTCCCGGCTAAAGCCGGTCCCACTAAAAGATCGCGCGCACTCAGTGGGACCGGCTTTAGCCGGGAAGGCATTAGGTGGCACACCGCAAATTTGATGTCGCCTATCGCTGTAGCAATCCCGTCATGTTCCCTCGCTAGGCTCCGGCGACACATGTTGTAACAACTCGACCTGCGAGCGCCCGCCATGACCAAGAAACCGGAAGATCCCGCACAGGCTTCGGCCCCCCAGACACCGGTGGATGGCAGCCGTCGACGCTTCCTCGGCGGCGTCGCGGTACTGGGCGCCGGCGCGACCCTCAGCGGTGTGGTGGGCGCGGCCGAAGCAGCCCCTGAAGGCAAGCCTGCGACGGACACCCTGTTGACCGGCCCGGCGCTGGACAAAGCGCTGCAGGACAACATCAAAACCATCGTGGTGATCTACGGTGAGAACCGCAGCTTCAATAACCTGTTCGCCAATTTCCCGGGCGTTGAGCACCCGCTTTCAGCCGTGAAACCCGAGCAATACCGCCAGCGCGACCGTGACGGCAAGGTCCTCGACAGCCTGCCGCAGTGCTGGGGGGGCGTCTGCCAGATCGGCCCGCAAAGCGTCGACGGCGTCACCTACGCGACGGGCGTGCAGTATCAGGAAAACCTGCCCAACGCGCCCTTCCCCCTCAAAGGCCCGAGCGGCGAAGACCTGCCATTGAGCGTCGTTACCCGCGACCTGTGGCACGTGTTCTACCAGAACCAGATGCAGATCAACGGTGGCAAGAACGACGCTTTCGTTGCCTGGGCAGACTCCGGCGGCCTGACCATGGGCTACTACGCCCAGACCCAATATTCCCTGCGCCTGTGGGACGTCGCCAAAGAGTTCGTGCTCTGCGACAACTTCTTCCAGGGCGCTTTCGGCGGTTCGTTTCTCAACCACCAGTACCTGATCTCGGCCCGTGCGCCCTTTTATCCGGATGCGGCAAACTCCCCCGCCAAGTCACAGATCGCCGTGCTGGAAAGCAGCGATCCGCTGGACTACCGGCTCAAACCGCTGGAGAAGTCACCCGCCAGCGCCATGACCGGCCCGCCGCAATTCGGCCCGAGCGCGTTGACGCCGGACGGTTACGGCGTCAACACCATGGCCCCGCCCTACTGGCCGACCTGGCTGCGGGACAAGGAGAAACCGGACTATTCGCAGCCGGGGCTGGCCAACGTGCTGGTGCCGCAAACCCATGACCACATCGGCGACAAGCTGTCGAAGAAGAACGTCGACTGGGCCTGGTACGCCGGCGCCTGGCAGGTGACGCTGGACGAGTACAAGGACTCGACCGGCATCCCGAAGATCCCGAACTTCCAGTACCACCACCAGCCCTTCAACTACTTCAAACAGCAAGGGCCGGAAAACCCGGGCGAGCGCCACAAGCGTTTGCGCGACGGTGGCCTGGGGGATGAGTCGAGCACCAATAAATTCCTCGCCGATGCCGAGGCCGGCAAGCTGCCCGCGGTGACCTTCTACAAACCTCAGGGCAACCTCAACATGCACGCCGGTTACGCCGACGTGGCTGCGGGTGATCGACATATCGATCGCGCCATCAAAGTGCTGCGCAACAGCCCGCAGTGGAAAAACATGGTGATCGTCATCACCGTCGATGAAAACGGCGGCTGGTGGGACCACGTCGCGCCGCCGAAGGGCGATCGCTGGGGCCCGGGCACGCGGGTGCCGGCGATTGTCATCTCACCGTTCGCGCGCAAGGGCACGGTCGACCACACGGTGTACGACACCGCCTCGATCCTGCGTCTGATTACGCGGGTGCATGGTCTGGAGAAACTGGAAGGATTGACCGGGCGCGACAACGCCATGGCGGCACGGGGTCAGACGCCGATGGGTGATCTGAGCAACGCGCTGCAGTTTCCGGCGTAGCTCGTTCCAGTGTAGCCGCGCGCGCAACCATCGCTGGCAGGTGGGCTGATCTTATGTGTAATCAAGCCGCCTGCCGACCGCCGGGCTCGTTCGGCAAGCAAACCGTCAACACCGCCAGCACCACCGCGACCCCCGCAATCACCCCATACACCGCAACGAACGAACCGCTGACGCTCGCCAATAGCCCGGCGCAGTAATTGCCGAGCATGCCGCCGACGCCTTGCATGATGTTGGCGATGCCGAAGATGGTCACGGCCAGCGCCGCGCGGGACGCCATCTTCGACACGTACGCGGGGATCAGTCCGAAGATCGGGTAGAAGGCCACGGCGAACACGACGCCCGCCACGAGCGGCCAGTAGCCGGTCGGCGCGACGACCAGAATCAACGCCGCCGTCGCCACGCAGACGTACACCAGCAACATCGCCGCCCGCAGGCCGATGCGGTCCGACAACGCGCCGAGCGCCAGGCCGCTGAACATGCCGACGAAGCCGATGCTGGCCCAGATCTGCGCGGTGTACTCGACGCCGAAATGCAGCTCTGTGCGCAAGTAGGACGACAGGTAGTTCTGAAACGGAAAGGTCGAGAAGCCGATCAGAAAATTCATCGACCAGACTGCGTACACCCAGCCCTGCAGCGCCTCACGCAGAACGCCTCCACGTGGCGCGCCATCACTGGCACTTTCGTCGTTGCGCATAAAGAGCAGCGCACGTTTGAAGACCAGAAACACGCCGACGGCCAGCACGACCGTGATCAGCCCAACGATCCACCACACCGTGCGCCACTCGCCCTGGGGCGCATAAAACGGCACCAGCAGGCTGTTAATGAACACGCCGTAACTGGTGCCGCTCGACACCAGCCCCATGGCCATACCGCGGTATTTGTAGGGCACGGCGCTCGCGATCACGTCGACCATCGGCACGAACACCGTTGCTGCCGTGCCGGCCAGAATCGTCAGCAGCAGGCCAATCAAAAACACATTCTGCGCCAAGGGCATAAGCAGCAAGGCCAGCGCACACACGGCGCCCGATCCGAAAATCACCCAACCGCCGCCAACGTGAGGCGTCAGCCATGCCGCCAGCAACGCACTGGCGAGAAACCCGGCCTGCCCCGCTGCGGTGATGGTGCCCACGTAGGCGATATCGAAGCCCAGGCTGGCGCGCATGTCCGGCACCAGTTGGGCAAAGAGGTAGATCCCGAAACCGTATGTGGCGGCCACGAGACCGGTAAGCAGTAACACAATCAGTGCGTTGATCCGCATCGTCGGCATCCTTGCTGAAGGCCGTCGCAGACGCGGCGGCACAGGTCGACCCGGAGCATCTCGTCTGGATCAAGCAAAGGCTAGCGCAAAACGTGAGGGTTACTGGCAGGGAAACGCGTTTTTCAACGCCGCGACAACCAGCACGGACTCATTCAGATGCAGACTCTCGGGATGCGCCTGCAAGGACTGCACAATGATGCGCATCGACTGAATCATCGGAATACCGCCTTCGGGCACGCACACCAGTCGGGGCAATCCGCCCGCTTCGTGGAACAGGTCCAGGGTGTCCATCGTCGCTTGCAGGACCCCGACGCAATGGCCGACACCCACGCCGTTCTGCGCCACGGCGCCGCTCATGCTGTTGATCCCGTCCTGGCATTCAAGCAGCAACTTGTTGCCGTCCGCCAGAGCGCCAGTGCTGACGCACAACGCGAATAACGCCGACGCGGCCGCGATGGACTTCCTCATCAGCGTAGCCACAGTTCCTTCACCGAATGATCCGACGCCTTACGCACCACAAGGCTGGCGCGCTCGCGGGTCGGCAGGATGTTTTCCAGCAGATTGGGACGGTTGATGTCGTGCCAGATCTTGCGCGCCGCGTCCGGGGATTTCTCCGGCGGCAGGTCGGCCAGCTCGCGGAAGTACGCGCCTCGCGCGCGAAACGCGGTGCGTTGTAGCATCAGAAAACGCTCAACGTACCAGCGCTCGATGTCGCCTTCTTCGGCGTCCAGATAGATCGAGAAATCGAAGAAATCCGAGACGATGCTGCCCGGCTTCTGCCCGTCATTGCCCTCGGTCTGCAACACATTCAGCCCTTCGAAAATCAGGATGTCGGGCTGGCTGACCTTGAAGAACTGGTCCGGGACGATGTCGTAGCTGATGTGGGAATAGACCGGAGCGGTGATTTCCGGCGTGCCGGCCTTGAGGTCGGAGAGAAACTTGACCATGCGCTTGCGATCGTAGCTTTCCGGAAAACCCTTGCGGTGCATGATGCCGTCGGCGACGAGCCGGGCATTGGGGTGCAGAAAGCCGTCGGTGGTGATCAGATCGACCCGGGGATGATCCGGCCAGCGCGCCATCAGCGCCTGCAGCACCCGGGCGAAGGTACTTTTGCCCACCGCGACGCTGCCCGCCACCGCGACCACATAGGTCTGACGTTTGGCAGGGCGTCCGAGAAAGGTGTCCTTGATGCTGTCGAGGTTGCGTGCAGCACTGACATGCAGATTGATCAGGCGCGACAACGGCAGGTAGATGTTGGCGACATCCTCCAGCGAGATGTCCTCGTTCACGCCTCGCAATGCGGCGAGGTCTTCTTCGGACAACGTCAATGGCGTACTGGCGCGCAGCCCCGCCCACTCCGCGCTGCTCATTACCAGATAGTCATCAGGGGCCATCAATCGCGTTCCAGTCAGGTGTCCGTATCGACAATGGTGCGAAGACTATCGTATTGATCCAAATGGAGGGCAGATTTATTTGGGTCTGTCGGGGCGATTGGCTTTGCGCCAAGTGTCGAGGGCCAGACGATACGGTGCCGAGTTCGGCTTGCAGAATCTGGCTGAAACGCCTGAAACCGCTTCTGAGAAACTGAATGGCGGCCCTGCCGCAGAACCTGACATCAGGGCCCGCAGACCTCTTTAATTCGTCCAGAAAAACCTACCTCAGGCTAGGCTGTACGGTGAGATTTCCAATTGATGAGGGGAACACCGTATGCAATTGCTATCAGCTGAAATCAAGCATCTGCTCGCCCTGCAGGCAGGACAATCTGTGGTCAAGGGTGAGGATGTACACACACTTCGCCACTTGGTCACCAAGGGATACGCAGTGAGTAAGAATGCTTCTGATGAAAACGGGGACGAGTTCATCGAAGTGCGCCTGTCGCCATCAGGCCGGGAGGTTGTGAGCGACCTATATACAGACGAATGACAGTCCAGCGGCCTGAGCGCGAGGTGAGAGCATGATTGCAGGACAGCTTGTAATGAGACTTCTGGGATTCCAGCCCCGCGTTTGCTTCCGGCCAGAGTGGGACCATTCTAGCGGCAGTCGTCAGGAACTTTACGGCCTTAACTCTGTGGTTCAGCGTGGGTTGGCAACGGGCTGGTCGGATTAAACTGACCAGATTGGGCGCATGTCAATTCTTGGGTGGGGCGCGGCATGATGCCAAACGCGGACTATGTGAGTCACCATTGCGATAGCACTAGCTCGTCCGCCCGCCCCCTACGCTGGAAACGCACCTAAGCATTTGCCAGCGCAGGCATCTCGTACCGACTGACTGAATTAGCTGTAGTGTGAAATCACACCCTTCAGGTGATCGGAGAAGCTATATATATCGTCGACCGAATCAATTGCATGCCGGGTTTCGTTTTTCTCGCGATCAAAAATACCTATGTACTTTTGACTCCGATTGAAATGTAGCCGGCATATGGGTTTCCTATTGTTGTCGTCGAGCAGGATGCCGAAATAGCTCTGCGTATCCCGGTGCACAATGCGCTTGGCGTCAACGACCGATCTCACGATAGCTTTAACTACATGGAAACCTTCCAGTTCTTCGAGCGTGGTTTGAACCCGATCGTCCTCTGTCTCTTCCACCGTTTCACTCGCTGGATTGCTATCAACAGGGGCCATCGCGAATGTCGGCTGGATCGGACCACTGATGGCGGACTTAAGCCGGTCATTGACTTGATCGCCCAAGAACTGCGCAGCAGCCTTTCGCGTCAACACTGCGAATTGCTCACGAACTTTCTGGGTGATGATTCCTTCGTAAACACGGGCCGCGAAAAACTTAACAAATTCATCGTCAGGTTTGGTGAATTGAGCGGCAATCTCCCTCTTAATCTGGCCTACGTACTTCAGCTCCCCAGCCGCGCTGATGATGGAGTCCACGTCAAAAGCGGATTTTGTGAGCTTCTCCAGCTCGGGCAGGGCGTGTTCGTCGAGATCGAGCAGATCCAGCTCCAGAAACGGCTTGTCGTCCATTTTATTGGGCGCGTCGAGGTCGGTATAAAACCGGTAGACCCGGCCGTTGGTGAGTATGGAAATTCGCGCACTGGTGACGTGGAAGTAGCGAAACAATTGACCGGCATGATTGATATGAAGGGGTTCGCCGATTTTTTTGCACTCGATCAGGATTTGCACCTCGCCATTTTTCATAATGGCGTAATCGATTTTCTCCCCTTTTTTGGTTCCAACATCGCAGATGTATTCTGGGACTACTTCCAGCGGATCAAATACATCATATCCAAGCACAGAATTGATGAACGGCATCACAAATGCTGTCTTGGTTGCTTCCTCAGTCTGGATGGCAGCAGATTGCTGCTGGATTTTGGCCGATAACGCGTTGACTCTCGCTAGAAATTCCATAGCTCGCTCCTTGCTCGGGAAAATCAGAGTAGTACCAAGACCCCATACCGGCAATTCAAAATCAAAACGAAATTTTCAGAATCAGAGACGTCTTTCACGAACGCCACCACAGTCCTACAAAGCGCGATCAAGCGCTGGCTAAAACTCAGCGCAAAACAAGCTCAAAGGCTTACAAGCCGTGATCATTGCAATTCCTTCAGATGGAACCCCGCGCAAAGACTGGATCACCATGAAACAGGTCTGTTGCAGTGGATTGGAAGGAAGATTCCGGAAAAATGAAAACGGTGGGCCGGGGGAACGCAAATGACGCAGACAGTCGCATCATGCGCGGTGCAGTGGGAATTACTAAAAGCAGAAGAAACGGCGGAATCTAGAGAGGAGAGCGTTATGGAGGCAACCCCACCAGCCACACCCCGGCACACAATGTTCCCGCTGTGGCTGCTGCCTTCCGGCTCTGACCAGGTTCACGGGTAATCGTTGCGGGGGGACCGATGGGGTCACCATAACGACGCTCGCCAGTGGCGAGCCGCGCCATTGTACCGGTCTCGCGCGAAGTTACAACCTCTTGTTTCAGATTAAGATTTTGAGCGTATCCAAGCCCTCGCGGTGTGCACGACGCAGCCAACAAACCGCGGGATGCGGCACAATGGGGCCTGAATTTTCACCGCCGGCAAGCCAGTGGCTTCCCCCTGCCCGACCCCACCAGGCGCAAGACACAGGAACCACCGATGCATTTCGCGCTCACCCCATACGACTCCCTCTCCCCCACGCAACAGCGCCAGGTGCTGGAGATCGAGCTGCTGCCCGAGCAGATCCGCCACGTCGGCGACATCCATGGCGGTTTGCACACGCTGACCGCCCGTCCCGTCGCCGACCGGCAAGGCTTCGTGCTGCTGATCGACGACACCCCCCGGGGCTTCTTCGTACTCAAGCGCAGGTCGCTGCTGCCGGACTGGGCACGTGACCGCCCGCGCATCACCACCACATTGCACGCGCTGATGATTGATAAACGGTTTCAGGGTCTGGGACTGGGCAAGCAGTGCCTGCGCGCGCTGCCCGGATTGACGCAGGCGTTATGGCCAGACACCGAGCAATTGATGCTGGCGGTGGAGGCCGGCAATCACCCGGCGCGCCAGCTGTACCTGACGCTGGGTTGGCAGGAATTGCCCGAAAGCGATCCGAATCACGCCAGCGTTGAGCGGTTGATGCTTCTCAGGCTGTAACGCTCAATGGGCCAGTGAGCGCAACTGCCGGACCTTGCCGCTGCGCTCGACGTTCATCCAGTGTTCGAGGGCGCTGACGGTCATGGGCCGTGCGACCAGGAAGCCTTGCACTTCGTGGCAACCCAGTTCGCAGAGAATTTCGTAGACGCCTTCGGTTTCCGCGCCTTCCGCGACCACGCGATAGCCAAGGCGCCTGGCCAGATCGACGATGGCTTCCACCAAGCCACGATCCTTGTCATTGCTGTCGATGTTTTCCACCAGTGACTTGTCGAGCTTGACCGTGGTGGCCGGCAGTTGCCGCAGGTAGGTCCAGTTGCTGTAACCGGTGCCGAAGTCATCGATGGCGATGTCGATGTTCAACCCGCGCAGGCGCTCCAGCTGCAGGCGGGTCACTTCAGGGTTGTCGCACAGCGCGCTTTCGGTGAACTCAAGTTCGAAGCCGCTCGGATCAAGACCGCTGACCGACAGCTGCTCAAACAGCGCATCGCTGAACGATGAATTCGCAAGGTCGATGGCCGACACGTTCATTGCGACCTTGAAAGCGTAACCCTGCGCCTGCCAGATCACCGCCTGGGCGACGGCCTTTCTCAACACCCAGAGGCTGAGCGAGCGAATCAGCGCGGTCTTTTCCGCCAGGGGAATGAATTCCATCGGGCTGATCGGACCCAGCATGGGATGTTGCCAACGCAGCAGCGCTTCGACGGTCACAATGCGGCCGGTCGCCACTTCCAGCCTCGGCTGATACACCAGCGACAGTTGATCCGGGCTGCGCACCGCCTCGGCCAGCGCGGCCAATAGTAGAAAGGCTCGTTGCTGAGCGAAGTCCAGATGGGGCTCGTACCAACGCCAGCCCGTCGATTTGCCCCGGGCTTCGTCCGCCGCGCTGACCACCAGCCGAATCCAGTCGCGCTCATCGCAGCGGTCCAAACCTAATGGCAGCACACCGATGCCGACGTCCATCTGAATGGGAATATTGCGGCAGATCAGCGGCTGACGAAAATGCTCGAGCAACTGCCGAAACACCCTCTCGGCCTGCTCGGGGCGGGCATGACGGGTGATCAGCGCGATGCGCGTGGGGCTGACTTTGTACAGCGCGGTGTCGGCAGGCAACTGGCTGCGGCAGTTATCGATCATGCAGCGCACCAGCTCTTGGGCAAAGCTGTAGCCCAGCGCCTTGACGATGCTGTCGAGGAACGCCGGTGCGACCATGTCCAGCGCGACCAGCGCGTGTTTGCGGCGATCGTGCAACGCCTCCAGATCCTCCTCAAGACGCAGGCGATTGAACAAACCCGTGGGCTGATCGACGAAGCTGGCACTGCGCAGGTTATTAAGGCGCTTCATCACCAACTCGCCGTACATTTCCAGCATGGCCTGGTCGCGCGGATCAAGTTGCGGCCGGGGCGTGGTGTCAATGATGCACAGCGTGCCGAGGGCAAGACCATCGGCGGTCACCAAGGGCACGCCGGCATAAAAGCGGATGTGGGGCTCCCCGGTCACTAGCGGGTTATCGCTGAAGCGCGCGTCAAGCATCGCGTCAGGAACCTGAAACGCCTCATGGCTGAGGATGGTGTAGGCACAAAAAGCGATATCGCGAGGCGTCTCGCGCTCATCAAGGCCTGCCCGTGCCCGAAACCACTGGCGGTGCTCACTGACGATGGAAACGAGGGCAATGGGCACCTCGAAATAATGGGTCACCATCGAGACAATGTGATCGAGCACATCGTCGGCCGTCGCATCGATGAGCCCCATGTGGGTAATGCGCGAAAGCCGGGAACGCTCGTTTTTGGGCAATGGAGCACGGGTGGCCATAACTGAAATCCCTTTTAGACCGCTTCGCAAACCGCTTCGCCAGTAGTATCAAAACGATATGTATAGGGAAAATACCACCGCTTTTTGTGCGATGCAGGCGTCGCGGACAAGCGGCGATTCCCTTTCACCGCTTCGTACCAGGGGACGATTTGCAGTCACCCACATGGGTGATTTATTGCACGTGCAGGACTTCATCCGCCTTGCCGCCCGCACCCTGTATGACCAAATGGATGAAATGCAGTTTGGTGATGACGGCCGGCGGCAGCACGAACGGATAGAAATCCGCCTGGCCCATGGCGCGGGACAACTCGTTGAGCATGCCGGCCAGCTCGATCCACGCATTGACGAACGATAGAAACGCCGGCCCGCCCGGATGCTGAGGGTCGTACAAGGTTTCCAGCGGGAACGGCTGGTAGTCGAGGTCCATGTCCCGGGCGCTCATGCCCAGGCTCAGGGCGGTGTCGACGGCGTCCATCATGTGCAGGTAATGCGCCCAGGTTTCCGCCCAGTCTTCCCACGGGTGCATGGTCGCGTAAGCGCTGACGAAATTCTGCTGCCAGTCGGCGGGTGCGCCGTTCTGGTAGTGGTGATCAAGGGCGTCGGCGTAGCTGGCGCGGTCATCGCCGAACAGGTGGCGGAATCCGTCTTGCCAGTAAGTGTCGGCGATCAGACGATCCCAGTAGTAATGCCCTACCTCATGACGGAAATGCCCAAGCAACGTGCGGTAGGGTTCGTGCATCTGCACGCGAACCTTCTCGCGAATCGCATCGTCGGCTTCTTCGACGTTGAGGGTGACCAGGCCACTGGCGTGCCCAGTGGTGGGCAGGTTGCCTTCCAGGTCGACGCCCAAAAATTCGAAGGCCAGCCCACGCTCTTCATCCACGCTTTTCGGGATGACTTGAAGCCCGAGGGTGATCAATTGCGCAACCAGCCGGCGCTTGGCGGTCTCGATCTTGCCCCAGCGCTCGGGGTTTTCCGGCACGGACAGGTCGGGGATGGTCTTGTTGAGGCTACAGGCGATGCAGAAATCTCCGGCATTCGGCGCCGGAAACACCCAGTTGCAGGCGGCTGCTGTGTCGAGGTTGGCGCAACGACGGTAGAGCCCGGCCTGGGGCTCGTCGGTGAGACGCCAGGTCTGCGCCTCGGGGCCCGGTTCCAGCGCGGCAATCTTGCTCTGCTCCGGGAGATACCCCAGCGCAGACGAACAGGCCAGGCACTGACTGTTGCGGAAAAACACCGACTGCCCGCAATGGCATTGCCAGACTTTGCTGTTGCGCTTGCTCTCACCGGCGAACGGCGCCGCGATCCGTGTGCTGAGTTGTTCGAAGAACTGGAACATGGCGATATCCTGATGGGGCTGCAAGCACTAGATTCCTCAGGGTGACCGGGGTTCCGTGGGATTCTCCTACTCTTTAAGCGCGCCGCCGTCGTTACTCCTTCACTAGGGTCCAGATCCGTGGACCCGCCTAACGGCGGGCATTTCGCCTTCGGCGAGTTACTTGGAAAAGCACCCCAAGTAACCAAGGGTGCTTGCTCTTGGTTTGGCCCTTCCTTCGTCAGGGTTCCCTCACTCCGGCCTTGCTCCGTGGGCCCGCGCCGAACGGACATCCATGTCCTGACGGCGCTCTCGCCGCATCCATGCGGCTCGACCCACTCCGCAAGACCTGCGTTCAGCCTGCACCAAAGTCGCGTTTGGCGGTGTCTGGACTTGCTTCGTAGGAAAGATCAAAAGCAAAGCAAGGCAGATCAAGAGCAGATCGAGGGCAGATCAGTCGCTACGGACTTGTGGGAGTGAGCTTGCTCACGAAGGGGCCGGTACATCCATCGGATATCTGGCGTGTTGGATAAAGCATTCGCGAGCAAGCTCGCTCCCACAGGGAGGGGGGTGCTATCAGCAAAAATGTCGGTGCCTGAGCTGGCCTCTTCCCGGCTAAAGCCGGTCCTACAAGGACACCATATGTCGTCAGTGGGACCAGCTCCGACTGTAGGACCGGCTTTAGCCGGGAAGCTTTTGATCTTGATCTTCTTACGCGATAGCTCAGACGACACCTATCGCGACTTGGGTGCAGGCTGAACGCAGGTCTCGCGCAGTGGGCCGAGCCGCATGGATGCAGCGAGAGCGCCGTCAGGACAGGGATGTCCGTTCGGCGCGGGCCCACGGAGCCAGGCCGGAGTGAAGGAACCCTGACGACGGAAGGGCCTAACCAGGAGCAGGGCCTTTTTGGTTACTTTTTCGGCTCTTGGAAAAAGTGACCCGCCGTAAGGGCGGAACCACAATTCCAGCACACACAGATAATGGATATGGCCCCAATCCCAAGCGCATTCCTCAGCCCACTTCGACGCCTTGTTGCTTCAGGAACGCCACAAACGCCTCTTCGTCGAGCACCTTCAGCCCCAGCTCATTGGCCTTGGTCAACTTCGAGCCCGCCCCCGGCCCAGCCACCACCGTGCGGGTCTTCGCCGACACCGAACCGGACACCTTCGCACCCAGCCCCTCCAGCTTCTCCTTCGCCACATCCCGGCTCATCAGCTCAAGCGACCCGGTCAGGACCCACGTCTGCCCGGCCAGCGGCAACCCCTCTACCACCTTCTTCTCGCTCTGCCAGTGCATGCCGAAATCCCTCAGCTGCTGCTCGATCGCCAAGGCCCGCTGCGCGTGCTCCGGGACATCGAAAAACGCCCGCACCGCCTGCGCCTGCTTCTCCGGCAGGGTCTGCCGCATATCCAGCCAGTCCGCCTTGACGACCGCCTCAAGGATGCCGAACTTGTCCGCCAGCTTCTGCGCCGCACCCGGCCCCACCGACGGAATATTCAACTTATCCAGCAGGCCGCCCAAGGTCGCGCTCGCCGCGAACTCCGCGCCCAGATCGCCCGTGTCCTGCAGCTGCAGCTGGCATTCGCCGAGCAAGGCGCCGATCACGTTCTGGTTGTGCTCGTCCTCGAAGAAACTGTGAATCTCATGGGCCACTTCCAGACCCACGTCCGGCAGATACGTCAGCACCTCCGGCAGCGCCACAATCACCCGGTCCAGCGAACCCAACGAGCGCGCCAACACCTTCGCCGTTTCCTCGCCCACGTCCGGAATACCCAGCGCATAGATGAACCGCGCCAGCGTCGGCTGCTTGCTGTCGTCGATGGCCTTGAGCAGCTTCTTGCTGGAGATGTCGGCAAAACCCTCCAGATCGATGATCTGCTCGTACGTCAGCTTGTACAGATCGGCCGGCGAGCCGATGAGCTTCTCGTCCACCAGTTGCTCGATGGTTTTGTCGCCTAAGCCTTCGATGTCCATCGCCCGCCGCGAGACGTAATGGATGATCGCCTGTTTCAGCTGCGCGCCGCAGGCCAGCCGGCCGACGCAGCGATACACCGCGCCTTCGCTGATGGTTTCCTTGCCCTTGCTGCGCTTGATCAGCTGCGTGCGCTCGACCAGGGAGCCGCACACCGGGCAGGTCTGCGGGATCTCGACGGCGCGGGCGTCTGTCGGGCGGCGCTCTTGCACGACCTGCACCACCTGGGGAATCACGTCGCCCGCGCGGCGGATGATCACGGTGTCGCCGATCATCAAGCCCAGACGCGCCACTTCGTCCATGTTATGCAGCGTTGCGTTGGCGACGGTGACACCGGCGACTTTTACCGGTTTCAAACGTGCCACCGGGGTGACGGCGCCGGTGCGGCCGACCTGGAATTCCACGTCGAGCAGCTCGGTGAGTTCTTCCATGGCCGGGAATTTGTGGGCGATCGCCCAGCGCGGCTCGCGGGCGCGGAAACCCAGCTCACGCTGGGCGGCGATGCTGTTCACCTTGAACACCACGCCGTCGATTTCGTACGGCAACGACAGACGTTTCTCGCCGATGTCGTGGTAGTACTTCAGGCAGTCTTCGATGCCGTGGGCGATCTTCATCTCGCGGCTGATCGGCATGCCCCACTCTTTCAACTGCTGCAGGTTGCCGGTGTGGGTGTCGGCGATGTCATGGGACACCTGACCGATGCCATAGCAGCAGAATTCCAGCGGGCGGTTGGCGGTGATTTTCGAATCCAGCTGGCGCAGGCTGCCGGCCGCCGCGTTGCGCGGGTTGGCGAAGGTCTTGCCACCCACTTCAAGCTGGCTGGCGTTCAGACGCTCGAAGCCGGCCTTGGACATGAACACTTCGCCGCGCACTTCGAGGGTGTCCGGCCAGCCTTTGCCGTGCAGCTTCAGCGGGATGTTGCGCACGGTGCGCACGTTGACGCTGATGTCTTCGCCGGTGGTGCCGTCGCCGCGGGTGGCGCCGCGAACCAGGGCGCCGTTCTGGTAAAGCAGGCTGACCGCCAGGCCGTCGAGTTTCGGCTCGCAGCTGTATTCCACTTTCTTCGAAGCAGCCGGCAGGTCCAGGCCTTCGTTGACCCGACGATCAAACTCGAGCATGTCGGTTTCTTCGAAGGCGTTGCCAAGGCTGAGCATGGGGATTTCGTGGCGCACCTGGGTGAACGCCGACAGCGCCGCACTGCCCACCCGCTGGGTCGGCGAGTCCGGGGTTACCAGATGCGGGTTCTCTACCTCCAGCGCCTTCAGCTCGTGGAACAGCCGGTCGTACTCGACGTCCGGGATGCTTGGCTCGTCGAGGACGTGATAGCGGTAGTTGTGCTGATCCAGCTCAGCGCGCAGTTCAAGGATGCGGGTTTCGGCGGCTTTCATAAATGTGGTCTCGAAATGCAAAAGAGCAGCCGAAGCTGCTCAATTGGTGATGCTTGACTCTGTGGGAGCGCCAATCAGCGACGCTGGGTCAGGGCGCGACGTTCGAACTCGACGATGCGCTGACGGTAATGCTCGATGGTCTGCGCGGTCATCACGCTGCGCTGGTCATCCTTCAACTCACCGTTCAACTCATGGGCCAGCTTGCGAGCCGCTGCGACCATGACATCAAAAGCCTGCTTCGGATGACGCGGCCCTGGCAGACCCAGGAAGAAGCTCACGGCGCGGGTGCTGAAGTGGTCGATATCGTCCAGATCGAACACGCCCGGCTTGACTGCGTTGGCCATCGAGAACAGCACTTCGCCGTTGCCGGCCATGCTTTCGTGACGGTGGAAAATGTCCATTTCGCCGAAGCGCAGACCGCTTTCCAGAATGTTCTGCAACAGCGCCGGTCCCTTGAAGCCGCTTTCGTCGCGGGAGATCACGCTGATCACCAGCACTTCCTCAACCGGTGGCAGGTCCTTGTCTTCGGTGATGCGCTGGTTCGGCTTGTCGTCCGGGAAATCATCGTCCCGAGCGCTGAACAGGTCCGGGCCATTGGCGCCGAGGTTCAGATCACCCTGGTGCGGCTCGTCCTTGCGCTTGCCGCGTCGCGGTTCACGTTCGGCGCGCTCGCGGGGCGCTGCACTCATCGTTGGCAGGTCATGCTCGTCGAGTTTCGGTTCTTTATGGGTGTCGAGAACGCGCGCAGGGCCCAACACTTCAGCGGACGTCGGTTCGTCGTCGTCCGGCAGGTTGGACAAGTTACGGTCCAGCCTGAATTTCAATTTGCCCTTGCCACCACGCATCCGGCGCCAGCCGTCAAACAGAATACCGGCGATGACAATAATGCCGATGACGATCAGCCACTCTCGCAGACCGATTTCCATGTAGTCCCGTGCCTCTAATGAAATTCTGAAAATTAAGGGCGCAAACCCCTTTAAAACGTGGAGCCAACTCTATGTTCTGAATGGCCTTTTACCCACGCGAAATGGAAAAGTGGACATTAAGCTAGCACGACCAAAGGCAACTTTACACCGTCTGTTACATCTGGCAGGTCACAAGCATCTGTTACGCTGCGGCGGTGGTTCCTGTACTGGACGCCCGTGCACCACTTTTCCCTGCAAATCTGCATGATCGCCACGCGATCAACTGCGCATCCTGCTACGACTCCACCAGCGCCATCGCCTCCTCTACGTCGACCGCCACCAGCCTTGAACAGCCTGGCTCGTGCATGGTGACGCCCATCAACTGGTCAGCCATTTCCATGGCGATCTTGTTGTGGGTGATGTAGATGAACTGCACGGTCTGCGACATCTCTTTGACCAACCGGGCGTAGCGCCCCACGTTGGCATCGTCCAGCGGCGCATCGACTTCGTCGAGCATGCAGAACGGCGCCGGGTTGAGTTTGAAGATGGCGAAAACCAGCGCCAGCGCGGTCAAGGCTTTCTCACCCCCGGACAGCAAATGGATCGTGCTGTTTTTCTTGCCGGGAGGACGCGCCATGATCGTCACCCCTGTATCGAGTAAATCTTCGCCCGTCAGTTCCAAGTAAGCGCTGCCACCACCGAAAACTTTTGGAAAAAGTGCCTGAATTCCGCTGTTTATCTGATCAAAGGTCTCTTTGAAACGGTTACGCGTTTCCTTGTCGATCTTGCGGATCACGCTTTCCAGCGTGTCCAGCGCTTCGACCAGATCGGCGTCCTGGGCGTCCAGATAGCGTTTGCGTTCGGACTGCTGCTGATACTCGTCGATGGCGGCGAGGTTGATCGCGCCCAGACGCTGAATTCGCGCAGCGATGCGTTCCAGTTCTTCTTCGGCGGCCTTCTCGTTCGCCTCGGCGGTGAGCGTCGCCAATACGCCATCCAGGTCGTAGCCGTCTTCGTGCAGTTGCTCCTGAAGCGCCTTGCGTCTTACGGTCAGCGATTGCCATTCAAGGCGCTGCTGCTCCAGTTGCCCACGCAACAGCGCTGATTGCTGCTCGGCCTGGTTGCGGCGTTTCTCGGCCTCGCGCAGTTCGCGGTCGGCGTCTTCCAGGGCGTTCTTGGCGGTGCGCATCTCTTCGTCGACCACCATGCGCTTTTCCAGCAGCTCTTCGAGCTTCATCCGCAGTTCTTCGAGCGGCGCGGCGCCCTCCTCCAGATTCAGGCTCAGCTGCTCGCGCTTCTCGGTCAGGCGCTCGGACTGCATCTCCAGACGTTCCAGGGCCTGGCGTGTGGAATCATGCTGCGCGCGCAACGAACCCAGGCGCACGGCCAACTGGTTGGCGTGATCCTTATGCTGGCGGGCTTCCTGACGCACCCGGTCCAGACGCTCGCGCAGGCTGTCGCGCTGTGCCAGCAGCAACTCGCGCTGTTCAGTGTCCAGCGCCATGCTGTCGAGGGCGTCCTGCAATTGCAGGCGGGATTCGCCGAGGGTTTCCTGCTCCATGGCCCGCTGTTCGGCGAGCTCGGTCAATTCTTCATCAAGCCGCGTGCGGCGCAGGGTCAGTTGCTCGACCTTGGCTTTGGCGGCGGACAGCTGCGCCTTGAGCTCGCTCTGCTGACGGGCTTCGTCCTGCAAGTGGCGGCGCAATTGCTCGCGGTTGTCTTCCTGGATACGTTGCTGCTCGCGCTGGGTCGACAGCTGCTCGTCCAGCGCCGCCAGGGTCGCTTCCCGCTCTTCGCGCTCGGCTTCCAGACGCTGCAATTCCTGCCCCCGCGCCAGCACACCGCTTTCGGCTTCGCTGGCGCGGCGCACCCGCAGGAAATCCCGCCCGACCCAGTAGCCGTCGCGGCTGATCAAGCTCTCACCGGCGCCCAGTTGCCCGCGCAGCGCCAGCGCATCGTCCAGGGTTTCAACGGGTTTGACCTGGCCCAGCCAGTGGGTCAGATCGACCTGCGTGTCGACCTTGTCCAGCAAGCTGCCAGGGATACGCGTCACGTCAGCACCGGGACTTACCAGGCGCAAGTCGCCCTGACTGAATCCGACCAGATCGAGACCGGCGAAATCATCCACCAGCACCGCATTCAGGTCGGCGCCCAGCACGGTCTCGACGGCCATTTCCCAGCCCGCCTCGACCCGCAGCCCTTCCGCCAGACGCGGACGCTCGCTCAACTGATGATCACGCAGCCATTCGGCGGTGCCGGTGCCAGGGTCGAGTGCAGCCTGTTGCAGGGCTTCCAGCGACGCGAGGCGGCCGTTCAAGCGTTGCAGATCGCCTTGGGCCTGCTGTTGCGCCTGGGTGGCCTGTTGCAGATCGACACGCAATTGCTCAAGGCGCTCGATCAGGTGTTCTTCTTCGGCGGTCAGCTCTTCGAAAGCCATTTCCCGGGCGGCGAGGTCTTCGCTGAGTTCGAGAATTGCCGCGTCTTCAGGGTCCGCCGCGAGCAATTGACGCTCTTCGCCCAGACGCCGCTGACGCTCGGCCAGACGCTCCAGGCTGGTTTCCAGCTGCTGAATGCGCGATTGCTGCACTTCCGCCTGACGCCGGGGTTCGGCGGACGTGAGGTTGAAGGCGTCCCACTGTTCCTGCCAGCCATGCATGGCGGTTTCGGCGTCTTCCAGCGCGGCGGCAGATTCTTCGGCGGCGGCGAGGGTGATCTCCTGCTCCGGCTCGAGCATTTCCAGCTCTTCGCCGAGGGTCGCCAGCAGCGTGCGGTCGTGACCCAGGTGGGATTCGGTTTCCAGGCGCGCACGCTCGGCTTCGCGCAGGTCGTCCTGCAACTGCCGCAAGCGTTGCTGACCGTGCTGAATGCTCTGCTCGACCCGGGCGATGTCGCCGCCCACGGAGTAGAAACGCCCCTGCACCAGGTTGAATCGCTCGGACAGGTCGTGATGACCGTCGCGCAGGCGCTCAATGGCGGCGTCGGCGCTGCGCTGGTCGGCGACCAATGACTCAAAGCCGACCTCCTGATTGCCGATCACCGATTCGCGCTGCGCCACCTGCTCGTTCAGCGCCTGCCAGCGCAACGCCGACAGCTGCGCCTTGAGCTGACGCTCTTCGGCTTTATATTCCTGATACTTCTCGGCGGCCTGGGCCTGACGCTGCAGACGCTCCAGCTGCCGACCCAGTTCTTCGCGCAAATCGGTCAGGCGCGCCAGGTTCTCGTGGGTGCGGCGGATGCGGTTTTCGGTGTCGCGACGGCGCTCCTTGTACTTGGAGATGCCGGCGGCTTCTTCGATGAAATTGCGCAGGTCCTCGGGCTTGGCTTCGATCAGCTTGGAGATCATGCCCTGCTCGATGATCGAGTAGCTGCGTGGGCCCAGGCCGGTGCCGAGAAAGATGTCGGTGATGTCGCGGCGACGGCATTTGGTGCCGTTAAGGTAATAGCTGTTCTGGCTGTCGCGGGTGACTTTGCGGCGGATGGAAATTTCCGCGTAGCTGGCGTATTCGCCGACCAGGGTGCCGTCGGAGTTGTCGAAAACCAGCTCGATGCTCGCCTGGCTCACTGGCTTGCGGCTGGTGGAGCCGTTGAAGATGACGTCGGTCATCGACTCGCCGCGCAGGTTCTTGGCCGAGCTTTCGCCCATGACCCAGCGCACCGCATCGATGATGTTGGATTTGCCGCATCCATTGGGGCCGACCACGGCCGCCATGTTGCTGGGGAAGTTCACCGTCGTCGGGTCGACGAACGATTTGAACCCCGCCAGCCTGATGCACTTGAGGCGCATGAATCAGCTGGCCGCCAGGGCAGACAAAACCGATTGGCAGCTGCGCTCGGCGTAGCAGGTCAGTACGTCGCGGATCCGCACCAGATCCCGCGCCACCACCGCTTCGAGCAACTGGCCGAAGAGGGTCAGGTACTCGCTCATTTCCGCCTGGCGTTGATCCAGGGCAAGGAAGTAGAAGCGGCTCATGGACGGCTGCAGGTTCTCGACGGTCTCTTCCAGGTACGGGTTGTTGGCGAACGGATAGGCCGCGCGCATCACGTTGAAACTCTCTTCAACGAAGCCCTTTACGTCCTGGCGCTCGCAACTGGCGATAAGCCGCTGCTGAATCTGCTGGAACGCCGCAAGGTCAACCGGCTCTTTCCAGCTGCGCGCCACGGCCAGACCGAGCAGGATGTACATCTCGCTCATGAGGGCGCAGAGGCTGGTGATGTTGTGCGGGGTCAGGACCGAGACCTGCGCGCCGCGACGGGGCAGGATCACGATCAGATGGCGGCGCTCGAGGATCAGCAAGGCCTCGCGCACCGAGCCTCGGCTCACGTTCAGCGCGGCCGTGACCTTCTGCTCCTGAATCCGCTCCCCTGGCTTGAGCTCGCCGCGGATGATGCGCTCGGCCAGGTGGTGAGCGATCTGCTCGGCGAGGCTGTCAGGTGCCTTGAACGTCATTTCTTACCTTCAACTTCTTTGGTCGCAAACAAGCGGCGGAGTGTATCGCACTGCAGGTCTGTGGCGCAGGGCCATACTGTGGAAACTGGCACGAATTAAGCAGAAACACGGACATGTTCTGCTCACGAGCACTCAGTCTTTAAACGTTATCGTCTTGTGGGTTATCGGCCATTTCTTGAAATAATGAATTTCTTGACCTTTGAGTCAGAAATTAATTGACCCGATAGTCAGAGCTGATAGATTCATCGACATGTTCGATGACCCATCCGCCGGCAGCTGTGACCAGTGCTGTTTAACGACAAGAACGAGGCGCGACCCGTGATCCAGTTTCTCCTGAACCAAGAGCTGAAAACCGAACAGGCTCTGGACCCCAATGTGACGGTGCTCAACTATCTGCGCGAGCACCTGCACAAACCCGGCACTAAAGAAGGCTGCGCCAGCGGCGATTGCGGTGCGTGCACCGTGGTTGTCGGCGAGCTGACCACCGACGCGGCGGGCCGGGAGCAATTGAGTTATCGCAGCCTCAATTCGTGCCTGACCTTCGTGGCCTCACTGCACGGCAAGCAGCTGATCAGCGTCGAAGACCTCAAGCATCAGGGCCGCTTGCACAGCGTTCAGCAGGCGATGGTCGACTGCCACGGTTCCCAGTGCGGTTTCTGCACGCCGGGCTTTGTGATGTCGCTGTTCGCGCTGCAAAAGAACAGCGCCGAATCCGCCTCCTCCGAAACGAAACACGCCCAGGCCCACGAAGCCCTGGCCGGCAATCTGTGCCGCTGCACCGGGTATCGACCGATCCTCGCGGCGGCCGAGCAAAGCTGCAGCCAGCCGTCTTCGGACCAGTTCGATGCCCTGAAGGCTCAAACCATCGCCCGGCTCAAGGCCATCGCGCCAACCCAAACCGGCGAGCTGAACAGCGGCGACAAGCGCTGCCTGGTGCCGCTGACCGTGGCGGATCTGGCCCAACTCTACGAGGCCAATCCCCAGGCCCGGCTGCTGGCCGGCGGCACCGACCTGGCCCTTGAAGTGACGCAATTCCATCGCCCGCTGCCGGTGATGATCTACGTCGGCAACGTCGCGGCGATGAAGAAGATCGAGCACTTCGAAGACCGCATCGAGATCGGCGCGGCGACGGCCCTCACCGATTGCTACGAAGCACTGAGCCGCGAGTACCCTGATTTCGGGGAATTGCTGCACCGTTTTGCATCGCTGCAGATCCGCAATCAGGGCACCCTCGGCGGCAACATCGGCAACGCCTCTCCGATTGGCGACTCCCCGCCCCTGCTCATCGCGCTGGGCGCGAAGATCGTGCTGCGCAAGGGCGAGCAGACCCGCACCCTGGCGCTGGAGGATTACTTCATCGATTACCGGGTGACGGTGCGTCAGGAAAGCGAGTTCATCGAGCGCATCATCTTGCCCCGCGCCACTGCCCGGCAGACGTTTCGCGCGTACAAGGTGTCCAAACGGCTGGACGACGACATCTCGGCAGTCTGCGCGGCGTTCCGCGTACACGTCGAAAACGGCGCCATCGTTGACGCCCGCGCGGCCTTCGGCGGCATGGCGGCAATCCCCAAACGCGCCGCCCACTGCGAACAGGCGCTGATCGGCCAGCCGTGGACGTCGGCCACCATTGAGCGCGCCTGCGCTGCGCTGGCCGAGGATTTCACCCCGCTGACGGACTTCCGCGCGAGCAAGGAATACCGCCTGCTCAGCGCGCAGAACCTGCTGCGCAAATACTTCATTGAAGTGCAAACGCCTCACATCCAGACGCGGGTGACAGCTTATGTCTAATCATCATTCAGCCAGGTCCCAAGAAGAGATGGTCGCCCTGTTTCAACAGGACCTGACCACCGGCGTGGGCCGCAGCGTCAAGCACGACAGCGCCGACAAGCACGTCTCCGGCGAAGCGATCTACATCGACGACCGCCTCGAATTCCCCAATCAGCTGCACGTGTATGCGCGGCTGTCCGACCGTGCCCACGCGCGCATCGTCCGCGTTGACGTGTCGCCCTGCTACGCCTTCGACGGCGTGCGCATCGCCATCACCCACGAAGACATTCCGGGCCTCAAGGACATCGGCCCGCTGCTGCCCGGCGACCCGTTGCTGGCCATCGACACGGTCGAATTCGTCGGTCAACCGGTGATTGCCGTGGCCGCCCGGGATCTGGAAACCGCGCGCAAGGCGGCGATGGCCGCGATCATCGAATACGAAGACCTTGAGCCGGTGCTCGACGTGGTTCAGGCCTACCGCAACAAACACTTCGTGCTCGACAGCCACACCCATCAGCGCGGTGATTCGGCAACGGCGCTGGCCTCCGCGACCCACCGGATTCAGGGCACGCTGCACATCGGCGGTCAGGAACACTTCTACCTGGAAACGCAGATTTCGTCGGTGATGCCCACCGAAGACGGCGGCATGATCGTCTATTGCTCGACGCAGAACCCGACCGAAGTGCAGAAGCTCGTCGCCGAAGTGCTGGATGTGTCGATGAACAAGATCGTCGTCGACATGCGCCGCATGGGCGGCGGCTTTGGCGGCAAGGAAACCCAGGCCGCGAGCCCCGCGTGCCTGTGTGCGGTGGTGGCGCGACTGACCGGGCAGCCGACCAAGATGCGCCTGCCGCGCATGGAAGACATGATGATGACCGGCAAGCGCCACCCGTTTTACGTCGAGTACGACGTGGGTTTTGACGACGACGGACGCCTGCACGGGATTCAGCTGGAACTGGCAGGCAACTGCGGGTATTCGCCTGACCTGTCGGCGTCCATCGTCGACCGCGCGATGTTCCACGCCGACAACTCCTACTACCTGGGCGACGCCACGATCAATGGCCATCGCTGCAAGACCAACACCGCGTCCAACACGGCATACCGCGGCTTCGGCGGCCCCCAGGGGATGGTCGCCATCGAGGAAGTGATGGACGTCATCGCGCGGCATCTGGGCAAGGACCCGCTGGCAGTACGCAAGGCCAACTACTACGGCAAGACCGAGCGCAACGTCACCCATTACCACCAGACGGTCGAGCACAACATGCTCGAAGAAATGACCGCCGAGCTGGAGGAAAGCAGTAACTACGCGGAGCGGCGCAAAGCGATCAAGGCTTACAACGCCAACAGCCCGATTCTGAAGAAAGGCTTGGCCCTGATCCCGGTGAAATTCGGCATTTCCTTCACCGCCAGTTTCCTCAATCAGGCCGGCGCGCTGATCCACATCTACACCGACGGCAGCATCCACCTCAATCATGGCGGCACCGAGATGGGCCAGGGTCTGAACGTCAAAGTGGCTCAAGTGGTGGCCGAGGTGTTTCAGGTCGATATCGACCGCGTGCAGATCACCGCGACCAACACCGACAAGGTGCCGAACACGTCGCCGACGGCAGCTTCCAGCGGCGCCGACCTGAATGGCAAGGCGGCGCAGAACGCTGCAGAAATCCTCAAGCAGCGGCTGGTGGAATTCGCGGCCAAGCATTACCAGTGCGATGAGTCGCGGGTCGAGTTTCGCAACGGCCACGTGCGCGTCGGCGAGCACGTCATCAGCTTCGATACCCTCGCCCAGCAGGCGTGGATGGGCCAGGTGTCGCTGTCGAGCACCGGCTATTACAAGACGCCGAAGATCTTCTACGACCGCAGCCAGGCGCGGGGCCGGCCCTTCTATTACTTTGCCTTCGGCGCGGCCTGCACCGAAGTGCTGGTCGACACCCTGACCGGCGAGTACAAAATGCTGCGCACGGACATCCTTCACGACGTCGGCGCCTCGCTGAACCCGGCCATCGACATCGGCCAGGTCGAGGGCGGCTACATCCAAGGCATGGGCTGGCTGACGACCGAGGAACTGGTGTGGAACGACAAGGGCAAGCTGATGACCAACGGCCCGGCCGGTTACAAGATTCCTGCCGTGGCCGACATGCCGGCGGACCTGCGGGTGAAGCTGGTGGAGAACCGCAAGAACCCCGAAGACACGGTGTTTCATTCCAAAGCCGTGGGTGAACCGCCGTTCATGCTGGGCATCGCCGCGTGGTGCGCGATCAAGGATGCGGTGGCGAGTCTGGGTGATTACAGGCATCAGCCAAAAATCGACGCGCCGGCGACCCCGGAACGGGTGTTGTGGGGGTGTGAGCAGATGCGGGCGTTGCGTCGCGATGCGGAATTAGTTGCCGAGAACGCTGCCGAGATCGTTTCAGAACCTGCTCCGGGGCTCCGCGTGGGAATGCAGCCCGAGACGCTTCGCGTCGACTAGGCGACGCGAAGCGTCAGAGGGTCCGTGCCCACGCAGAGCGTGGGTACGATCGATGCTTGAGGAGAATCACATGAATAACTGGATCAGCGCCCTCGCCGACTTGCAGCAGCAGGGCGAGGCCTGCGTGCTGGTGACCATCATCGAGGAGCGTGGCTCGACACCCCGCAATGCCGGTTCGAAAATGGTCGTCAGCGCCGGGCGGATCTTCGACACCATCGGCGGCGGGCATCTGGAATACAAGGCCATGGAAATCGCCCGGAACATGCTCGCCAGCGGCAGCCAGCACACCCGTCTGGAGCGCTTCAGCCTCGGCGCCAGCCTGGGTCAGTGCTGCGGCGGCGTGAATGTGTTGCTGTTCGAACCCATGGGTCAGCCCCAGGCGCACATCGCCGTTTTCGGCGCCGGCCACGTCGGTCGGGCGCTGGTCCCGTTGCTCGCCAGCCTGCCCTGCCGCGTGCGCTGGATCGATTCCCGCGAGGCCGAATTTCCTGCGCAGTTGCCGGAAGGCGTGACGCAGATCCTCAGCGAGGACGTCATCGAAGAAGTCGACAACCTCCCCGCTGGCAGCTATTGCATCGTCATGACCCACAACCATCAGCTGGATCTGGAGCTTGCCGAGGCGATTCTCAAGCGCGGCGATTTCAGCTATTTCGGCCTGATCGGCTCGAAAACCAAACGCGTGAAATTCGAGCATCGCCTGCGGGATCGCGGCTTCGACGCCGCTGCAGTGCAGCGCATGCGTTGTCCCATGGGACTGACCGAAGTCAAAGGCAAACTGCCCATGGAAATCGCCGTGTCCATCGCCGGCGAAGTGATCGCCACCTACAACGCTCATTTCGGCGAGCAAAGCACCATCGCCGAACCTGTCGCCAAGCTGCTGCCGGTGTCCCGCCGCAGCCAGGCCCAATGAATCCCGGAAGAACGATCAACTGACATGACCCCTGATATCAGCACCACCCAAAAAGCCTACCGCGCCGCCATCATTCACAGCATCGCCGACCCTGCCGACGTGGCGGTGGAAGCGTCGTACGAGTATTTCGAAGACGGCCTGATGGTGGTCGAAAACGGCAAGATCATTGCCCTCGGCAATGCCGAAGACCTGCTCGGCACGCTCGCCGCCGACGTCGAAATCGTCAGCTATCAGGACGCCCTGATCACCGCCGGTTTTATCGACACTCACATCCATTTGCCGCAGACCGGCATGGTCGGTTCCTACGGAGAGCAGTTACTCGACTGGCTGAATACCTACGTTTTTCCGTGCGAGAAGCAGTTCGAAGACCCCGAGCATTCGGCCCAGGTGGCTGACATCTTTCTTAAGGAATTGCTGCGCAACGGCACCACCACCGCGCTGGTGTTCGGCAGTCGGCACAAGGAGTCGGTGGAGGCGCTGTTCAGTGCCGCCGAGAAACTCAATCTGCGCCTGATCGCCGGCAAGGTGATGATGGACCGCAACGCCCCGGATTATCTGGTGGACACCGCTGAGTCCAGCTATGTCGACAGCAAGGCGCTGATCGAGCGCTGGCACGGCAAGGGCCGCCTGCATTACGCCGTCACCCCACGCTTCGCACCGACCAGCACGCCCGAACAATTGACCCTCGCCGGGCAGTTGCTGACTGAATACCCCGACCTGTACATGCAGACTCACATCAGTGAAAACCTGAAGGAGGTCGAGTGGGTCAAGGCGCTGTTCCCGGACCGTAAGAACTACCTGGACGTGTACGACCATTTCAACCTGCTCGGCGAGCGCTCGGTGTTTGCCCACGGCGTGCATCTGTGTGACGAAGAGTGTGAGCGCCTGGCGGAAACCGGGTCAGCCATCGCCTTCTGCCCGACGTCCAATTTCTTCCTCGGCAGCGGGCTGTTCAACTTGCCGATGGCCGAAAAGCACAAGGTCAATGTCGGCCTGGGCACCGATGTCGGCGCCGGGACGAGCTTCTCGCTGCTGCACACCTTGAACGAGGCGTACAAGGTGATGCAGCTGCAAGGCGCCAGGTTGAGCCCGTTCAAATCGCTGTACCTGGCGACGCTGGGCGGCGCACGGGCGCTGCGGCTGGAAGACAAGATCGGCAATCTGCAGCCGGGCAGCGAAGCGGACTTTGTCGTGCTGGATTTCAACGCCACGCCGTTGCTGGCCTACCGCATGAGTCAGGCGACGAGCATTGAAGAGCAGCTGTTTGTGTTGATGACCCTGGGCGATGACCGGACCGTGAGCGAAACGTATTCGGCGGGGGCGTTGGTGCATAGGCGTTGAGGCAGTGCCGCAAACGGTAGAAGCGCTTGCCCGCGAATGCAGTGTGCCAGCCGCCATTAATGTCACTGGCCCGCCGCTTCGCGACCGTCGTAACCTCCGATTGCTCCTACAAGAGATTTGCGTTCAACGCTGATCTTGGTAACGGCTAAGCATTTGTGGGAGCGAGCTTGCTCGCGAAGGCGTTTTGTCAGTCAGCCTGGATGTGGCTGACCCACCGCATTCGTGAGCAAGGTGGAGCGCCACCCCCGTCACTGCCACATTTAGACCGCCGTGCTGCGCCCTGCTTTTTTCTTCGGCAGCATCAGGTGCGAGAACACGGCGTGGAGGTCGTCGGAGGCGCTGTCTTCGTCGAGGTTGAGCTTGCTGTCGATGTGATCCATGTGATGCATCATCAGGTTCACCGCCAGGGTAGCGTCGCGGGCTTCGATGGCGTCGATCAGTTGGGTGTGTTCATCGTACGAGCAGTGCGAGCGGTTGCCGCTTTCGTACTGGGCGATGATCAGCGAGGTCTGCGAGACCAGGCTGCGCTGAAAGCTGATCAGCGGGGCGTTCTTCGCCGCTTCCGCCAGCTTCAGATGGAATTCCCCCGACAGACGAATCCCCGCTCCGCGATCTCCTTTGGAAAAACTGTCGCGCTCGTCGCTGACCATCTGCCGCAGTTCGCCGAGCTGTTCCGCCGTGGCATGCTCGACCGCCAGTTCAGTGATCGCCTTCTCCACCAGACGCCGGGCGAAGAACACCTGCCGTGCCTCTTCGACGCTCGGGCTGGCCACCACTGCGCCGCGATTCGGGCGCAGCAGCACCACGCCTTCGTGGGCCAGACGCGACAAGGCGCGACGAATGATGGTGCGGCTGACGCCGAAGATTTCACCGAGGGCTTCTTCGCTCAGCTTGGTGCCGGGCGCCAGACGCTGTTCGAGGATCGCCTCGAAAATGTGGGCGTAGACGATGTCGTCCTGGGTGCCGCTACGGCCGGACTTGGCCGTGCGTGAGTGTTTCTTGAGGGGTTGCAACTGATCGTTCATGGGCACTCGTGGTAACAGAATCCGGCGCGGGGCCTTGCCGTGATCAGGGCGGGTACGACCACTGTTGGCGCAACCAATAGCAGATATCCCGGCAAAGTCACAGTAAAAGTAATGGCGCATTGTACACAGCCGGTAAAGTCTGCACAGGCCCCGAAATGACGGGGCGTTATGCACACAATCCGCCAAATATTCTGTACAGGATCGAAAACATTATTTGCATTATTTGTATACAAAAGCATAATCCGTTCGTGCACGTTTCTGACCTTTCAGTCAACAAATCTGCCTGACAGGTCCATACCCCTCCCGGAGCCCGCAACCGGCTCAGTCATAACAACAAAAACGTCCCGAGGATTTCACTGTGGAAAGTCGCAAAACCGAAGCCACGCCGCTGGATCTCACGCTGCCGCGCAAAGGCCTGCTTGAACGCCTGTTCAAGCTCAGCCTGCACGGCACGACCGTCCGAACCGAGCTGCTGGCAGGGCTCACGACCTTCATCACCATGGCCTACATCATCTTCGTCAACCCCAACATCATGGCCGACGCCGGCATTGATCATGGCGCGGCGTTCGTCGCGACCTGCATCGCCGCCGCGCTGGGTTGTCTGTTGATGGGGCTGTACGCCAACTGGCCGGTGGGCCTGGCGCCGGGGATGGGCCTGAACGCGTTCTTTACCTACACCGTCGTCGGGACCATGGGCTACAGCTGGGAAACGGCATTGGGCGCGGTGTTCGTCTCGGGCGGGATCTTCATGGTCCTGACCCTGTCGCGGATCCGCGAATGGCTGCTCAACAGCATCCCGGTCAGCCTGCGTTACGCCATGGGCGCGGGGGTCGGTCTGTTTCTCGGGCTGATCGGCCTGAAGACCGCCGGCATCGTCGTCGACAGCCCGGCGACGCTGATCAAACTGGGTTCGTTGCGCGAGCCCGGTCCGCTGCTCGCCGCCATCTGCTTTCTGATGATTGCCGTGCTCAGTTATCACCGGGTGTTCGGCGCGATCCTCATCAGCATCATCGCGGTGACGCTGGCCGGTTGGGGCCTGGGGCTGGTGCATTACAACGGTATCTTCTCCATGCCGCCGAGCCTGGCGCCAACCTGGATGGCCATGGACCTGGCGGGCGTGTTCAACGTCAGCATGATCAGCGTGGTGCTGGCGTTTCTGTTCGTGCACATGTTCGACACCGCCGGCACGCTCATGGGTGTGGCACAGCGCGCCGGTTTGGTGCGCGAAGACGGCCGCATCGAGAACCTCTCGCGGGCCTTGAAGGCGGACAGCGCCTCCAGCGTGTTCGGCGCGATGGTCGGTGTGCCGCCGGTCACCAGCTACGTGGAAAGCGCCTCGGGCGTGGCGGCCGGGGGTCGGACTGGTCTGACCGCCGTGACCGTGGGCGTGCTGTTCGTTGCGGCAATGTTCTTCGCCCCGCTGGCTGGCATGATTCCCGCTTACGCGACGGCAGGTGCATTGATTTACGTGGCGATGCTGATGATGGGCGGCATGGCGCACATCGACTGGGACGAAGCCACCGACAGCATTCCCGCGATCGTCACGGCGATCATGATGCCGCTGACGTTTTCGGTGGCGGACGGGATTGCGCTGGGGTTCATCACCTACGTGGTGCTTAAGGCCGGCACAGGCCGCCACCGGGAAATCTCCATCAGCCTGTGGGTGCTGTGCGCGATTTTCATCGCCAAGTTCGTGTTTTTGTAACGCTGTCCGGCTGCCGCACTGCTGATGGATGGCAGTCGTAACCGCTCATGACCTGAAGCGCCGCGCAGCCCGCGGCGTTTGCGCTTTCGAATAAACAAGGAGAACACCCCATGACACTGGAGACCTGGCTGCTGTTCAGCGGCGCGGCGTTGGTGGTCATTCTGATTCCGGGGCCGCTGTCACTGCTGATGATCGGCAACAGCCTGAATTACGGCCTGCTGCGCTCCTACCCCGCCTTCCTCGGCGGCGTCTGCGCATCGATCTGCCTGCTCAGCGCTTCGGCCCTGGGTCTGGGCGCCTTGCTGCTGGCGTCCGAGCAACTGTTCAGCGCCTTGAAAATCGTCGGCGGCCTGTACCTGTTTTACCTCGCCTGGCAGAGCTGGAAACAGTCGCGCCTGCCCGCCACCGCCGCCGAAGTGCCCGAGGCGTCCAGCAAACCGGCGTTTGGCTCGCTGTTCTGGCGCGCCTTCGTGCTGGGCGGCAGCAACCCGAAAGACATCCTGTTTTTCGCCGCCTTTCTGCCTCAGTTTCTCAAGGCTGATGAGCCGTTCTTCGGCCAGTTGATCACCATGATCACCACCTGGACCGTGCTCGACCTGAGCTGCAAATTGTTCTACGGCCTCAGCGCCCAGGGCGCGGCCCGCTATCTGCGTACGGGCAAGGGCCAGACCTGGTTCAACCGCATCAGCGCCGGCCTGTTCGGCACTGCGGGCACCGTCGCCCTGATCAGCCGCTGACGTCTTAAAAGCCACAAACTCGGGGCAGAAACCAAGGGCAGAAAAAAGCCCGCAGTGTGGGCGGGCAAGAGGAACAGGGGGAGCAGCAAACGGCAGCGATCTAGCTGCCGCGATAGGTCGAATAGCTGTAAGGCGAAATCAGCAGTGGCACGTGGTAATGGTCTTGCCCGGCGTCGATGCCGAAGCGCAGCACCACTTCATCGAGAAACGCCTGCGTGCCGGACTGCACGCCTTTGCCGCGAAAGTACTCGCCGGCCTGAAACTGCAATTGATAGACGCCAGACCGGTAGTCATCGCCCTGCAACAGCGGTGCGTCGCAGCGGCCGTCGCTATTGGTGACCGCCTCGGCGACTTTCTCCAGCCGGTCACCCTCGACCCGATAAAGCACAACGCGGATGGAGCTGCCGGGGCAGCCATGTGCAGCGTCCAGCACGTGAGTGGTGAGTCGTCCCATGGCGTGTCGTTGCCTCATTCAGTGAGAGAGTAAGAGATGGCCTGCACCCGAAAAGGGCATCAGCGGTAAGACATGAGAAGGATTAAGACAGTTTCAGCGCAGATTGTACACAATTAAAATCACCTAAATTTTCACTGATCACCCGCCGCGGCCCCTTGCCTCGGATAGCGACACAAGGCAGATGAATACGCGATAACAAGCGCCATATCTGACCACTCAGGCAGGTTTCTTGCACAGTGATCCCATGAGGCCGGGAGTGGCGGGAAGTGAAAAAACAGGGTTACAAGTTGTAAATAAAGTTGTATACAATCTCACCATCGCAACGACCGTCGCGGCACCTTGCTGCATCGCCCTGACGACCACCGCCACAGAACACAGGCTAGATAAGGAAGATTGCAGTGAGCGCCGACTACCCACGCGACCTGATCGGTTACGGCAGTAACCCGCCCCATCCCCGCTGGCCAGGCAATGCCCGTATCGCGCTGTCGTTCGTGCTCAATTACGAGGAAGGCGGCGAGCGCAACATTCTGCATGGCGACAAGGAGTCCGAAGCGTTTCTCTCCGAAATGGTCGCCGCGCAACCGCTGCAGGGCCAGCGCAACATGAGCATGGAATCGCTCTACGAATACGGCAGCCGCGCCGGCGTGTGGCGCGTGCTCAAACTGTTCAAGCAATTCGACATCCCGCTGACGGTCTTCGCGGTGGCCATGGCTGCACAACGTCATCCGGACGTAATCCGCGCCATGGTCGACGCCGGCCATGAGATCTGCAGCCACGGCTATCGCTGGATTGACTACCAGAACATGGACGAGGCCCAGGAGCGCGAGCACATGCTCGAAGCGATCCGCATCCTCACCGAACTCACCGGTGAACGTCCACTGGGCTGGTACACCGGGCGCACCGGCCCGAACACCCGGCGGCTGGTGATGGAAGAAGGCGGTTTTCTCTACGACTGCGACACCTATGACGACGACCTGCCCTATTGGGAGCCGAACACCCCCGCCGGCAAGCCGCATCTGGTGATCCCCTACACCCTGGACACCAACGACATGCGTTTCACCCAGGTGCAGGGTTTCAACAAGGGCGATGACTTTTTCGATTACCTGAAAGACGCCTTCGACGTGCTCTACGCTGAAGGCGCCGAGGCGCCGAAGATGCTGTCGATCGGCCTGCACTGCCGGTTGATCGGCCGCCCTGCCCGACTGGCGTCGCTGCAGCGTTTTCTTCAGTACGTCAAAGGTCACGAGCAGGTCTGGTTCGCCCGTCGCGTCGAGATCGCGCGGCACTGGCACCAAGTTCATCCCTTCAACGGAGCTGCCGAATGAGCCGTTTTCAGACCCTGACGCCCTCTTCCCTCAGCCGCGACGAATTCGTCCAGGCGTTCGCCGACATCTACGAACACTCGCCCTGGGTTGCCGAACAGGCGTACGACCGGGGCCAGCTGCACGAGCTCGATGACATCGAGACGCTGCATGCACGCATGAGCGACATCCTGTTGAGTGCCGATCACGCCGCGCAACTGGCGCTGATCAACGCCCACCCGGACCTTGCCGGCAAAGCCGCCGTGCAAGGCCAACTGACCGAAGCCAGTACCTCTGAACAGGCTGGCGCCGGTATCCACCAATGCACGGCCGAAGAGTTTCAGCGCTTCACCGAGCTGAACGACGCCTACAAGGTTAAGTTCGCGTTCCCCTTCATCATGGCGGTGAAAGGCAGCAACCGGCATCAGATCCTCGCGGCTTTCGAGACGCGCATTCACAACACGGCCGACGCCGAGTTTGCCTGCGCCCTCGCCGAGATCAACAAGATCGCGATGTTCCGCCTGCAAGCCCTCTGACCGACCGTTCCCACGCCCCCCTATCAAAGGCAGACAAAAAGAATGAAAGCTTACGCCGCACCCTTCGAGAAGTTCGTCAACCTGGCCGATGCGCGTCTGGGCACGAAGATCCTTTCCGTCACCGATGACTGGTTCGCCGACGCCAACCGCCTGTTCCAGCCGACCCCTGCGGTCTGGAAAGAAGGCGTGTTCGACGACAACGGCAAGTGGATGGACGGCTGGGAGTCGCGCCGCAAGCGCTTCGAAGGTTACGACAGTGCAGTGATCCGTCTGGGCGTCGCCGGTTCGATCAAGGGCGTGGACATCGACACCTCGTTCTTCACCGGCAACTACCCGCCCTCGGCCTCGCTGGAAGCGTGCTTCCTGGCGTCGGGGGAGCCGGACGAGCACACCGAGTGGGCCGAAGTGCTGCCCGCCGTCGAGCTCAAGGGTGACAGCCACCACTACCACGAGATCGCTGACGCCAAGGCCTACAGTCATTTGCGTTTCAACATCTACCCGGACGGCGGCGTGGCCCGTCTGCGGGTGTACGGCGTGCCCCATCGGGACTGGTCGGCGGTGGGTGACAACGAACAGATCGATCTGGCCGCTGCGCTGAATGGTGGTCGTGCGCTGGCCTGCTCCGACGAGCATTTCGGGCGCATGAGCAATATCCTCAACCCCGGCCGTGGCGTGAACATGGGCGACGGCTGGGAAACCGCCCGTCGCCGCACCCCTGGCAATGACTGGGTGATCGTGGCGCTGGGCCATGCCGGCGAGGTTGAGCAGATTGTCGTCGACACCCTGCACTTCAAGGGCAACTACCCGGACAGCTGCTCGATTCAGGCGGCGTTCGTCAAAGGCGGCACCGACAGCCAGATCGAGACCCAGAGCCTGTTCTGGCGCGAACTGCTGCCGAGCCAGAAGCTGGAAATGCACGCCGAACACACCTTCGTCGAGCAGATCAAGGCACTGGGACCGATCACCCACATCCGCCTGAACGTGTTCCCGGATGGCGGCGTGAGCCGGTTGCGGGTGTTGGGCAAGGTTGCGAAATAACGAGGATGCCGTTCTCACGCAATGCGGGAACGGACAACACATGAACCTGTAGGAGTGAGCTTGCTCGCGATAGCGTCGGATCAGCCATCACAGGCGTTACAGATATCGCAATCGCGAGCAAGCTCACTCCTACAGATGATTCGTCAATCAAGAGAACAGAAGACTCCGCATGCGCACACTGATCATCGAGCCGTTGACCAAGGCAGCCTTCGCCCCGTTCGGCGATGTCATCGAAACCGATGGCAGCGATCATTTCATGATCAACAACGGCTCGACCATGCGCTTTCACCGTCTGGCCGAGGTTGAAACGGCCACGCCGGATGACAAGGCGATCATCAGCATTTTCCGCGCCGAGGCGCTGGACATGCCGTTGACCATCAGCATGCTGGAGCGCCACCCGCTGGGCAGCCAGGCTTTCATTCCGCTGCTCGGCCATCCTTTTCTGGTCGTGGTCGCGCCACTTGGCGATGCACCTGAACCCGAGTTGACCCGCGCCTTCATCACCAATGGCAGGCAGGGTGTTAATTACCATCGCGGCGTCTGGCACCACCCGGTGCTGACGATCGAAAAGCGGGATGACTTCCTGGTGGTTGATCGCAGTGGCAACGGCAATAACTGCGATGAGCATTTCTTCGAAGAGAGTCAGAAGATGGTTCTCGATCCCCAACTATAAGAAGGGTCTGACCACCCGCCAAAGGGTGGCAGGCAAAGGGTAAGACTGTGGCTGCACATCTGATGGAATGGCTGAATCTGGGCGTGCGCTGGATTCACATGATCGTCGGGATCGCCTGGATCGGCGCGTCCTTTTATTTCGTCTGGCTGGAGAACAACCTCAACCGCGCCAACCCCCGCGACGGTCTGTCAGGCGACCTCTGGGCGATTCACGGCGGCGGTATCTACCACCTGGAAAAGTACAAACTGGCCCCACCCACCATGCCGGACGACCTGCACTGGTTCAAATGGGAAGCCTACTGGACCTGGATGTCGGGCGTCGCGCTGCTGTGCATCGTGTTCTATTCCAACCCCACCCTTTACCTGCTGGCGCCCGGCAGCACGCTGAGCGGTGGCGCCGGCATCGCCATCGGCGTCGGCTCATTGATCGCCAGCTGGACGATCTACGACATTCTGTGTGATTCACCCCTGGGCAAGCGCCCCGCCCTGTTGGGCCTGGTGCTGTTTGTGCTGGTCATCGCGGCCTGCTTCGGCTTCAGCCAGGTGTTCAGCGGGCGGGCGGCTTACCTGCACACCGGCGCAATCATCGGCACGATCATGGTCGGCAACGTGCTGCGCATCATCATGCCGGCCCAGCGCGCGCTGGTTGCCGCCATCGCCGAGAACCGCACGCCGGACCCGTCGCTGCCGGCCAAAGGTCTGCTGCGTTCACGGCACAACAACTACTTCACCCTGCCCGTGCTGTTCATCATGATCAGCAACCACTTCCCGAGCACCTACGGCAGTCAGTACAACTGGCTGATCCTGGCCGGGATCGCGGTGTGTGCGGTGCTGGTGCGTCACTTCTTCAACACCCGTCACAACAGTCACAAATACGCCTGGGCCTTGCCGGTCGGGGCATTGGGAATGATTTGCCTGGCCTACGTCACCGCCCCGGCGCAAATGACCCGTGGCCCGGACGTGGCGGAGAAAATTCAGTACCAGCCGCTGCCGGGTACGGCCATCGGTGGCCATCGCGCCGACGAGGCGAAGCCTGAGGTCGCACCAGCGCCAGCCCCTGCCGCCGCCCCGGCACCTGCCGCAGAGGCCGCAGCCCAACCGGCGCAAGCCAGCAGCGGCGGTGTTGATTTCGAGAAGGTCCACAGCGTGATTCAGGAACGCTGCACCGTCTGCCACTCTGCCAAACCCACCAGCCCGCTGTTCAGCAGCGCGCCGGCCGGGATCATGTTCGACACGCCGCAACAGATCCAGCAACTCGCCCCGCGCATTCAGGCCCAGGCCGTGACCGCGCAGATCATGCCGCTGGGCAACATCACCCAGATGACCCAACAGGAACGCGACCTGCTGGGGCAATGGATCGATAAAGGGGCGCAGACGAACTAAGCAGCTGCAAGCTTCAAGCGGCAAGCCACAAGTTAGAAGCAGTACGCGGTCGGCTTTGGCTTGTAGCTTGAAGCTTGTGGCCTGGATGGATTCAAAGCTTCAAGCAGCAAGCGCCAAGCCAAGGCAGTACGCGATCGGCTTTGGCTTGAGGCTTGCCGCTTGAAGCTTGTCGCCTCCACCGATTCAAAGCTTCAACCCCACAATAAGAACAAATGAGGTGTTGCATGTCCGAGTCAACTCACGCGCGCATCCCTGCCGCGCCGCCACGACAGCCCCTGCCACTGCTGCAACTGATCCTGGTGGGCCTGCAACACGTTCTGTTGATGTACGGCGGTGCCGTTGCGGTGCCGCTGATCATCGGCCAGGCCGCCGGGCTTTCCCGGGAAGAAATCGCCTTTCTGATCAACGCCGACCTGCTGGTCGCCGGCATCGCCACGGTGGTGCAGTCCCTCGGCATCGGTCCGCTGGGGATTCGCATGCCAATCATGATGGGCGCCAGCTTCGCCGCCGTCGGCAGCATGGTGGCGATGGCCGGAATGAACGGCGTCGGCCTGCCGGGGATCTTCGGCGCGACCATCGCGGCGGGCTTCTTCGGCATGCTGATCGCCCCGTTCATGTCGAAAATCGTGCGCTTCTTTCCGCCGCTGGTGACCGGCACGGTGATCACCTCCATCGGCCTGTCGCTGTTTCCGGTGGCGGTCAACTGGGCGGGCGGCGGCAGCAAGGCGGTGAGCTTCGGCGACCCGGTCTACCTCGGCGTCGCCGCGCTGGTGCTGCTGACGATTCTGCTGATCAACCGCTTCATGCGCGGCTTCTGGGTGAATATCTCGGTGCTGATCGGTATGGGCCTGGGCTACATCCTCTCCGGCTTCATCGGCATGGTCGACCTCAGTGGACTGGGTCAGGCCGAATGGCTGAAGGTGGTCACGCCCCTGCACTTCGGCATGCCGCAATTCAGTCTCGCGCCGATCCTGTCGATGTGCCTGGTGGTGGTGATTATTTTTGTCGAATCCACAGGAATGTTCCTCGCCCTGGGCAAGATCACCGACCGCGAAGTCACCCCGAGCATGCTGCGCCGGGGCCTGTTGTGCGACGCGGCCGCCTCGTTTCTTGCGGGCTTTCTCAACACCTTCACCCACTCCTCGTTTGCGCAGAACATCGGGCTGGTGCAGATGACCGGTGTGCGCTGCCGCTCGGTGACCATCGTCGCGGGCGGGTTTCTCATCCTCCTCAGCCTGCTGCCGAAAGCGGCTTATCTGGTGGCCTCGATTCCGCCCGCCGTACTGGGCGGCGCGGCCATCGCCATGTTCGGGATGGTCGCCGCCACCGGGATCAAGATCCTTCAGGAGGCGGACATCGCCGATCGGCGTAATCAGCTGCTGGTCGCGGTGAGCATCGGCATGGGCCTGATCCCGGTGGTAAGGCCGGAATTCTTCAGCCAGTTGCCACAGTGGATGGGGCCGATCACCCACAGCGGCATCGCCATGGCGACATTGAGCGCCGTGCTGCTGAACCTGCTGTTCAACGTGCTGGGCGGTGCCGAGCGCGCAGCGATGGCCGGGCCGCTGCATTCACACTGAGGGGTTGCCCTGTTTTCGACGGGAGTGCGCTGTCACAGAGCACTTGAGCACGGCTGCGCGAGTCAGTATCCTCCGCCGCCGCTCGAATTCAGCCCAATAACAACACTGCAACTAACCTGACTGACCGGACAACTCTCCGATCAGCCCGTGCATCTTCCAAACGGCATCGAAAAAACGACCAATCGACTGTTCTTTAAACAGCCGGCAGGACTTTTTTGTCTTTTTTCAAGGTGTTGGCTCAGCTCTTGCTATTCACTCAAAGCTGACCAAACAGACAACTTAGTTAATTAAACCCAAGGCGCCATAACAGAGCGTCCGTTCAAAAAAAACCACGACGTCAATCCAAGGGAGTCTTACATGAACCGCACGCTTTCCAGCCTGATGGCCGCCAGTAGCCTGCTGGCCGCCGCGCCTGCCATGTCGGGTGATCTGCTGCAGTGGCAGAGCAACAGCCTGACTTACCTTTACGGCAAGAACTTCGCCGTGAACCCTGAGAACCAGCAGACGTTCACCTACGAACATGCCGATGGCTGGAAATACGGCGATAACTTCGTGTTCCTCGATTACATCAGCTACAACGGCAAAAAAGACGGCAGCCTGGGCAACGCATCGACGTACGGGGAGATTTCCCCTCGCCTGTCCCTGGGCAAGATCTTCGATCAGAAGTTCCAGCTGGGACCGATCACTGACGTGTTGTTGGCGACGACGTACGAGTTTGGCGAAGGGGATGTCGAGTCGTATCTGATCGGCCCGGGTTTTGATTTGAAGGTGCCTGGCTTTGACTACTTCCAGCTCAACTTCTACAAGCGTTACACCGACGGCCACCGCGCAGGCTATGGCGCCTGGCAGATTACGCCGGTCTGGTCCTACACGATTCCCGTGGGCAAGTCCGACATTCTCATCGACGGTTTCATGGATTGGGTCGTGGACAATAAGCAGTCCAACAGCAAAGGCGATTACCACTCCAACCTGCACTTCAACCCGCAGATCAAATACGACCTGGGCAAGGCGCTTAATCTTCCGGATCGGCAGTTGTATGTGGGCGTCGAATACGATTACTGGAGCAACAAGTACGGCATCAACGACACGCGCTCTTTCGACACCGACCAGAACACCGCGAGTTTGCTGGTGAAAGTGTTCTTCTGATCGCTTTGGACGGTGCCGGCAAACGCCTTCACGGGCCGCCGGCAGCAGGCGTTCACTGCAGAATGTCCGGGGCATTGCGCTCCGGGCATTTAATGCGCTTTTCATTTTCATGTGACCGATTTTTAACTTCCACTCCGGGAAGATAGGCACCGTCGGCCACTGTCGGGCAGACACTCAAACCTCCCTGTCTGCACCACCCGGTAATCACAATGAACAAACTTCCGCAGATAACGCTCGCGTTCTGGGTCATGAAAATCTGTGCCACCACGTTAGGCGAAACAGCAGGCGACTTGCTGTCGATGACCCTCGACGTTGGCTATCTGATCAGCTCCCTTATTTTAATCAGCGTCTTTGTCGTCACGCTCATCACCCAACTGGCCTCCAAACGCTATAACCCGGCGCTGTACTGGCTGGTCATTCTGTCCACCAGCACGGCGGGCACCACCATGTCCGATTTCATGGACCGCACGCTGGGCCTCGGTTATGCCGCAGGCTCGGCCATTCTAGTGGCGATCCTGCTGGCGATCTTCTCGGCCTGGTACTGGAGCGAACGGTCGTTGTCAGTCAGCCGCGTCACCACAATGAAAGCCGAGCTGTTCTACTGGTTCGCCATCCTGTTCTCGAACACCCTGGGCACGGCGCTGGGCGACTTCCTGGCGGATGACTCGGGATTGGGTTTCATGGGCGGGGCGTTGCTGATCGGCTCGGCGATTGCCCTGGTCGTGGTGCTTCACTACACGACCCGGTTGTCTTCGGTGGCGTTGTTCTGGATCGCCTTCGTGCTGACTCGCCCGTTTGGCGCGACCCTGGGCGACGTGCTGACCAAACCCCATGAAAAAGGTGGCCTGGATTTCGGCACGGTGGGTTCGTCGATGGTACTGCTGGGTATTCTGATGCTGCTGGTGGGCGCCGCCATGTATTACAACCGCAAGCCCGCGCCGGCTTATGCGGCGATCAGCGACAAGTAAGGACACGCTCCATCGAAGTAAGGCGCGCTTGCCTGGGACCGAAGCACTTCAACCCTCGCTACACAGGCTGAGGTTCAACGGGCACAGGCAAACGCGCCCAGGGTCACCCCCTCAGGAATGCCCTTCCCACGGCAGCGGCTTGCCCGCTCGCACCCTCGCGTTCAGCGAGCGCAACAGGTCGAGGGGATCCCGGTCCTTCATCGCATGACTCTGCTCGTCGACCCAGGTCATGACCTGCTGCCGGTCGAGCGTCGGCCGGCGGTGCAGGATTTCAACCAACTGCCGCTCACAATGCTGGGCATACGCAACGACGCTGGAAAACAATGGGCTGTTCATGCTGCCGACACCTCGCCACCGAATACGCGTTCAGCCTTGATAAGGCGCCAGTTCTGCTACTGCTCCCGGTACAACCCGCCACACAATACCACTGGCGCGCCATTGAAACAGTGGCAAGCCGGTGCGGCAAAGGGACGGGGTCGGGTGGCAGTGACAATGTTGAGCCTGCCGGGAGGCCGGTGCTAACATTCGCCACCGCCGAGCAGGCAAGGACAGACCGGTTTATGAGCAGCATCCGCGAGCGCAACAAAGAACTGATCCTGCGCGCAGCCAGCGAGGAATTTGCCGACAAGGGGTTCGCCGCCAGCAAGACCAGCGACATCGCCGCCAAGGCGGGTGTGCCCAAGCCCAACGTCTATTACTACTTCAAGTCCAAGGACAACCTGTATCGCGAGGTGCTCGAAAGCATCATCGAGCCGATCATGCAGGCGTCGACGCCGTTCAATCGCGAGGGCGTGCCGGCTGACGTGTTGACGCGTTATATCCGCTCGAAGATCCGCATCTCCCGCGACCTGCCCTTCGCCTCAAAGGTGTTCGCCAGCGAGATCATGCACGGCGCGCCGCATCTGACACCCGAACAAGTTGAGCAACTCAATGGACAGGCCCGGCACAACATCGAATGCATTCAGGGGTGGATCGATGACGGTCTGATTGCGCCGATCGACCCCCATCACCTGATGTTCAGCATTTGGGCCGCCACCCAGACCTATGCCGACTTCGACTGGCAGATTTCCACGGTGACGGGCAAAGCAAGTCTGGACGACGCTGATTACGAAGCCGCCGCCCAGACCATCATCCGGCTGGTGCTCAAAGGGTGTGAGCCGGACCGCTGAAGTCAGTAGCCTTCTTCTTTGTCATAGCCCAGGGCCTTGTTCACGCCTTGTAAAAGCTGGCCGAAGCTCCAAGGCTTGCGAATGAACACGACCGGATGGACGACGCCAGAGCTTTCGGGCGTCTCGTGGCCTGACATGATCAGGATCGGGATGTCCGGATACTTGTCGCCTGACAGATTCGCAAGGTCGGCACCGTTCAAGGTACCCGGCATGAGGATATCGGTGAGGAGAAGCGCCACCTCGCCGGCGTTGCTTTCGAGGTACTTCGCCGCCTCATCTGCAGTCTCCAGCGCACGGGTGGTAAAGCCCTCATCCTCGAGGATTTCGCAAACAAACTCGCGAATGATTTCCTCGTCCTCAACCACCAGAATGAGTCCCATGTTTGGTACGTCTGCTGCCATTTGCGCCACATCCACAATAATTATTTCCCATGCCTGCCCGGCCGGCCCTGTCCTGGACTCGGGTGTAGTCCGTACTGTGAGCGGCGCAAGCGCCGGAAATTCCATCGGGAAGCAACATTTGGTCGAAACGTTGTACAGATTCGGCAAATGAATGGGTGCACAAGGGTGTTCGCCAAATCGCAGGCAATAAAAAACCCGCCGAAGCGGGTTTGTGCAACACCGTCCAACTTCCTGTTGGCCGCCAATGCCTGGCAACGGTCGATCGTCCTTGATCCTGCAGCGGTCCGTTGCTGCAGTTGATGGATCCAATGTACCGCGAGCGCGTGTTACAACCTAGAGCCAAGTTCCTCAGGTCGTGTAAGCCTTTCGCTATACCTGTGTCAGTTGCCTGCGTCCACGCTCAGGTTTATACCGGTCAGGCCGAGATGCTTAATGACACCGTGGCTTCCCTTCGTTAAAGGGCGCGGGTCAACGCGCTGTCGTGCAAGCGCTGACAGGGCGGCCTGCCCGAACAAGAAGAATAAAGAAGCGGAGTGACGATCATGAATATGCGCAATCTCTCGATCAGCCGGCGTTTGTGGCTGATTCTCATCGTCGCCGTGGTGATGCTGTTTACACTGGCGGCGGCGATGCTCAAGCAGATCCACGACGATCTGTATGAAGCCAAAACCATCAAGACCATGCACGTGGTGCAGACCGCCAGCGGCCTGCTCGACTTCTACCATGGCCTGGAAACCGCCGGGACCCTCACCCGCGAACAAGCGCAGCAGCAGGCGATGGATGCCATTCGCGGGCTGCGCTACAACCAGACCGACTACTTCTGGATCAACGACCTGCGCCCGGTGATGATCATGCACCCGGCCAACCCCAAGCTGGTGGGCCAGGACCTGTCCGGCATCAAAGACCCGGACGGCTTTCAGGTCTTCAACGAGATGGTGACACTGGCCAAGGCCAAAGGCGCCGGCATGGTCAACTACCGCTGGCCCAAGCCCGGCGCCACTGACGCGGTCGGCAAGACCTCCTACATTTCGCTGTTCGCGCCGTGGGGCTGGATCATCGGCTCCGGCGTCTACATCGATGACGTGCAGGCCGAGTTCTACAAGCAGGTGGTCAAGGCGCTGTCGATCAGTGCCGGCATCATTCTGGTCATGGCGCTGCTGTTGATTCTGATCGCGCGCAGCATCGCCGGCCCGCTCAAGGCCACCGTCGAGGCGATGGCCAACATTGCCAGCGGGGAAAGCGACCTGACCCGCACCCTGGCAACTCAGGGCAACGACGAAGTCACCCAACTGGCCCGGCACTTCAACGCGTTTACCGCCAAGCTGCGTGGCGTGGTCAGCGAGTTGCAATCCTCGGCCGTCGGCCTTGGTCAGGCGTCCAGTGAGCTGGGCAGCAACGCGATACAAGCCCAGGAACGCAGCCAGCAGCAGTCGTTGCAGATGGAGCAGGTGGCGACGGCGGTCAATGAGGTCACCTATGGCGTGCAGGACGTGGCGAAGAACGCCGAGCACGCCGCCAGCGAGATGCGCAACGCCGAGTCCCAGGCGCAGCAGGGTCAGGCCAACATCGACAGCAGCCTGAAGCAGATCGGGCACCTGTCCGGGACGATCGATCAGGCCGTGGAAGTGATTCGCACGCTGGCCAGCGAAAGCACGCAGATCGGCGGCGTGCTGGAGGTGATCAGTTCGATTGCCGAGCAGACCAACCTGCTGGCGCTCAACGCCGCTATCGAGGCCGCCCGCGCCGGTGATCAGGGCCGTGGCTTCGCCGTCGTAGCAGATGAAGTACGTCTGCTGGCCCAGCGCACGCAGAAATCCACGGCGGAAATCCAGGCGATGATCGAGCGGCTGCAGGCGCATTCGGATGCGGCGGTGAAAGTCATCGCCGACAGCAGTCGTTCGTCGCAGTTGACCATCGAGCAGGCCAATCTGGCCGGCCAAAGCCTGACCTCCATCAGCCAGGCGCTTCGCAACCTCAACGGCCTCAACGCCTCTATCGCCAGCGCGACCCTTGAGCAATCCCATGTGGTGGAAGACATCAACCAGAACGTCACTCAGGCGGCGCAGTTGTCCCAGAGCACGGCGGTGGCGGCGGAACAGTCCAGCGCGGCGAGCCATCAGCTCAAGGGGTTGAGTGAACAGCTGAATGGGTTGTTGCGGCAGTTTCGGGTTTAAGCAACTGACGTCTTCCCGGCTAAAGCCGGTCCCACGGGGGTCCGCGGTGTTTTCGTAGGACTGGCTTTAGCCGGGAAGAGGCCCGTTTCGACGCCATCAATTTTGCGGTGTGGCGCCTGACGCTTTCCCGGCTGAAGCCGGTCCTACAGGGGTACGTGGTGTTTTCGTAGGACTGGCTTTAGCCGGGAAGAGGCTCGTTTTGACGCCATCAATTTTGCGGTGTGGCGCCTGGCGCTTTCCCGGCTGAAGCCGGTCCCACGGGGGTACGCGGTGTTTTCGTAGGACTGGCTTTAGCCGGGAAGAGGCCCGTTTCGACGCCATCAAATTTGCGGTGTGGCGCCTGACGCTTTCCTGGCTGAAGCCGGTCCTACAGGGATGCGGTGTGTCAGCGATAGTGGCGATGAAGCGGATGTAGCTTGCCTACAACCTTGCTGAACTACGTACCTCAAGTCATTATGTATACAATAACTGCAACTATTGAATACATATATGCCAACCATTCCCACGGCATCCCCCCACCATTGCCCCGACTGGGCCGAAGCCCTGCTCAACGGGTTCAGTCAGGTGCTCCTGCAACGCAGCCCCCTCTGCGGGGTTTTCTGTCTGTTGGCGATTCTGATCAGCGCGCCCTCCTCCCTGGGCGGCGCACTGCTGGGTGCCGTCGCCGGTTTGCTCACGGCGCAACGTCGCGGCTACTCGAAAAGCCGGCGCCAAGCCGGGCTCTATAGCTACAACGGCATTTTGCTCGGGCTGCTGATCGGTTCTCAGGTCGAATGGTCGCCACTGGTGCCGCTGCTGACCATTGCCTGCGGCGGACTCAGCGCGATGCTCATGCACGCCTGGCTGGAACGCACGCCGCGCGCTACGTGCCTCCACGCCTACACCGCGCCCTTCGTGCTGTTTGGCTGGTTGTTATTGATGTTTGTCGAACCGACTTCAATCGGCGTCGCAGACATGAGCCCGATCCACGCCCTGCCCTTGGGGTTTGGTCAGGTCTTCTTGCTCGATCATCCGCTGGCAGGGCTGCTGATCGGTGTCGGGCTGCTGATCGCCAATCGGCGCGCCGCGCTCTGGGCCTTTGTCGGTTGCATCAGCGGCCTCGCTTTCGTGCTGTGGCAGTCGCAGCCCGGTTTGCCGCTGCCCGGCCTGTGCGGCTATAACCCGGCGCTGGCCGGGCTGGCCTTCAGTCAGACGCGGCACAAACCCTGGCTCCCGGCGAGCGCCATCGCGCTGTCCATTCTGCTGCAGCCGGGGTTTGCAGCCATAGGGCTTGAGACCCTCACCGCGCCGTTTATTCTGGCCTGCTGGCTGGTGCAGGCCAGCACCCGGCTGCTGCGCAAGGTGATCAGCGATGACAGGTTGCGCTCCTGAGCGCTTTGTCCCACGCTCTGCCGACCTTGCACGCGGAACGACCCCATGGACAGCAACATCAGTTGGCGCGAACAGCTACGCATCATCGTTTTTCAGAGTGACACCAAACCCGGTCGACGCTTCGACAAGATCCTGCTGGTGCTCATCCTTTGCAGCCTGCTCGTGGCGATCATCGACAGCATCGAAGCCGTCCACCGCAACTACGCGACGCCGCTGGCCTGGGTCGAGTGGGCTTTCACCTTCATCTTCGCCGTCGAGTACCTGGTGCGCCTGTACTGCTCGCCCAAGCCCCTCAAGTACGCGTTCAGCTTCTACGGCCTGATCGATTTGCTGGCGATCGTGCCGGGCATCCTGGCGATCTATTACAGCGACGCGCAGTACCTGCTGATCGTGCGCGTAGTGCGGATGCTGCGGATCTTCCGCGTGCTCAAGCTCAGCCCCTATCTGAAGCAGGCCAACTATTTGCTGGCGGCCCTGCGGGGCAGCAAACAGAAGATCATTGTGTTTCTCGCCACCGTGTCGACGCTGGTCACGGTGTTCGGCACGCTGATGTACGTCGTCGAAGGGCCGGAGCACGGCTTCACCAGCATTCCAAAGGGCATCTATTGGGCGATCGTCACGCTGACCACGGTGGGCTTTGGCGACATTGTGCCGAAGACCCCGATCGGGCAGATTCTGTCGTCGCTGGTGATGATCACCGGTTACTCGATCATCGCCGTGCCGACCGGGATTTTCACCGCCGAACTGGCCAATGCCATGCGCGGCGATCAACTGCAGCACGACTGCCCGGTCTGCGCCAAGAACGCCCATGAACCCAACGCGGCGTTCTGTTCGCGCTGCGGCAATGCGCTGTTTCCCAAGCTCGGCGCGATGCCTGCACCGGCAGACGCGCAACGGGACATAAGCACATGAGTTTTTGATCTATTGGGCCGCTGGGGACTTTGGTTATAGTCGCCAGCAATTCGCCATCTTGCCTGGTTATAACAACGGCTCTTTCAAGAGCGACTCACTAAACGCCCCCCGCTCAACGCCACAAGGAATTCACAGTGAAAAAGATCTTCGCCGCTTCCCTGCTCGCCGCAGGACTGGCCCTGGGCAGCGCTGCACAGGCCGCCGCGCCGTCGTTGCTCAACGTGTCGTATGACGTGATGCGCGATTTCTACAAGGACTACAACGCTGCATTCCAGAAGCACTGGAGCGCCGAGCATCAGGAAAACGCGACGATTCAGATGTCCTTCGGCGGGTCGAGCAAGCAGGCGCGGTCGGTGATCGATGGCCTGCCTGCCGATGTCATCACCATGAACATGGCCACCGACATCAACGCGCTGGCCGACAACGGCGAGCTGGTGCCGAAGGACTGGGTCACCCGCCTGCCGAACAACAGCGCGCCGTTCACCTCGGCCACGGTGTTCATCGTGCGCAAGGGCAACCCGAAGGCGCTGAAGGACTGGCCGGACCTGGTCAAGGATGGCGTTGAAGTGGTGGTGCCCAACCCGAAAACCTCGGGCAACGGCCGCTACACCTACCTCTCGGCCTGGGGCTACACGCTGAAGAACGGCGGCGATGAAGCAGCCGCGAAGAAGTTCGTCGGCGAGCTGTTCAGTCACGTGCCCGTGCTCGACACCGGCGGCCGCGGCGCGACCACCACGTTCATGACCAACCACATCGGCGACGTGCTGGTGACCTTTGAGAACGAAGCGGAAATGATCGCCCGCGAGTTTGGTCGCGATCAGTTCGAAGTGGTCTACCCGAGTGTCTCCGCCGAGGCAGAACCGCCGGTGAGTGTGGTGGACAAAGTAGTCGACAAGAAAGGCACCCGCGCGGTGGCCGAGGCGTACCTGAAGTACTTGTGGTCGCCGGAAGGACAGGAAATTGCGGCGGCCAATTACTTGCGTCCCCGCGACCCGGCGGTGCTGGCCAAGTACAACGACCGCTTCCCGAAAGTGGACTTTCTGTCAGTGGAAAAAACCTTCGGCGACTGGCGCACTGTGCAGAAGACCCACTTCAATGATGGCGGGGTGTTTGATCAGATCTATCCGGCGAAATAAGGCCCTCGGCTTAGTACCCCAGGATCAAGAGCGTCTGCCTAACGGCAGACTGTTTCGCCTTCGGCGAGTTACTTGATAAAGCCCCAAGTAACCAAGGGCTTTTGCTCCTGGTTGGGCCCCTCGTCCCTCGGGGTTCCTTCACTCCGGTCTTGCTCCGTGGGCCCGCGCCGAACGGACATCCATGTCCGCAACGGCGCTCTCGCGGCATCCATGCCGCTCGACCCACTCCGCAAAACCTGCGTTCAGCCTGCACCCAAGTCGCGATGGGTGTCGTCTGGGCGTTATGTGTTTGAAGATCAAGATCAAGAGCAGATCAACCGCTTCCCGGCTAAAGCCGGTCCTACAAGTATGCGCGGTCAGTAGGACCGGCTTTAGCCGGGAAAGCATCAGCAGGCACGCCGCGAAATTGATGATCGTTGATCGTTCCCACGCTCCGCGTGGGAATGCATCCCGTGACGCTCCGCGTCACCTCACCCGGCTTGAATGCGCGTCGTCAGCGGGACGCGGAGCGTGGGAACGATCAGAACACTGCAGGATGTTCGGTGCTCACACCGGCCTCTTCCCGGCTAAAGCCGGTCCCACTAACAGACCGCGTGCGCCCGTAAGACCGGCTTCAGTCGGGAAGCGCTTGATCTGCTTTTGATCTTCATACGCAAAAGGCTCAAACACCGCCAAACGCGACTTGGGTGCAGGCCGAACGCAGACGACGCGCAGTGGGCCGAGCCGCATGGATGCGGCGAGAGCGCCGTCAGGACATGGATGTCCGTTCGGCGCGGGCCCACGGAGCGTCGTCGGAGTGAGGGTACTCCGACGAAGGAGGAGCCCAACCAGGAGCAGGCACTTTTGCTTACTTTTGGTGCTTTTCAAAAGTAACTCGCCGAAGGCGAAACGGTCTGCCCCCAGGCAGACGCCCTTGATCTTGATCTTGATCTTGATCTTGCCAAAGCAAGCCGCGCCGCCTAAATCAGTTCCCGAACTGCTTGCTCAACCCCGGCGGCACACCGCTGGCATCAGTCTCCTGCCAGGGACCGCTGGGCGAGGTCGACCAGGTCCAGCCGTTGTTCCAGCGGTAATAGGTGCGCTGGCGATAGAACGTATTCGGCACGTTATCCAGCACATGCACGCCCAAACGCGCATCCCAGTGGCTGTTGCCACCCGGCGGCGGGGCGAAGTGCGAAGAGGTTTTCGGGCCCGGCGCCGGGATCGGCGTCGACGGCGGTGTCTGCGGCGCCGTGCGCGGGGTGCCGGGCTGCGGGGTCGGCGACGGGCCGGGCATGGTCGGGATCGGCTCGGAACTCTGTTCGGAGCTCCGGGACCCCGGATGCTGCACCGCACAGGCTGCGGTCAATCCCACCACCAGAGTCAACAAGGCAAAACGGGCGACGCGATACATAAGGACTCTCTACTCGTTGCGTTAACGGGGTTACTGATCGGGGCTGTCGATGGTCAGGGCCTGCAGCGCCGTCACGTTGCTCGGCAATGGCTGGCTGCGACCGACCCATTCGCCCGCTGTGGGCTGACCGGCACGGGACACCCGGGCCACGAGTTGGACTTCGGCGAAGTTCGACAGTTTCAGCTGCGGCATCATCGCGTCCGCGTCAGTCAGCTCGACCTCCACCGGCAAGTCAGCCACAGTCACGCGCTTGACCGCCAGCGGCGCCGGCGGGCCTGACACCGCGCGGGCAAACACAAACACCGTGTCGCCCGGCTGCACCTTGGCTTTTAACGCTTCCGACAGCGTGACACGCACTTTCACACGCACGCCCTGCACCGCCACCGGCTGGGTGTCTTCCAGCGCGCCGCCACTTTGCACGAGCTTGTCACGGGCGCGTTTGATCCCGCCTTCCAGCGCCCCACGGGAGGGATCGTCCGGCGGTAACACCGCCAGCAAACGCGTCCAGTAACTGACTGCCTGATCAAACTGCTGGCTTTCAAACGCGTTGATCCCCATCAGGCCCAGGCTGGTGACCTCCTTGGGATTCAACTTCAGCGCTTCTTCGGCAATCCCCTGAATCTGCGGGCTCCAGGCCCTGTTGCCGGCGAAATACAGCGCCTGGGCCCATTGCCCCAGCAGTTCGGGCTGACGGCCGGCCAGCTTGGCCGCGCGCCCGAACATTCGGGCTGCATCGGCCGGGCGATCCTGGGCCATGTAAGTCCGGGCGAGGAAATACGCGCTCTCGGCCGAATCCGGCTGCGCCTTGACCGCGCGCTCCAGGCGCTCGGTCATCTGCGCCAGCGAACCCGGTGGCTGGGAAAATTCCCGGGTGAGCTCGACCTTGTCCGACGCGCCGAAGTGCAGATACAGGCCCAACGCCAACACCGGGACCAGAATCGCGGCGAGCAACGGCAGCGGCTTGCCCAGGCGAGACACCCGCTCGGGACCCACGCCTTCGGTGTCGGCAAGCAATTCACGGGCAGCCTCGGCACGGCCGCCGTCCAGTTGCGCCGCCGAGAGCACGCCCTCCTCCTGCTGTGCTTGCAGCTCGGTGATGCGTTCCTGATACAAGGCAACGTTGAGGGCGGTGCGATCTTCTTCAGTCTGCGCGCGACGACCGCGCAACACCGGGATCAGCAGGAAACTCAGGGCCACCAGCAACAACAGGCCGGCGGCCATCCAGAAATCGATCATTCGCGGTTTTTATCCAGCAAGTGGGCGAGGCGCTGACGCTCCTCGTCGGAAAGCATGTCGGCGTCTTCGCGGTCCGAGCGGCGACGGCGCACGACAATCACACCAATCAACACCGCGCCGACCAGCAGCAACCCGGCCGGACCGAACCAGAGCAGCCAGGTGTGGGCATTGAGCTCGGGCTTGTAGCGCACGAACTCGCCGTAGCGATCAACCATGAAATCGATGATCTGTTGATTGCTTTGGCCTTCGCCAAGCATGCGGTAGATTTCTTTGCGCAGGTCGGCCGCGATGGGCGCGTTGGAATCGGCGATGTCCTGATTCTGGCACTTGGGGCAGCGCAGCTCGCGAGTCAGTTCGGTGTAGCGAGCCCGCTCGGCGTCGTCCTTGAAGGTGTAGGCATCGATCGCTGCCTGGGCCACACCGGCAAAGCCCAACGCCAATACCGCAGCAGCCGCCAGCCGCCGCACCCCCTGTAGGAGCGAGCTTGCTCGCGAAGAGGCCCGAACAGCCGCCACATCATGTCGGCTGATCATTCTGAGCCCTCATCCACCAGCGCCTGATACTGCCCTGCCAGCTTCTGGCGCCAGACGGTCTCGTCAATCACGCCCACATGCTTGTAACGAATGACGCCCTTCCCATCGATCAGAAAGGTCTCAGGCGCGCCATACACACCCAGATTCAGCCCCAGGCTGCCGGCCTCATCATTGATGTTCAGCTGATACGGATCGTGAAAGTCCTTGAGCCACTTCTGCGCTTCGGCGTTCACATCCTTGTAATTGACGCCGTAGATCACCACGCCCTGCTGGGCCAGTTTGGTCAGCACCGGGTGCTCGACGCGGCAGGCCACGCACCAGGTGCCCCAGACATTGACCAGCGCCGGTTTGCCAAGCAGGTCGGCGCGAGTCAGGGGCTTGCCATCCTGCACCGCAGGCAAGCTGAATTCAGGGAACGGCTTGCCGATCAGCGCCGACGGCAATTCCGATGGATCCAGATACAAGCCTCGATACAGCAACCCCGCCATGCCAAGGAACAGCACCAGCGGACCGAGCAACATCCAGCGCTTCATACCGCCGCTCCCGTCAGGCCCAATGCGTCACGCACCTTCATGCGGACCTTGACGCGATAACGCTTGTCCAGCGCTGCCAGCAGACCGCCCAGCGCGGTGATGAGCCCGCCGAACCAGATCCAGCGCACGAACGGCTTGACGTGGACACGCACCGCCCACGCGCCGTTTTCCAGCGGTTCGCCCAGCGCCACGTACAGATCGCGGGTAAAACCGGCGTCGATGCCGGCCTCGGTCATCATCGAACGCTGCACCGTGTACAGGCGTTTTTCCGGGTGCAGCACGGTGATTTCCTTGCCGTCTTCCAGCACGCGAAGGGTGCCGCGATCCGAGGTAAAGTTCGGGCCCTGGTAATGCTGGGCGCCCTCGAACACAAACATATAGCCACCCAGTTCTACCGACTCGCCGGGGGCCATGCGCAGGTCGCGCTCAGCGCTGTTCTGGCTCGACAACACCACGCCCAGCGCCAGCACCGCAATGCCGAGGTGCGCCACCTGCATACCCCAGTAACTGCGGGTCAGCGAGCGCGCGCCCTTGAGCAGGCCTTTGTGGCGTGTCTTGTCGAACAGGTCGCGCACGCCGGCCAGCAATACCCAGGCCGCCAGCAAACAGGTGGCAAGCACCGCCCAATGGAAGTCGGCCATGGCAAAACCGGCGACGACCGCCAATATCGCGCTGCCGACCAACACCGGCGCGAGCATGCTCAACAGCCACTTGACCGGCGTGTCCTTCCAGCGCACCAGGACACCCACCGCCATGACCGCCATGAGCAAACCCATCAGCGGCACGAACAACGCATTGAAATACGGCGGGCCGACCGACATCTTCGCCCCGCTTAAAGCATCCAGCACCAACGGGTACAGCGTGCCGAGCAGGATCATCGACGCGGCCACAACGAGCACGAGATTATTGCCCAGCAGCAGGGTTTCCCGGGACCACAGGCCAAAGCCGACATGGCTTTTCACCACCGGCGCGCGGATGGCAAATAGCGTCAGTGAGCCACCGACCACCATTAGCAGGAAGATCAGAATGAACACACCACGGGCCGGATCAGACGCGAAGGCGTGCACCGACGTCAGTACGCCTGAGCGCACGAGGAAGGTACCGAGCAGGCTCAACGAAAAGGCCGCGATGGCCAAAAGCACGGTCCAGCTTTTGAACACGCCGCGCTTCTCGGTAACCGCCAGGGAGTGAATCAGCGCCGTGCCCACCAGCCATGGCATGAACGAGGCGTTTTCTACCGGGTCCCAGAACCACCAGCCGCCCCAGCCGAGTTCGTAATAGGCCCACCACGAACCCAGGGTGATGCCGATGCCGAGGAAGGCCCAGGCAACGATGGTCCATGGACGCGACCAGCGCGCCCATGCCGCATCAAGCCGACCGCCAAGCAAGGCGGCGATGGCGAAGGCGAACGCCACCGAGAACCCGACATAACCCATGTACAGCATCGGCGGGTGGACGATCAGGCCGATGTCCTGCAGCAACGGATTCAGGTCGCGGCCGTCCTGGGGAATCTGCGGCAGGATGCGGCTGAAGGGGTTGGACGTGAGGATCAGGAACAGCAGAAAGCCGACGCTGATCATGCCCATCACCGCCAGCACCCGGGCGAGCATGACCTGGGGCAATTGCCGGGAAAAGATCGACACGGCGAAGGTCCAGCCGCCGAGGATGAGCGCCCAGAGCAGCAACGACCCTTCGTGTGCGCCCCAGACAGCGCTGAATTTGTAGTACCACGGCAACGCGCTGTTTGAGTTTTCAGCGACGTAGGCCACGGAAAAATCGTCGACCATGAACGAATGGGTAAGGCAACCGAAGGCAAACACCAGGAAAGCAAACTGCCCCCAGGCGGCGGGCTGGGCGAGGCTCATCCACAGGCGGTCGCCGCGCCAGGCGCCCAGCAGCGGCACGCTGGCCTGCACGATGGCGAAGCACAGGGCCAAAATCATGGCCAGATGGCCGAGTTCGGGAATCATCGTTTACCCCTGTTTGTCCGGGAGAGCGGCGGGCGTCGTGGCGGGCGCGAGCTGGCCGCTGTCATTCAGCGCTTTGGCGACTTCCGGCGGCATGTATTTCTCATCGTGTTTGGCCAGCACTTCGTCGGCGACGACCACGCCGTCGGCATTGAGCTTGCCGAGCGCAACGATGCCCTGCCCTTCGCGAAACAGGTCCGGAAGGATGCCGCGATAGGTGATGGGCACCGACTTGTTGAAATCGGTAACGGCAAAGGTTACGTCCAGGGAATCCGGCGAGCGCTGCAGCGAGCCCTGGACGACCATGCCACCGGCGCGAATCCGCGTATCACGGGGCGCTTCGCCGCCGGCGATCTGGGTCGGGGTGTAGAACAGGTTGATGTTTTCCTTCAGCGCGCTGAGTGCAAGGCTGACCGCGATGCCGACCCCGGCGAGGATCGCCACGATGATCAACAGGCGCTTTTTTCGCAGCGGATTCACGTAATGCTCTCCCGGCGCAGACGACGCGCCTCTTGTTGCAGGTAACGCCGACGCGCGACAACCGGTGCCAGGACGTTGATCGCCAGTACGGTGAAACAGATGCCATAAGCCGACCAGACATACAGACCGTGCTTGCCCATGGCGAGAAAATCGCTGAAAGACTCGAAGCTCATCGTTCGGCTCCATGGCGAGGTGACGCTGGGCGGCCTGAGTGCTTCATCAACTCATCCTTGACCCACCCGGCGCGGGCCTCGCGCTTGAGCACTTCCAGGCGCATGCGCATCAGCAGCACCGCACCGAAGAAGCTGTAAAACCCTAGGACGGTGAACAGCAGCGGCAGCCACATTTCGGCAGGCATGGCGGGTTTTTCCGTCAAGCTGAAGGTCGCGCCCTGGTGCAGCGTGCTCCACCATTCCACCGAGTATTTGATGATCGGGATGTTGATCACCCCAACGATAGCCAGCACGGCGCAGGCCTTGGCGGCGCTGTCGCGGTTGGTAATGGCGTTGCCCAGCGCGATCAGGCCGAAGTATAGAAACAGCAGGATCAGCATCGACGTCAGGCGCGCGTCCCAGACCCACCACGAGCCCCACGTCGGCTTGCCCCAGATCGCGCCGGTGACCAGCGCCAGGGCGGTCATCCACGCACCGACGGGCGCCGCACATTGCAGGGCGACGTCGGCCATCTTCATTTTCCAGACCAGCCCGACCACGCCGCACACGGCCATCATCACGTAGCAGGACTGCGCCAGCATCGCCGCCGGCACGTGGATATAAATGATGCGAAAGCTGTTGCCTTGCTGGTAGTCGGGCGGCGCGAACGCCAGGCCCCAGACCACGCCGATGCCGATCAACAGGGCCGCAGCGATGCTCAGCCACGGCAGCAGACGGCCGCTGATGCCGTAAAACCATTTGGGCGAACCGAGTTTGTGGAACCAGGCCCAACTCATGCCGCCTTTAGCCTTGGCGCTTGTGTTCATCACGCTGCCTTTTCATCACGGTGCTTTTCATCACGGTGCTCGTTATCACAGTGCGTCTCCGCCAGAGGCGCTATCAGGGCAAGGCGCTTCTTATGACTGAAGCGTCCAGGACCTGCCGGCGGAAAAACTGTCCGCTCGGTCAGGGTGCGATTATTCGCCAACGCTGATCTTCAAACCAGCGGCAATTGCAAAAGGCGTCAGGGTTACCGCCAGTGCGGTCAGGCTGCCAAGCCAAAGCAGATAACCGGTCGCGGGCATGCCCTCAAGTGCAGCCTGCAACGCGCCGCTGCCCAGAATAAGTACCGGGATGTACAGCGGCAGGATCAACAACGCCAACAGCAGACCGCCGCGCTTGAGCCCGACGGTCAACGCCGCGCCCACCGCGCCAAGCAGGCTCAGCACCGGCGTGCCCAGCAGCAGCGACAGCAGCAGCACCGGCAGACACGCGGTGGGCAGGCCCAGCATCAGCGCCAGCAGCGGAGACAGCAAGACCAGTGCCAGCCCGGAAAACGCCCAGTGCGCCAGCACTTTCGCCAGCACCAGCAGCGCCAGCGGTTGCGACGACAGCACCCATTGTTCGAGGGAGCCGTCTTCGAAATCGCTGCGGAACAGGCCGTCCAGCGACAGCAGCACGGACAACAGCGCCGCCACCCACACCAACCCCGGCGACAGGCGTTGCAGCAGCTGCGTGTCAGGGCCGACGGCCAGGGGAAACAGGGCGATGACGATGGCGAAAAATACCAGCGGGTTCAGCAGCTCGGCCGGGCGCCGGAACAGCAGGCGCGCTTCCCGGGCGATCAACAGGGTAAACACGTGACTCATGCCGCCCACTGCCCCAGGTCCAGATCGCGATAACCCGAAGGCGTGCAGCTCAGCGTGTGGTGCGTGGTCAGCACCACGGCGCCGCCGTTTTCACAGTGGGCCGCCAGATGCGCCTCAAGTTGGGCGACGCCCTGCTTGTCCAGCGCCGTGAAGGGTTCGTCGAGCATCCACAGACCGGGCCCGGGCAAATACAGGCGGGCCAGTGCCACGCGACGCCGTTGACCGGCCGACAAGGTGTGGCACGGCACGTCTTCAAAGCCGCGCAGGCCGACCGCTTCGAGGGCGCGCCAGATGTCGGCGTGTTCCACGGGCGTGTGCAGCGCGCAGAGCCAGGCGAGGTTTTCCAGAGGGGTGAGTAAATCTTTGATGCCGGCGGCGTGGCCGATCCACAGCAGGTGCCGGGTCAACTCGCTGCGCTGACTGGCGAGGGGCTTGCCATCCAGAAGCACACTGCCGGCGGTGGGCTGCATCAGCCCGCACAACAGGCGCAGCAGGCTGGTTTTGCCGCTGCCGTTGGGGCCGCTGATCTGCACCATGTCGCCTGCGCTCAGCCGCAATTCGAGGTGCTCGAACAGCAGGCGCCAGTCACGCTCGCAAGTCAGCGCCACGGCTTCAAGAACGGGGATCGGCATGGGGACCTTCTTTTCAGTAGCAGCGGCACGGCGGTTCAAGTCGGGATCATGACGGCCGTTATACTGATGCAGCTTAACGGTGGACCGCCGACGCAGTCGGTGCCGGATTATACATACCCGGACCCGCCACCCAGAGCGCAAATTTACCGAGTCGGGATCTGATGACAGGCGATATACCCAATCTTTCTCCAGTAGCAGCGGCCACGGCCTTGCTCCGTGCAGGCGTGCCGGCGGGCGAAGTGCTCAAGCTGATGGAGCCGCGTGAAGGGCTGTTGACCTCGGGTCAGGTAGCCAGCGCTGAAGTGGTGAGCCTCAAGCAACTGGGGCAGGACTTTCAGCTGCTGCTCAAACTGACCATGGACAACGGCCGGCAAACCACCCTCCCCGTCAGCAGTTCGCTGCCGCTGACCCCCGGCACCAACGTCAATGTCGCCCAGGGTTCGGCGGATACCCTGACCATCAGCGTGCAGGACCTGCAGAAAGCCGCCGCCAACAGCCTGACCAGCATCGACACGCGGCAATTGCCCGCGGGCACGCTGCTACAGGGCAAGGTACTGACCACTCAAGTGGCGGCGCAGAATGTCGCGCAATTAAGCGGCCAGTCCTCCGCCAGCGCGCTGCCAACCAGTTACCGTTCCATCGTCATCCTGCTCAACACGGCCCTCGCCGGAACCAGCCTGACCGTCGACAGCCCGCAGCCGCTGCGGGTCGGCAGTCTGCTCAGCGCCCAGGTGCAGAACAGTCAGGCGCTGAATTTCGTCGCCTTGCCCAATCGCCTTGACGAACTGGCCCTGGCCCAGCAGTTATCGACCCAGCAAAGCCGTCAGGGCTCGCTGCAGGGCCTGATCGCCGCCCTGCAAAACATGCCGCCGCCGGCTGCCGATGGCGACAATCTTTCGCCGTCGCTGCGGGCCAGCATCGAGCAACTGCTGGCCGATCTGCCGGATGTCCCGCAGATGACTACCGCCAAAGGCGTGGCCCAGGCGCTGAATGCCAGCGGGCTGTTCATGGAATCGCGCTTGCTCGCCGGGCAAAACCCGACGCTGGTGCCGGACATGAAAGCCAACCTGCTGCGGCTTGTCACTCAGATCATGCCGGGCCTGCCGGGCAACGTCAGTTATGACGCTGCGGCGGCCGGCAATACCTTGGCGCGGGCCATGCCCAGCGTGTTGCGCAGCGCTTTTGGCACGTTGGGGCTGGTGGCGCCGCCGAGCGATCCGATCAACTTTCCATTGCCACCGCGCACCCTCGGGCACCCGGGCAGCAAGGACGATCTGGAGATGCTGTTGAAGCTCGCGGCGGGGGCGATTTCACGCCTGCAGAGCCATCAGCTGGGCGGGCTGGAGCAGACGCGCACCCATGCTGATGGCACCCAGGTCACCACATGGCAGCTGGAGATCCCGATGCGCAACGCCCACGACATCGTGCCGTTGCAGGTCAAGGTTCAGCGCGAAGAGACGCCTGAGCGGGACGAGCATTCCGACACGCCAGTGCAGGAGACCAAGGAGCGAGAAAAACTCTGGCGGGTGGAGCTGGCATTCGATCTGGAGCCCCTCGGCCCGCTGCACGTACAGGCGCAACTGATGGCCGGCAGCATCGCCAGCCAGTTGTGGGCGGAACGCGAAGGCAGCGCTGAGTTGATTTCCGGCGAGCTGGATAATCTGCGTGCGCGGTTGGTGGCGTGCGGTCTGAACGTCAAGGCGCTGGAATGCAACCGAGGCGTGCCGCCCCAGGGCCCACGTACCGTGCTCGAACAACGCTGGATCGACGAGAACGCCTGATGAGCACACCCGAGCAAAACCCGCGTCAGGCCATTGCCCTGAGCTACGACGGCCACCAGGCCCCGACGCTGACCGCCAAGGGCGACGACGCCCTGGCGGAAGCAATACTGGCGATCGCCCGAGAGTACAAAGTCCCGATCTACGAAAACGCCGAACTGGTCAAAATGCTCGCCCGCCTGGAACTGGGCGACAGCATCCCCCAGGAGCTGTACCTGACCATCGCCGAAATCATCGCCTTTGCCTGGCGCCTGAAAGGCAAGTTCCCGGTAGGGTTTGACCCGGACGCCGGGCCGGTGGAGCGGGATATCACACCGCGTTGAGTATGTGGGGCGCATGACAGGACGCCTTCCTGGCTAAAGCCGGTCCTACAGAAACCCCGTACACGGTAGGACCGGCTTTAGCCGGGAAGACATCAGTCGCAGCACCACAAAAACTCGCGGTTTCCCGCGGTTCATGTGCCCCGATTATGCCCATGCACCTTGGTCATCAGCTGCGCTTCGGCCTGGGTCAGGCCGCAGGATTGAGTCAGTTCGTCGATGCTGGCACCCATGCCGACCAGGCGGGCGGCCTGGGCGAAGGACAGGGTCGAGGGATCGCGCTGCTCAAGGGCAGTGATCTTGTCTGGCAGCAGCGCGATGATGGAACGCAACTCGTGCAGTTCCTCACCCATTCTCACCGTCCCGCTCTGGTAATTTTCCAGGCGTCGAGCCAGCTCGCGGATGCGCTGATCACGCAGCGAATCCGCCTCCAGCTGCTGGGTGGCCTGGATGCGCAAGCGCTTGGTGTGGGCCATGAACATCGCGACGCTCGCGACCCACAACACCGCCAGAAAAATAACCGCCACATCGAGAATCAATCAGATGCTCTCCAGCTCGGACCACTCTTCCTCGGACATCATCTTGTCCAGTTCCACCAGGATCAGCAGTTCGCCGTTCTTGTTGCAGACGCCCTGGATGAATTTGGCGGACTCGTCGTTGCCCACGTTCGGCGCGGTTTCGACTTCCGACTGACGCAGGTAAACGACTTCAGCGACGCTGTCGACCAGGATACCGACCACTTGCTTGTCGGCCTCGATGATCACCACTCGGGTGTTGTCGCTGACTTCAACCGGGTCCAGACCAAAGCGCTGACGGGTGTCGATCACGGTGACGACGTTACCGCGCAGGTTGATGATCCCCAGCACGTAGCTTGGCGCGCCCGGGACCGGAGCGATCTCGGTGTAGCGCAGCACTTCCTGAACCTGCATCACGTTGATGCCATACGACTCGTTGTCCAGGCGAAAGGTGACCCATTGCAGAATCGGATCTTCGGAACCCTGTGCTGACGACTTCTTCATACCCCTAACCCCTTGCGTGTTGTGCGGTGCGGTCGACGTTTCGTACGCCGCCCTGTGTTGATCTGACGATGTTTATTGATGCGTTTTCATCTGCTTGACCGCGCCACTGGCAATCAGCTCGGCCAGCTCGGAAACGTCCAGCAACGCACACATGTGTTCGATCACCGTCCCGGCAAGCCAGGGCCGCTGACCACGATGGGTGCGCCATTTGATTTCGTTGGGGTCCAGGCGCAACGAGCGGCTGACCTGATGCACCGCCAGCCCCCACTCATAGCCCTGAACCGAGATCACGTATTGCAGGCCCTGACGAAAATCGTCGCGGTACCGGTCCGGCATGATCCAGCGCGCGGTGTCCAGCACCTTCAGATTGCCGGCCTGGCTTGGCAGGATCCCGAGGAACCAGTCCGGCTGACCGAACAGCGGCGTCAAGTCATGGCCTGCCAGCGGGTAAATCGAACCCAGGCACACCAGCGGCACCGCGAGGGTCAGACCGGCAACGTCGAACAGCAGGCATTCGAACGGCTCGGCCGCCCAGGCCGGGCGCTCGTCGCCAGTGGGCGGCGGCGTTGGCGTGCGTTGAGCGGACAGATGCACGTCAACAACCGGCTCGACCAGTGCTGTTGGCGGTTCTTCCACCACCAGAGCCTCAACCACAGGCGCTTCAACAACCGGCTCAACCAGCGGAACGATGGCTGGCGGCAGAATCACCGGCGGCATGACCACTGGCCGTTCCATCACCCGCGCGGCGGCAGGTTCCGGCTGAGCCGAATACGCCAGCGAAACAGGCGCAGGCCGGCTCATCGGCGCGGGCTGTGGCACCGGCAAAGCGGCAGCCACCGCAGCGGCTACTGCAGAACGCATGCGTGCGTCATGGGCCTGCTCTTCGAGCACGGCCGCTTGAAATTCATCGACGGACTCGACGACCTGCAGCTCCTCGGTCGCATCATAGAGCAACGCGTCCAGGTAGTTCTGCAGCGCCAGTTGTGGTCGTGAAGCGATGTCCAGGGGGCGGTTCATACGGGAGCCCGAAAAGTAGTGATGCGATTACCGCCTGATACAGATATCGGCTGCATAGCCGATGGACTTGAGCGTGCAGGCGCGCCGCTCGAAAAATAACGATCAGCGGACACTAGGCCACCTGCCCGACAAGCTGTTCGGTGAGCAGGTGCTTGAGCAACGCGCGGTACGCCAGCACGCCACGGCTCTTGTGGTCGAACTGTGAAGGGGTCAGACCCGCGCGGCTGGCATCGCGCAGTCGCGTGTCCACCGGAATGAAGGCATTCCAGACGTGTTCCGGGTAACTGTCGCGCAGCAGCTTGAGGGTGCTCATCGAGGCCTGGGTGCGGCGATCAAACAGCGTCGGCACGATGGTGTAAGGCAGCGGCACCTTGCGCGAGCGATTGATCATCGCCAGCGTGTTGACCATGCGTTCCAGGCCCTTCACCGCGAGAAATTCAGTCTGCACCGGAATCGCCAGTTGCTGGCTCGCCGCCAGGGCATTGACCATCAGCACGCCAAGCAACGGCGGGCTGTCGATGATCGCGTAATCAAAGTCCTGCCACAGCTGGGCCAGACTTCTGGCAATCACCAGCCCCAGGCCGCTCTGCCCTGGCGACTGGCGCTCTAGGGTGGCCAGCGCGGTGCTCGATGGCAGCAGCGAAATGCGCTTGTCACTGGTGGGCAGCAACAGTTGGCCCGGCAAACCGTCCGGCACCACGCCTTTGTTGAGGAACAGGTCGAAGCTGCTGTGTTCCAGCGTATCGGGATCTTGCCCGAAATAGCTGGTCATCGAGCCATGGGGATCGAGATCCACCACGACCACGCGCTTGCCCGCCTCTGCCAGCAAGCCGGCTAAAGCGATGGAGGTGGTGGTCTTGCCGACCCCGCCTTTCTGATTGGCTACTGCCCAGACTCTCATGAACTCGTTTTCCCCCCGACCAAAGCGACGACCGGGTTTAAGGGGCAGATGACGAAGATTTGACGCCTTGCGGCGGCTTGGCGGGGACTGGTGCAGTTTGTGTGCCAGCACGACGGAGGGCGGCATCGGGTTTTGCGTTGGCGGTAGTGCCTGAGCCGGTAAGGCTGCGGCGCACGTCCAGGTTGCGCGAGATCACCAGCACCACGCGACGGTTGCGCGCGCGGCCGTCGGCGGTGGCGTTGGAGGCCAGGGGCTGGAATTCGCCGTAGCCCACAGAAGCCAGCCGCGCCGGGTTGATCCCGTCCATGGCCAGCATCCGCACGATGCTCGAGGAGCGTGCTGAAGACAGTTCCCAGTTGGTCGGGAATTGGCCGGTGTTGATCGGCTGGTTATCGGTGAAGCCTTCGACGTGGATCGGGTTATCGAACGGCTTGATGATCTTCGCGACCTTGTCGATCAAGTCGAAGGCCTGATTGCTCGGCATCGCGTCGCCGCTGCCGAACAGCAGGCTGGAATTGAGCTCGATCTCGATCCACAGCTCGTTGCCGCGCACGGTCATTTGCTTGGAAGCGATCAGGTCGCCGAACGCCGCGTTGACGTCATCGGCAATCGACTTCAGCGGGTCGTCCGCGGCCTGGCCCAGCGCCGCGTCGGTCTGCTCGCTGTCCTGAACCAGCGGATCGGCAGGCCGCACGGTCTGCGGTTTCTGCTCGCCGATGGGGATCGGCTTGATGCTGCGCTCGGGCTCGTTGAACACCCCGACCAGCGCTTCGGACAGCACCTTGTATTTGCCTTCGTTCAGCGACGAGATGGAGTACATGACCACGAAAAACGCAAACAGCAAGGTGATGAAGTCCGCGTAGGACACCAGCCAGCGTTCGTGATTTTCGTGCTCTTCATGGCGACGTCGGCGGGCCATCAGTCCATCACTCCATGAAGCCTTGCAGCTTCAGTTCGATCGAGCGCGGGTTCTCGCCCTCGGCAATCGACAGCAGCCCTTCGAGGAGCATCTCCCGGTAGCGCGACTGGCGGATCGCCACGGCCTTGAGCTTGTTCGCCACGGGCAGAAGAAACAGGTTGGCGGACGCCACGCCATAGATGGTGGCAATGAACGCGACGGCGATACCGCTGCCCAGCTGATTGGGATCGGCCAGGTTGCCCATGACATGGATCAGGCCCATGACCGCACCGATGATGCCGATCGTGGGCGCGTAGCCACCCATGCTTTCGTAGACCTTGGCGGCCTGGATATCGCGGCTCTCCTGGGTGAGGAAATCGACTTCCAGGATGCCCCGTATGGCCGCCGGCTCAGCGCCGTCGACCAGCAGCTGCAGGCCTTTTCGCGAATAGGCATCGGGTTCCGAGTCCGCCACGGCTTCGAGGCCGAGCAGGCCCTCCTTGCGCGCGGTGAGGCTCCAGGATACGACGCGATCAATGCCACCGGCGAGATCGATGCGCGGCGGAAACAGAATCCAGATGAAGATCTGCATTGCCCGCTTGAACGCGCTCATGGGCGTCTGCACCAGACAGGCCGCCAGCGTACCGCCGAGCACGATCAGCGCAGCCGGGCCGTTGAGCAGCGCGCCCAGGTGCCCGCCTTCAAGGAAGTTGCCGCCGATGATCGCGACGAACGCCAGAATGATCCCGATAAGCGTCAAGACATCCATCAGCTGCAGGCCTCAACCAGGTGGCGCCCGATATCGTCGAGGCTGTAAACGGCGTCGGCCAGCTCGGCTTTGACGATCGCCATGGGCATCCCATAAATCACGCAACTGGCTTCGTCCTGCGCCCAGATCTGGCTACCGCTCTGCTTGAGCAGGCGCGCGCCTTCACGGCCGTCAGCGCCCATCCCGGTGAGGACGACGGCGAGGACTTTGTCGCTGTAGGATTTTGCTGCCGAGCCAAAGGTAATGTCGACGCAGGGCTTGTAATTGAGGCGTTCGTCACCGGGCAGGATTTTCACCGCGCCACGACCGTCGACCATCATCTGTTTGCCGCCAGGTGCCAGCAGTGCCAGCCCGGGACGCAGGATGTCGCCGTCCTCGGCTTCCTTGACGCTGATGCGGCACAGCTTGTCGAGACGCTCGGCGAAGGCTTTGGTGAAGGCGGCCGGCATGTGCTGGATCAGCACGATGGGCGCCGGGAAGTTGGCGGGCAGTTGGGTCAGCACCCGCTGCAAGGCAACGGGGCCACCGGTGGACGTGCCGATCGCCACCAGTTTGTAGGCTTTGCGCTTGGGCGCACCCGACGTTGGCGCGGGGTGATGGGACGTCGGCGCCGCTGCACGGGCAGGCGCAGGGGCGGGTGCCGGACGCGACGGTCGCGTTTCGGCAGAGGTACTGCGCGGTGCAGCGGGTGCAGCAGATGGCGCCGGTGCCGACGTGGCAGAAGGCGCGCTGCCGTAACCGCTGAAACGACGGTTGCTGCGGGAAATGCTGTGGACTTTCTCGCACAGCATCTGTTTGACCTTCTCGGGGTTGCGCGAGATGTCTTCGAAGTTTTTCGGCAGGAAATCCACCGCGCCAGCGTCCAGCGCATCGAGGGTCACTCGGGCGCCTTCGTGGGTCAGGGAGGAAAACATCAATACCGGGGTCGGGCAGCGCTGCATGATGTGACGGACCGCGGTAATGCCATCCATCATCGGCATTTCGTAGTCCATGGTGATCACGTCGGGCTTGAGGGCCAGGGCTTGTTCAATGGCTTCCTTGCCATTGGTGGCAGTACCGACCACCTGGATCGTGGGATCCGAAGAGAGAATTTCCGAGACACGACGTCGGAAAAAACCCGAATCGTCCACGACGAGAACCTTGACTGCCATAAACACTCCAAAGAGCGCGCGTCACCCTGAAGGTCGGCGCGCCCTGAATCACGTAGCTTGGGTCACATTGGCGAGACGAGACAGGCCAGTGAGACCGTTTTTCGCGCTTGAAACAGGACCTGCAGGAACTAGACCTGTGGGACCGGCTTCAGCCGGGAAGGCGTCGGATGTCACTCCGCACAACTTCGGGTGTCCCCACCGGCCTCTTCCCGGCTGAAGCCGGTCCTACTGGGAACGCGTCAGTTGCCACACCGCAAAATTCATGGTGTCCAAACCGGCCCTTTCCCGGCTAAAGCCGGTCCTACGCGGGAAGGCGTCGGATGTCACGCCGCAAAATTCACGGTGTCCACACCGGCCTCTTCCCGGCTGAAGCCGGTCCTACAGAACATCGCAAGGCCCTTACAGACATCGCAAGCCGCCCTACTCAAGCCAGTCCTGCTTAACCGATCCGGCGTGCCGCGTAGCGCTTGAGCATGCTTGGCACATCGAGAATCAGGGCGATGCGGCCGTCACCGGTGATGGTAGCGCCCGACATGCCCGGCGTGCCTTGCAGCATTTTGCCCAGCGGCTTGATCACCACTTCTTCCTGGCCGACCAACTGATCGACCACAAAGCCGATGCGTTGGGTGCCGACCGACAAGATCACCACGTGGCCTTCACGTTGCTCCTCGTGGGCCGCCGAACTGACCAGCCAGCGCTTGAGGTAAAACAGCGGCAGGGCCTTGTCGCGGACGATCACCACTTCCTGACCATCGACGACGTTGGTGGTCGACAGGTCCAGATGGAAGATCTCGTTGACGTTGACCAGCGGGAAGGCAAAAGCCTGATTGCCGAGCATGACCATCAGCGTCGGCATGATCGCCAGGGTCAGCGGCACCTTGATGATGATCTTTGAGCCCAGGCCCTTGGTCGAATGGATGTTGATCGAACCGTTGAGCTGGGCAATCTTGGTTTTCACCACGTCCATGCCCACGCCACGCCCGGACACATCGGAAATTTCAGTTTTGGTCGAGAAGCCCGGCGCGAAGATCAGGTTGTAGCAATCGGTGTCGCTGAGGCGATCCGCGGCGTCCTTGTCCATCACGCCGCGCTTCACGGCGATGGCACGCAGGACCGCAGGGTCCATGCCTTTGCCGTCATCGGAAATCGACAACAGGATGTGATCGCCTTCCTGTTCGGCCGACAGAATCACACGACCGTTACGGGGCTTGCCCGATGCTTCCCGCTCTTCCGGCGACTCGATACCGTGATCGACAGCGTTGCGCACCAAGTGGACCAACGGGTCGGCCAGAGCCTCGACGAGGTTCTTGTCCAGGTCGGTTTCTTCACCCACCAGTTCAAGGCTGATTTCTTTCTTCAACTGACGTGCCAGATCGCGGACCAGTCGCGGGAAGCGGCCGAACACTTTCTTGATCGGCTGCATGCGGGTCTTCATGACCGCGGTCTGCAAGTCAGCGGTGACCACGTCCAGGTTGGACACGGCCTTGGACATGGCTTCGTCAGCGCTATTGGCGCCCAGACGCACGAGGCGGTTACGCACCAGCACCAGTTCGCCGACCATGTTCATGATTTCGTCCAGCCGCGCGGTGTCGACGCGCACGGTGGTTTCCGCTTCAGACGGCGGTTTTTCGCTGGGCGCGGGAGCGGCAGCGCGAGCCGGGGCAGGCGCAGCGGCAGGAGCCGCTTTCGCCGGAGCGGCGGCAGCAGGCGTCGGTTTCGCCGGTTCAGCTTTGGCAGCGGGGTCTGGCTTGGTGGCCGGTGCAGCAGCGGGTGCTGCGGCAGCGACGGCAGGTTCAAACTTGCCTTTGCCGTGCAACTGATCCAGCAGGTCTTCGAATTCGTTGTCGGTGATTTCGTCCGATGCTGCGGCTTTCGACGCTGCAGCTGGCGCAACCGGTGTTGCAGGTGCAGCGGCAGCAGGCGCAGCGGGAGCAGCTGCACCCACGGCATCCGGCGAGAACGAACCCTTGCCGTGCAACTGATCCAGCAGCGACTCGAATTCATCGTCAGTGATTTCGTCACTGGCCGGTGCGGCAGACGGCGCTACAGCGGCCGGCGGTTGCACGGCATCGACGGCGAACTGGCCTTTGCCATGCAGCTGATCGAGGAGCGATTCGAATTCGGCGTCGGTGATTTCATCGCTGGCCGCATTACCGGCTGGCGCGGCAGCCGGTGCCGCAGGTGCTGCTGCAACGGGAGCCGCTGGTGCAGGTGCAGCCGGCGCAGGCGCCCCTGCCGCCTGAGCCTTGACGGCATTCAGCGAATCCAGAAGCTGTTCGAACTCGAAATCGGTGATGTCTTCGGACGGCGCTTCAGCGACCGGTTCTTCAACCACCGGTGCTGCAGCGATTTCTTCGGCTGAGGCCGGCTCCGCCAGGCGTGCCAGCGCGGCCAGCAGTTCAGGTGTGGCCGGGGTGACGGCGGAACGCTCGCGCACCTGACCGAACATGCTGTTGACGGTGTCGAGTGCTTCGAGCACCACGTCCATGAGCTCCGAGTCAACGCGACGTTCACCCTTGCGCAGGATGTCGAACACGTTCTCGGCGATGTGACAGCATTCAACCAGCTCGTTGAGCTGGAGGAAGCCGGCGCCCCCTTTTACAGTGTGAAAACCGCGAAAAATTGCATTGAGCAGGTCCGCATCATCTGGCCGGCTTTCCAGCTCGACCAACTGCTCTGACAACAGCTCGAGAATCTCGCCGGCCTCTACCAGAAAATCCTGAAGGATTTCTTCATCGGCGCCGAAGCTCATTGGGGGGTGCTCCTAAAATTAACCGTCAAACCGATCCGGAGGCTGCACTGACGGCCTGCGCGCATTGCTTTCGTCGAAGCATTGGCGCGCGGGTCCAGCAGCCACTTTCACAGAAAACCTGAAGTCCGAAACAGAGTGACCGAATCAGAATCCGAGGCTGGATAGCAGATCGTCAACATCATCCTGTCCGGATACAACGTCTTCACGTTTATCGGCATGAATCTGCGGACCTTCACCCTTGGAGTGAAGTTTTTCTTGTTCTTTTTGCTGACGGAACACTTCCTGGTCGTGCTCGATGCCCGCGAAGCGGTCCACCTGGCTCGCCATGAGCACCAGCTTGAGCAGGTTGCGCTCGACTTCGGTGACCAGCGTGGTCACGCGCTTGATCACCTGACCGGTGAGGTCCTGATAATCCTGGGCCAGCAGAATGTCGTTCAGATGCGCGGAAACCTCGGCGGTCTCCTTCTCGCTGCGGGTCAGGAACACATCGACGCGGCGGGCCAGATCACGAAACTCTTCGGCGCTGATCTCGCGGCGCATGAAGCGTCCCCAATCTTCGCTCAACGACTTGGCGTCAGCACTGAGCCCGCTCATCAACGGCGTGCTCAGCTCCACCAGGTCCATCGTCCGGTTGGCCGCGTTTTCGGTCAGCCTGACCACGTACGACAGCCGCTCGGTGGCGTCGGTGATCTGGGAGACCTCCTCGGCCTGCGGCATGTTCGGGTCGATCTGGAAGTTGACGATCGCGCTGTGCAGCTCGCGCGTCAATTTGCCGACTTCCTGATACAGGCCACGGTCGCGGGTCTGGTTAAGCTCATGGATCAGTTGCACGGCGTCGCCGAACTTGCCTTTTTCAAGGCTCGCGACCAGCTCTTGTGCGTGTTTCTTCAGGGTTGACTCAAAGTCACCCATTGTCGAATCTTTGGAATCCATAGCGCCCTCGCAGCGGACATCAGCTATTGACGCGCTCGAATATCTTTTCGATTTTCTCTTTGAGCACTTGCGCGGTGAACGGCTTCACCACGTAGCCGTTCACACCGGCCTGAGCAGCTTCGATGATCTGCTCGCGCTTGGCTTCGGCAGTGACCATCAGCACCGGCAGGCTGCGCAGACGCTCGTCGGCACGCACCTGCCGCAACAGGTCGATGCCGGACATGCCCGGCATGTTCCAGTCAGTGACGAGGAAGTCAAAGGCGCCGCTTTGCAGCATCGGCAATGCGGTGAGTCCGTCATCTGCTTCGGCCGTGTTGGTGAACCCAAGGTCACGCAACAGGTTTTTTATGATCCGCCGCATCGTTGAGAAGTCATCAACGATGAGGATTTTCATGTTCTTGTCCAATTCGACCTCCAAGCAGTCTTTAACGCGTTCAGCACCTGAACGCGCATTCAATCAATACCGGCTGCGCCGAACATGAAAAGGGGTGGAATCGACCGGGACGAGCGCAGCGAAACCGGATCATCCACGACCCGGTTCGACCGACTCCTGCCGTGTCTCTTTTGCTTCCGCTCACGTCCTGCACAGCCGGTCTTACAAGCAACACGCAGGCCTCGCGGCCCGCGCCTGATTCAGGAACGTGCGCGCCACTCGCCAAGGCGACCGCGCAACCGCGCCGCGCATTGACTGTGCAGCTGGCTGACCCGCGACTCGCTGACCCCCAGAACCTCACCGATTTCCTTGAGGTTCAGCTCTTCGTCGTAGTACAGCGACAACACCAGGCGTTCACGTTCCGGCAAGTTGGCAATGGCCTCGGCCAGCGCAGCCTGGAAGCGCTCGTCTTCCAGATCCCGCGACGGTTCCAGGGACTGGCTCGCGCCGTCCTCGTGCAGCCCTTCGTGTTCGCCGTCCTGCAACAGGTCGTCGAAACTGAACAGGCGGCTGCCCAGGGTATCGTTCAGAATCCCGTAATAATCGTCGAGACTCATTTCAAGTTCGGCAGCAACCTCGTGATCTTTAGCGTCACGGCCGGTTTTTGCTTCGATTGCACGAATCGCGTCACTGACCATGCGCGTATTGCGGTGGACCGAGCGCGGCGCCCAGTCCCCCTTGCGCACTTCGTCGAGCATCGCGCCACGGATACGAATACCCGCGTACGTCTCGAAGCTGGCCCCTTTGGTGGAGTCGTATTTGGTCGAAACCTCGAGCAAGCCAATCATGCCCGCCTGGATCAAATCCTCGACCTGCACGCTGGCCGGCAGACGCGCCAGCAAGTGGTAGGCGATTCGTTTGACCAGCGGGGCATAACGCTCGATCAGCTCATACTGGGAGTCTTTGGACGATTTGCTGTACATGCGATAGCCACTTGCTGTCATGAGACGGGCCCTGCGCTGGTTTGATGCACGAGGCGTTCTACGAAAAATTCCAGGTGACCGCGCGGGTTCGCCGGCAGCGGCCAGGTGTCGACTTTCTGTGCGATGGCCTTGAACGCCAGCGCACATTTGGAACGCGGAAACGCTTCGTACACGGCGCGCTGTTTCTGCACGGCCTTGCGTACGCATTCGTCGTACGGCACGGCGCCTACATACTGCAGGGCAACGTCGAGAAAGCGGTCGGTGACCTTGGTCAGCTTGGCGAAGAGGTTGCGCCCTTCCTGCGGGCTCTGGGCCATGTTGGCCAGGACGCGGAAGCGGTTCATGCCGTAATCGCGGTTGAGCAGTTTGATCAGGGCGTAGGCGTCCGTGATCGACGTGGGCTCGTCGCACACCACCAGCAGCACTTCCTGGGCTGCGCGCACGAAGCTCACCACCGACTCGCCGATGCCGGCGGCGGTATCGATGACCAGCACGTCGAGGTTGTCGCCGATGTCACTGAACGCCTGAATCAGCCCGGCATGTTGCGCCGGGGTCAGGTGGACCATGCTCTGGGTGCCCGACGCCGCCGGCACGATGCGGACGCCGCCCGGGCCCTGCAGCAGGACATCGCGCAGCTCGCACCGCCCTTCGATGACGTCAGCCAGGGTGCGTTTGGGGGTCAGCCCCAACAATACGTCGACGTTGGCCAGACCCAGATCGGCGTCCAGCAACATGACGCGACGTCCCAGCTCGGCCAGCGCCAGTGAAAGATTCACTGAAACGTTGGTCTTGCCTACGCCACCTTTGCCACCGGTCACCGCGATAACCTGTACGGGATGCATGCTGCCCATGTTAATTGTTTACCTTGTCTTGCTTAGACCTAAGCCACATGTCGGGCTGCACGTTCAGTGTCTGAACAATGCCTGGCAGACCATCGATGCAGGAAAATTCCACTGTCATTTTCTTCACCTAGCCCGCGCGCTTGCCGGTGCTGTGATAAAGATCCGCAAACATATCCGCCATCGCTTCCTCGCTTGGCTCCTCCTGCATCTGCACACTGACAGCCCGGCTCACCAACTGGTGCCGACGCGGCAAATGCAGATCATCCGGTATCCGTGGGCCATCGGTCAGATAGGCCACAGGCAGTTCGTGTGTCACGGCCAGGCTGAGCACTTCGCCCAGGTTGGCCGTTTCGTCGAGCTTGGTCAGGATGCACCCGGCCAGGCCGCAACGTTTATAACTGTGGTAAGCCGCTGACAGCACCTGCTTCTGGCTGGTTGTCGCCAGCACAAGGTAGTTGCGCGCCTTGATGCCACGGCCGGCGAGGGTTTCCAGTTGCAGACGCAGGGCCGGATCGCTGGCTTGCAGGCCGGCGGTGTCGATCAAGACCACGCGCTTGCGCAACAGCGGCTCCAGCGCCTGAGCCAGGGACTGGCCCGGGTCGACGTGGGTAACCGGTACATTGAGGATCCGGCCCAGGGTTTTCAGCTGTTCCTGAGCGCCAATGCGGAAACTGTCCATGCTCACCAGCGCGATATTTTGCGCGCCGTATTTCAACACATATCGGGCTGCCAGTTTAGCCAGCGTGGTGGTTTTGCCCATGCCGGCAGGGCCGACCATGGCAATCACACCGCCCTCTTCCAGTGGCTCCACATCGGGCGTGGCAATCATGCGGGCCAGATGGGCCAGCAGCATGCGCCAGGTGTGGGCCTGATCGTTCGAGTCCGGCACCATCGCCAGCAGATCGCGGGACAGCGGGCCGGAGAGGCCGACGCGTTGCAGACGGCGCCACAGGTTGGCCTGCTGTGGACGGCTGCCTTGCAGCTGGTTCCAGGCCAGCGAGCCCAGCTGGACTTCCAGCAATTCGCGCAGGCCGTTCAATTCGGAGCGCATCGCTTCGTAGGCGCGGTCGCCCACGGCCGGCTCGGCGTTGCGCTCGGCACGCTCGGCAGCCACAGCAGCGTGGATCGACGGGCGAAACGGTTCTTCCAGCGTCGGTTCAATCTGCTTGCTGTCATCCATCGCAAGGCCGGCGAACAACTGACGGTTGGCGACAGTGTCCAGCTCGCTGCGGTGGGTCAGCTCAGCCTGAGCGGTAACGATGCGCGACTGGGTTTTGCGCAATTCTTCTTCGAGTTCGATGTTCGGCACACGCGGCGCCAACGCAGACAACTTGTAATCCAGAGCGGCGGTCAGTTCCACGCCGCCGGCGATCCGCCGGTTCCCGATGATGGCAGCTTCAGCGCCCAGCTCATCGCGAACCAGTTTCATGGCTTGTCGCATATCGGCGGCGAAAAAACGCTTAACTTGCATGACTCACTACCTCAGCCGTTGGGCCCGACAGTCGCTACGATGGTGACTTGCTTATTGTCAGGAATTTCCTGGTAAGCCAAAACATGCATATTCGGTACAGCCAACCGTCCAAAGCGGGACAACATGGCGCGAACCGGACCTGCGACCAACAAAATAACCGGCTGCCCCTGCATCTCCTGACGCTGCGCCGCTTCGATCAACGAGCGCTGAAGTTTCTCAGCCATGCTCGGTTCGAGGAGAACGCCTTCTTCCTGACCCTGACCTGCCTTCTGCAGACTATTTAGCAAGATCTGTTCCAACCTTGGCTCAAGCGTGATGACAGGCAGCTCCGGCTCAATGCCGACAATGCTTTGGACGATTGCGCGGGACAATCCGACCCGTACCGCAGCCACCAGCGCGGCGGTATCTTGACTACGCGCGGCGTTGTTGGCGATGGCTTCAGCGATGGAGCGGATGTCGCGAACCGGCACCTGTTCGGCGAGCAGCGCCTGGAGCACCTTCAGCAGGGCCGACAGGGACAGCACGCCCGGCACCAGTTCTTCCGCCAGTTTTGGCGATCCCTTGGCCAGCAGGGTCATCAATTGCTGGACTTCCTCGTGGCCAATCAATTCATGAGAGTGCTTGTAGAGAATCTGGTTCAAGTGGGTTGCCACCACCGTGCTGGCGTCCACCACGGTGTAACCGAGGGACTGCGCCTGAGCGCGCTGGCTGATTTCAATCCAGACGGCTTCCAGACCAAACGCCGGGTCCTTGGCAGTGATGCCGTTGAGGCTGCCAAATACCTGACCGGGGTTGATGGCCAGTTCGCGGTCGGGGTAAATCTCGGCTTCGGCCAGGGTCACGCCCATGAGGGTCAGGCGATAGGCGCTGGGCGCCAGGTCGAGGTTGTCGCGGATGTGCACGGTCGGCATGAGGAAACCCAGCTCCTGGGAGAGCTTCTTGCGCACGCCCTTGATCCGCGCCAGCAGCTGACCACCCTGATTGCGGTCCACCAGCGGAATCAGGCGGTAGCCCACTTCCAGACCGATCATGTCGATCGGGGTGACGTCGTCCCAGCCCAGTTCCTTGGATTCCTGCGCCCGGGTCGGCGACGGCAGCAGCTCTTGTTGACGCTTGACCTCTTGCACCGCGGCGAGCTTGACTTGGTTCTCTTTCTTCCACAGCAGGTAAGCACCGCCAGCGGCCACCAGCCCGAGGCTGATGAAGGAGAAGTGCGGCATACCCGGAACCAGGCCCATGACGATCATGATCCCGGCGGAGACAGCGAGTGCCTTGTGGGAGGCAAACATCTGGCGGCCGACCAGTTTGCCCATTTCTTCCGAACCGGACGCACGGGTCACCATGATCGCGGCTGCAGTGGACAGCAGCAGGGAAGGCAACTGCGCCACCAAACCGTCACCGATGGTCAGGAGTGCGTAGACCTTGCCGGCGTCGCCAAAGCTCATGCCGTGCTGGAAGATGCCCACCAGCATGCCGCCAATAAGGTTGATGAAGAGGATCAGCAGGCCGGCGATGGCGTCACCGCGGACGAATTTGCTGGCACCGTCCATGGAGCCGTAGAACTCGGCTTCTTGGGCAACTTCGAGACGACGGCGTTTGGCTTCGGGCTGGTCGATGAGGCCGGCGTTGAGGTCGGCGTCGATGGCCATCTGTTTGCCGGGCATGGCGTCGAGGGTGAAGCGTGCGCTCACTTCGGAGATGCGGCCGGCACCTTTGGTGACGACGACGAAGTTGATGATCATGAGGATGGCGAAGACGACGATACCGACGACGTAGTTGCCGCCAATGACGACTTCACCGAACGCCTGGATGACTTTACCGGCGGCGGCGTGGCCGTCCTGGCCGTGGAGCATGACGACGCGAGTGGAGGCGACGTTGAGGGCCAGTCGCAGCAGGGTGGCGACGAGGAGGATGGTCGGGAATACGGAGAAGTCGAGGGGCCGCAGGGCGTAGATACAGACGAGCAGGACGACGATGGACAGGGCGATGTTGAAGGTGAAGAAGACGTCCAGCAGAAACGGCGGCATGGGCAGCATCATCATGGCGAGCATGACGAGGAGCAGTAGCGGGACGCCAAGTTGTCCACGGCCCAGGCCGATCAATCCGGTTCTGGCGTGGGAGATGAGTTGTGAGCGTTCCACCGATGGGCACCTGCGCGTTAAATCAATCTTTTGACGCCGAAGCGTTGTATCGGGGTTATTGCAAGAAGGGGTCCAACATTTGGGAGTGGGTTGAAAATATCAGAGTGCCAGTATTTAGATTTGAGATCTGGGTCGTGGCTGAGTACGCCAAAATCACAAGCGTCGGCCTAACGGCCTCGGTTTCGCCTTCGGCGAGTTACTTGGAAAAGCACCCCCCTCTTGGTTTTAAAGAGCAGCCAAGGGTGCCTGCTCCTGGCTAGGTCCATCCTCCGTCGGGATTCCCTCACTCCGACGACGCTCCGTGGGCGCGCGCCGAACGGACATCCATGTCCTGACGGCGCTCTCGCCGCATCCCTGCGGCTCGGCCCACTGCGCATCGTCTGCGTTCGGCCTGCACCCAAGTCGCGATTTGTGGTGTCTGGACCTTTTGTGCATGAAGATCAAAAGCGCGCTTACGCTTGGTAGGACCGGCTTTAGCCGGGAAGAGGCCAGTGTGACCAGCACCCATTTCACTGAATGCACGCGCTGCTTTTTGTGGGACCCGCTTCAGCCGGGAAGAGGCCTGTGTGACCACCACCCATTTCACTGAATGCACGCGCTGGTTTTAGTGGGACCGGCTTTAGCCGGGAAGGCGTCAGGTGCGACAACACAAATCTGGCGTCGCGCACCGGCCTGAGATCGTTCCCACGCTCTGCGTGGGAATGCCGCCCCCGACGCTCCGCGTCCAGCCGGTTCAGATCACTTTCACAGCCCGCCCTATGAATTGAATCGGGCCGGTGGGCTTGCCGGTCGGAGAGCCGTTGGGGTTTTCGAGGGTGAGTTCGAAGAGTTGGTTGGGTTGCAGCGGGGGCAGTTGGTTTACGGGGATGGAGAGGGTCTGGCCAGGTTTGACCAGGCCAAGGGACACGGGCCCCTGCCAGCCGTCGGCCTTGGTCCAGAACTGGAGGGCTTTGTCGGCGGGGACTGGGGTGGCGCCCAGGGGTATCAGCTGGATTTCTTCCGGGTTATTGGCCTGGATCACCCAGCCGGGGGCCTGGTTTTGTGGGGCGACCAGTACCACGAGGTAAGTTGTGGGGTTCACCGGGGCGGTTCGGGTCAGGAGCATCGAGCCCAGCAGCAGCGTCGCGACGAGTCCTGCGCCGGCCAGCCCGCGCCACAACGGCAGCAGATCCCACCATGAACGCGACTTCACGGCCGGCGCCTGTACAGGAGATCGGCGGTCATGGCTGCTGACGCTGCGCGCAATGCGATCCCACAGCTGCGGGCTTGGCGTCTGCGGTTTGGCGAGCTCGGTCAAGGCCAACAGGCGCCCTTCCCATGCGTCCACCGCTGCGCGCAAAGCGGCGTCCGTGCCGAGGCGGTGTTGGACATCGAGGCGTTGCTCGGCCGGCAGTGTGCCCAACACGTACTCGCTGGCCAGTGCGTCCAGTTCGTCGGCGCTGTCTTTTGACGGATAGCCTGTCATCCCATGCACTCCCGCAATGCCACCAGACTGCGTCTGATCCAGGCCTTTACGGTGCCCAGCGGCGCGCCGACTTTCTGCGCTATTTCCGAGTGCGAGTAGCCGTCGACGTACGCATGAAGAATGCAGTTGCGCCGCGCCGGTTCCAGCTGTTCAAGGCACCCGAAAATACGTCCCGAGCGGGCACTGTATTCGAAGGTGTCGGCTTGGGTTGCGGACACCAGTGCAGCCTCGGCCAGCAGTGCGTTTTCGCTCTGCTCGCTGACCTGAAGGGTGTTCGCGTTATCCCGCATGAAGTTCAGCGCCAGGTGCCGTGTCACGCTGAAAATCCAGCCACGGGCAGAGCCTCGCTCCGAGTCGAAACTACCCGCGCGGGTCCAGATTTTAATGAAGGCGTCATGCACGATGTCCTCTGCCAGCGCGTCACTGCGGGAGATCCGCCTGGCGACGCCGAGCAGGCGTGCGCTTTCCTGGGTGTAGAGGTCGTGCAAGGCCCGTCGCTCGCCCTTGGCACAGGCGGCCAGACAGGCTTCGTAGTCAAAACAGTCTTCAGGTAAGGACAAAATGTTCAACCGCCAACGAAAAGAAATACCCCGACCCAAAGGCCGGGGTTGCGTCGGTGCAGCGTAGATGACTTTGTGCGTCAGCGACGCGGCAGGACGTGGGACGTTGGTCTACTTGGCGGCCCAGAAAATATAGTCCGCCTGGTATTTCACAATTTCCTGCTTACCCTTGGTCGCCATCGAGCACTCCATCTTTGGCGCTATGCCGCCTTTGGTCGCCACGCGTTGGATGTAACTGACATTGCTCATCGCGCCCTTGCCTTCCGCAGGGTTGGCTTTGACCAACTGATAAGGAATATCGCCCGTCCCGGCAGGCGCGACAGCGAGCTGGGTGCCGGTGATCTTCGAACCGTCAGCAGCCTGCCACGTCGCCGGCGGCCCGAAGTACGTGCCAACCTGCTTGCCGCTGCGATCATTCAACACCGCTTTCGGGCCGACGAACGTCCATTCGGTCTGGCCGGCGGCGTTTGGCTTGTCGCGGCACTCATAGGTGATCTCGCCGACGCCCACTGCCTCCATTGCTATCTTGTGACCGTCCGGCACCTTCACCGCATCAGGCAACGCCATCTGCGCATAAGCCGCCGGCGCCGTGACCAACAGGCAAGTGGCTGCCAACGAAACACCGAACGAGCCCAGTAATGTTTTAGCGTTCATGCCATCACTCCATTAGATAAACAGGTCAGCAGCCATCGCTACTACCTGTACTACCCAGGGGAGAACGAACTGGATGCAGCGGATTGAAAAAATAATCGAAGTGAAGTGCGAGACGACGCGGAGCGTCATGGGATGCATGCCCACGCGGAGCATGGGAACGATCAGGCATGAGCAAAAAACGTCAGCGCTTGAACAGGCCTCTTCCCGGCTAAAGCCGGTCCCACTAACAGACCGCGCGCACCCGTAGGACTGGCTTTAGCCGGGAAGCCTTTGATCTTGCACTTGATCTTGCACTTGATCTGCTTTTGATCTTCGTACGCAAAAGGTTGAGTAACCCCCAATCGCGACTTGGGTGCAGGCTGAACGCAGGTCTCGCGCAGTGGGCCGAGCCGCATGGATGCGGCGAGAGCGCCGTCAGGACATGGATGTCCGTTCGGCGCGGGCCCACGGAGCGAGACCGGAGTGAAGGAACCCCGACGCAGGAGGGGCCCAACCAGGAGCACAAGCCCTTGGTTACTTGGGGCTTTATCAAGTAACTCGCCGAAGGCGAAACAGTCTGCCCCCAGGCAGACGCTTTTGATCTAGAAGATCCTGAAGAAGCCCTACGAATCCCGCCTCAAATCCGGCGGAATCGGCAGATTATCCCTGAGCGGATCAGGCCGCTTGCCACGCCCCGCCTGATACTGCCGAATCTGATACACATACGCCAACACCTGCGCCACCGCCAGATACAACCCCGCCGGAATCTCCTGATCCAACTCCGTACTGTAATAAATCGACCGCGCCAGCGCCGGCGACTGCAACAACAGAATCTCATGCTGCGCCGCAATCTCCCGAATCTTCAACGCCATGAAATCACTGCCCTTGGCCAACAGAATCGGCGCACCGCCCCGCTCCGCGTCATACTTCAACGCCACCGCATAATGCGTCGGGTTCGTGATAATCACATCGGCCTCCGGAATCGCCGCCATCATCCGCCGCTGCGACATATCCCGCTGCAACTGACGAATCCGCTGCTTGACCTCCGGCCGCCCTTCACTGTCCTTGTGCTCATCGCGCACCTCCTGCTTGGTCATCAGCAGCTTCTTGTGAGACTCCCACAACTGCACCGGCACATCGATTGCCGCGATGATCAAAAGGCCCATCGCCATCCACAGCGTGCTCCAGCCCACCAACTGCAAACTGTGCACCACCGCCATCTCCAGCGGCTCCTTAGAGATGGCAACCAGGTCGGCCTGATCCTTCATCAGCACCACCAGCGCCACCGCCAGCACAATCAGAAACTTCGCAAACGACTTCAGCAGCTCAATCAGCGCCTTGGGCGAGAACATCCGCTTGATGCCGGCAGCCGGGTTCATGCGGCTGAACTTGGGCGCCAGGGAGCCGGCGGCAAACAACCAGCCGCCGAGGGAGATGGGACCGACGAACGCCGCGACCGTCAACGCCAGCAGGATCGGCTGGACCGACAACAACGCCGCCTTGCCCGACGCCATCAACATGATCGCCATGCTGCGCTCGTCGAGAATCGCCTCGCGGGTGATGGTGAAATTGTCGCGCATCAACTGCATCATCATTTCCGCCATGGAGCCGCCAAACGCCAGCAATCCCGCAGCACCCACGATCATCACGACAACCGTGTTGAGCTCCTTGGAGCGGGCAATCTCGCCCTTCTCCCTGGCGTCGCGTTTGCGTTTGTCCGTGGGGTCTTCTGTCTTGTCCTGACCACTCTCGCTTTCGGCCATGTCAGCGCGCCTTGACCAGGTCTCTGAGCAACTGCAAGGCGTCGACCGCCAGCGGTTGATATTGGTTGAGAATGTCGCCGAGGGTGATCCACAGAATCACCATGCCCAGCACCAGCGTCAGCGGAAAACCGATCGAGAAGATGTTCAGCTGCGGTGCCGCGCGGGTCATCACGCCCATGGCGATGTTCACCACCAGCAGCGCAGCGATGGCCGGCAGCACCAACAGCAGTGCCGCGCCGAGCACCCAGCCCAGACGCATCACCAGCACCCAGATGTCCGTCGCACTGATGCCCTGCCCCACCGGCAAGGTGGTGAAGCTCTCGATGAGGATCTCGAAGACCAGCAAGTGTGCGTTCATGGCCAGGAACAGCAGGGTCACGAGCATGGTCAGGAACTGCCCGATGGTCGCCACCGACACCCCGTTGACCGGGTCGACCATGGACGCGAAGCCCATGCCCATCTGGATGCCGATGATCTGCCCGGCGATCACGAACGCCTGGAAAAACAACTGCAACGACAGGCCCATTCCGGCGCCGATGAGGATCTGCTGCGCGATCAGCAGCAGCCCGCTGAGGTCCAGCGCCTGCACGGCGGGCATGGGTGGCAGGCTCGGCGCGACGACGACCGTGATCGCCAGCGCGAAATACAGCCGCACCCGCTTGGGCACCAGCGTGGTTCCAATGATCGGCATGGTCATCAGCAGCGCGCCGATGCGGAACAGCGGCAGCATGAACGCCGCCACCCAGGTGCTGATCTGGGTATCGGTCAACGCCAGCACAGGATCCATCGCGGGGTCAGCCGATCACTTGAGGAATGCTGGTGTACAGATTGGTGATGTACTCCATGAAGGTGCGCACCATCCACGGGCCGACCACGATCAGCGTGACCAGCATGACCAGCAGGCGTGGCAGGAAGCTCAGGGTCTGTTCGTTGATCTGCGTCGCGGCCTGGAACATCGAGACGATCAGGCCGACGATCAAACTCGGTACGACCAGAATGGCAACCATGGTCGTGGTCAGCCACAGCGCTTCGCGAAACAGGTCGACGGCTACTTCCGGGGTCATGCTGCGCACTCCACATCAGACGAATTCATACGCCACCAAAACTGCCGGCCAGGGTGCCGATGATCAGCGCCCAGCCATCCACCAGCACGAACAGCATGATTTTGAACGGCAAAGAGATGATCAGCGGTGACAGCATCATCATGCCCATGGCCATCAGGATGCTCGCCACCACCAGATCGATGATCAGGAACGGGATGAAAATCATGAAGCCGATCTGGAACGCTGTTTTCAGTTCGGAGGTGACGAACGCCGGCACCAGAATCGTCAGCGGCGCCGCATCAGGGGTCGCGATGTCGGTGCGCTTGGACAGGCGCATGAACAGTTCAAGGTCGCTGGAGCGGGTCTGCGCCAGCATGAAATCCTTGATCGGCACTTCGGCCTTGGCCACGGCGTCCTGGGCGGTGAGTTTTTCCGCCAGGTAGGGCTGCAAGGCATCGTTATTCACCCGGTCGAACACCGGCGCCATGATGAACAGGGTCAGGAACAGCGCCATGCCGGTGAGAATCTGGTTGGACGGCGTCTGTTGCAGGCCTAGGGCCTGACGCAGGATCGAGAAGACAATGATGATCCGCGTGAAACTGGTCATCAGCATGACGAACGCCGGGATGAAGCTCAGCGCCGTCATGATCAGCAGGATCTGCAGGCTGACCGAGTATTCCTGTTGACCGTTGGCGCCGGTGCCCAGCGTGATCGCGGGGATCGACAACGGATCGGCGCCGAACGCCAGCGGCGCTGCAAGCAACAGCAGCAGCGTCAAAACAATGCGCATCAGTTCGTGTCCTTCTGATCCGGAGTCTCTGTCAAACCCGTCTTGCCTGGCGTACCTGTCTTCTTCCCTGCCGCACCGAAAATATTCAGGCCTGTGCGTTGCCCCGGCGCGCCCTTGTTGCCCAGCGCTTCAAGCAGGCGCCTGGCGAATTCCGGCTGCGCGTTTTGCGCGTCTGGAACCTCGACCGGCTCGTTCATGACGTGCAGCGCGGTGATGCTGCCGGGCGAGACGCCAAGCAACACCTGTTCGTTGCCGACCTGCACCAGCACCAGCCGATCGCGAGTCCCCAAAGCGCGAGAGCCCACCAGCTTGATGACCTGATTGCCAGCCGGCCCCGCGCGCTGCACCCGGCGCATCAGCCAGGCCAGGACGAAGATCAGCCCGATCACCAGCAGCAGGCCGAGCACCAGTTGCAGCAACTGGCCGGCCATCCCGCCATTCACCGCGCCCGCCACCGGCGCGGCGACGGCAGGCGCCGTGTTGGCAGCCGCCGTCGCCGTGGTTGCGCCTGGCGTGGCAGGCATCGCCGGATCGGCCGCCATCACCGCCCAGGACACTGCCAGCAGCAGCAAGCTCGCCAGGGTTCTGATCACGCGGCGCACTTAACGCAGCTTCTTGATACGTTCGCTCGGGCTGATCACGTCGGTCAGACGGATGCCGAACTTTTCGTTCACCACCACCACTTCGCCGTGGGCGATCAGGGTGCCGTTGACCAAAACGTCCAGCGGCTCGCCAGCCAGACGGTCCAGCTCGATCACCGAGCCCTGGTTGAGCTGCAGCAGGTTGCGAATGTTGATGTCAGTGCTGCCCACTTCCATGGAAATCGACACCGGGATATCCAGAATCACGTCCAGGTTCGGGCCGTCCAGAGTGACCGCGCCGTTGCTTTTCGCCACGCCGCCAAACTCTTCCATTGTCATGCGATTGGCGGCGTTGCCCGCGTCGGCGGCCAGCAGCGCGTCGATGTCCGCTTGCCCGTCCCCGGATTCACCCAGTGCCGCCGCCCATTCATCGGCCAGCGCCTGGTCGTCTGCGGAAGTCATTTCGTTGTCATTAGCCATGGTTGTCCTCGGGGAACTCTGATTCGTTTACGCAGCACATTCGGTTTGCCGACGACGGAGCGTCAGCGGCGTTCTATGGGTTCGACCACTTGCAGGGCCAGATTGCCCTTGTGCGAACCCAGTTTGACCTTGAAGGACGGCACGCCGTTGGCGCGCATGACCAGGTGTTCCGGCAGCTCGACCGGGATCACGTCACCCGGCTGCATGTGCAGGATGTCGCGCAGCTTGAGCTGGCGCGTGGCGACTGCGACGCGCAACGGCACCGACACATCGAGCACGTCCTGCTTGAGGGCATTGACCCAGCGCTCGTCCTGATCGTCGACATCCGACTGGAAACCGGCGTCGAGCATTTCGCGCACCGGCTCGATCATCGAATACGGCATGGTCACGTGAAGATCGCCGCCGCCGCCATCCAGTTCGATATGGAAGGTGGACACCACGATCGCTTCGCTCGGGCCGACGATGTTGGCCATGGCCGGGTTCACTTCCGAGTTGATGTACTCGAAATTGACTTCCATGATCGCCTGCCAGGCTTCCTTCAAATCAATGAAGGCCTGATCCAGCACGATGCGCACCACGCGCAGCTCGGTCGGGGTGAATTCCCGTCCTTCAATCTTGGCATGACGGCCGTCGCCGCCGAAGAAGTTGTCCACCAGCTTGAACACCAGCTTGGCGTCAAGAATGAACAGCGCGGTGCCGCGCAGGGGCTTGATCTTGACCAGGTTGAGACTGGTCGGCACGTACAGCGAGTGCACGTATTCGCCGAACTTCATCACTTGCACGCCACCCACGGCCACGTCGGCCGAGCGGCGCAGCAAGTTGAACATGCTGATGCGGGTGTAACGGGCGAAACGCTCGTTGATCATTTCCAGGGTCGGCATGCGTCCGCGGACGATGCGATCCTGACTGGTCAGGTCATAACTTTTTACGCTGCCGGGGTCGGCAACGCTATCGGTCTGCACCAGACCGTCGTCGACGCCATGCAGCAGCGCGTCGATCTCATCCTGGGACAGCAGGTCTTGCACGGCCATGTCGTGGTCCTACTGCAGTACGTAGTTAGTGAAAAGTACCTGTTCGATCACGCTCTTGCTCAGCTCTTTCTGGCCCACTTCCTGGACCACGGCTGCCGCCTTCTGGCGCAGCATTTCCATGCCCACCGGCGTTGCGATGGTATCGAATGGCTGACCGGAGAACATCATTACCAGGTTATTACGGATGACCGGCATGTGCGCTTTCAACGCCTCAAGATCAGCCTTGTCACGGGCGAGCAACGTGATGCTGACCTGCATGTAGCGCTGACGGCCATTGACGTTGTAATTGACGACGAACGGCGGCGTCAGCGGTTCGAAGATCGCCTCTTTTTTGGCATTCGCCGCTTCCGCCACGGCAGCCGGGTCCGGCTTGCTCTCGGCCTTGTGCATGATGAACCAGGTCGCGCCTACCGACACACCAATGGCCAGCAGAAGCCCCACCACAATAAGGATGATGACTTTCAACTTGCCCTTTTTTGCGGGGTCCGCCACTGCTGCGTCGTCGCTCTTCGCCATGCCAATAATCCGTCACTATCCAAAGGGTTCGGTGTTGCGTGACAGAGGAAGAGCAAGGGTTGTGCCAGAACGGCAGCCGCAAGCTGCAAGAGGCCAGCTGCAAGTAAAAGCAAAAAGCGGCAAGGCCTGAGAAACCTGGGTCTCCCACACACTTGCCGCTCTTGATCCTGCTTTTACTTGCCGCTTGCAGCTATCCACTTGCCGCTACTGAAAACGCCCAGGCGTTTTCAGGCGTAATAGTCGACCGCGCTGGAACCCACGACGGTCAGCGGCGCATGGGCGGCGGCCGAGGCGGCGTCCACCGGAGCGCCGTCGGCGATGAGGTCGCTGCCGCCGACACCATTGGCAGCGTTGCTGCCGCCGCTGCGTTGGCCGTCGCCGCCCGACTGCTGTTGTGCCTGTTGCTGCCAGCCGCGGGACTGGTCGGAGACGTTGACGTCGACCTGGCCCATGCCCTGCTGAACGAAGGACTCACGCAGGCGCGCCATCTGGCTTTCCAGCGCTTCACGCACGCCGACGTGGGCGCTCATGAACGTGACCTGGGTCTGCTGGTCCGCCGCCATATTGACGCGAATGTCCAGACGGCCCAGTTCAGCGGGCTCCAGCTGGATATCCGCCTGCTTGAGGTTCTGGCTCGACAGGTACATCACGCGGTTGACCACGCCTTCTGTCCACCCTCCCTGATTCATCGCCAGCGGCTGATTGAGCAGCGGCGCGGCCGGAGCCGAGGTGTTTTTTGCTTGAGCGGCCTGTGACAACGCAGCCAGACGATCGGCAAAGTTGTCCATGCGCGTATCGCTGGCGGCACCTTTCACGTCTTTCAGGCCGTCAGCCAGCAGGCCGCTGAACGCTTTGTCGCCGCCGCCTTCGGTCGTGCTCTTGTCCACAGCCTGGTCGCCCAGCGCCGCCAGGTTATTGGCCAGCAACTGCGAAGGATCGGCGTTCGGGTCCTGCTTGGCGCCACCCTTGCCGTCTTTGCCGTCGCCATGCACGCCGTTGTTCTGCGCTGTCTGCTGCGCCTTGTTTTCCAGGGCGACTTGCACGGCGGTCAAGCCTTCCAGCGGATCCGCGGAAGGATCGAAACCGTCATCTGCAACGTCGGTTGCATCCGTTGGCGCCTGCACAGCCGGCGGCGGGATCACCGGCAACGGCAGCGTGCCCGCGAGCAGCGTCGGATCAACCGCGGGTTCCACAGCCACGGGCTCTTGCACAGGCGAGGTGACCGCCAATATCGGGTCCGCTACAGGGTCTACCGGCGGCGAGTCGGCCAGCGCCGGGTCGTGCGCATCGTCAGTGCCGTCATTCTTGTCGTCAGCCTGACCCTGGCCCGTGCCCGCGTCGTCATCGGCCTTGCCGTTCACCGCTTTGGCAGGCAAACCATTGCCGTTATCGGCAACGGTCTTGTCGGCGGCGGCAGACGTATGGCTGGCGGCGGGCTTGTCGTCGGCTGCCGAACTCTTGGCGCTTGCCGGCTTCGGCGCCGGATTATCCGCGCTGTGGGACTTGGACGGCGCCTGCCTGGCGAACACGTCGGAGAAGCTGGAAGTGTTGTGCTTGACGGGGTCCGGCGCCTTTGCCGGGGCGTTGTTCCCGGCTTTCTGGGCTTTGGCCGCTGTCAAAGCCGTCAATAAGGGGTTGGTGGCGAGGGCCATGTGAATCTCCGCAAGAGCACAATTACAGAGAGACAAAGCAAATGGCGGGCCAAGTGCTGGGCGCGGCTGGATTGAGGGCGCGCTTCAGACCAACGGGCAGGCCAGGGCGTCGGGCCTGGAGCCCAGCCAGGGAGCCAACTCAGTGGTTGGCATGGCAGCGTTCAAGCTCACGTTCGAAAATCGCCCGGACCACGAAAAACTCGTCCCTGATCTGGGACACCAACGAACGGATCTGCGCGTCATCCGCTTCCACCATCCCGCGCCCCTGCTCTTCAAGTTGCAGACACAGCTCGGACAAATGTGTAGCGCCCATGTTGCCGGTGCTGCCTTTGAAGCTGTGGGCCATCAGGCCAAGGCGTTGCAAAGATGCCGTGGCGGACGTCGTGAAGGAAGGGTCGCGCAGCAGCAGGGTCATGTCGTTGACGCGAAGGGTGGAATCGGAAATGAACACCTTCAGCAGCGCCGGGTATTCAGCTTCCATCACGTCACGCAGCGTGCTGAGCACGTTGAAGTCCACAGGGTTATTCGACACTTGTTCACTCCTTGATCAAGACGCGCGGATTATGCCAGACCCTCCCAGACAAATTCCACGCTGGCCGTCCGGCCATCATCGGTCCACTGACAACGATCGCTGAGTTGCCGGACCAGCGCAAGGCCGCGCCCGGACAACTGGGTGACCGCAGGCGGCAGCGCCAGCACGCGATCGGAATCAAAACCCGCACCACTGTCCTGCACTCGCACCGTCAGGCAACCGCCCTCGCCATTCGGGACGATCTGGAAATCAATGCGAATGAAGCCGTCCTGGAGACGATCGAGGCGTTCGGCGCGTTGCTGGTAGTAACGCCCAAAACCTTCGGCATCGCGTTTCAACGCCGAGTCCAGCCCGAGCACGCCATGTTCCAGCGCATTGCTGTACAGCTCCGAGAGCACGATATACAGCTCGCTGCTCTGCATGCGCAAGCCGTGCACTTCTTGCAGCAGCTGCAGCAGATACGGCAGCGGGTTGAAGCGCTTGAGTGTTGCCGCACGGTACTCGAACGAAGCGGACCAATCCAGCGGACTGGAATCGCCGCTGTCGGTATAAATGACCGAGGGTGGGCCGAGCAAGTCAGGCTCGGTGAAGGCCACTTCGACCATGCTCACATCGTCCCGCGCCTGCCCGCGAAACCGCGCCAGGGCCCACTGCACTTCTTCGATCAGCAACGCCGGGTTGCGGTTGCTCACCAGCACGTTCTGCAGGCGTCGGGCGCCGAACAGTTCGCCGTCCTGGCCGGTACTGTCAACCACGCCGTCGGACAGCAGAAACACCCGGTCCCCCGGCCCGAAGGGATACACCTGGGTATTGTCGTCAAAGCTGCCGGCGCTCAGCACACCGAGGGGCACGTTTGACGAAATCAGCGGCGTATGCGGCCGGCCGTCACCATGCAGCAGGTAACCATCCGGCAGGCCGCCGTTCCAGACCTCGACCAGTTGCTGCTTGAAGTTCAGGCACAGCAGCGCCGCGCAGCAGAACATGTCCACCGGGAGGATGCGTTTGAGTTTGGCATTCATTTCTCGCAGGGTTTCGGGCAAGCCGTATCCCTTTGCCGTCATGCCGTAGAACACTTCGGCCAGCGGCATCGCCCCCACCGCTGCCGGCAAACCGTGGCCGGTGAAGTCCCCCAGCAGCAAGTGCATGTTGCCGGATGGCGACCACGCGGCCAGTAGCAGGTCGCCGTTGAACAGCGCGTAGGGCGATTGCAGGTAACGGATGTTGCGCGAACTCAGGCACCCGGAGTGGGCGATCTGGTCGAACACAGCCTTGGCCACACGTTGCTCGTTGAGCAGGTATTTATGGTGGCGAGTGATCAGGTCGCGTTGGTGCAGGACGGTTTCCTGCAGCACGCGCAGGCGGTTCATGGCGTTGATCTTGGCGGCCAGCACCACTTGGTTATAGGGCTTGGCAATGAAGTCGTCTCCTCCGGCGTCGAGGCAACGGGCGAGGTCTTCGCCTTCGGTCAGCGACGTCAGGAAGATGATCGGCACGAGCGCGTCACCGGCGAGGGTCTTAATCTGGCGCGCGGCTTCGAAGCCGTCCATGACCGGCATCATGGCGTCCATCAGCACCAGTTGCGGCCGCCGCCGGTCGAACAGCCCGACGGCTTCGGCGCCGTCGCTGGCGGTCAGAACGTCATGGCCCTGCCGGCTGACGATGGCGGACAGGAGCATGCGGTCGCTGACGTTGTCATCGGCGATGAGCACCGTCAGGCGATCGGAGGCAGATGGCATCATCAGGCGATTTTGAAGAGTTTGGAGAAATTGGAGATGCTGAGGATTTTGTGGACGTCGGCGTTGCAGTTGACCAACTGGACTTCGGCTCTCTCGCCGCCGGCATGGTCGCGCAGCAGGAGGAGCATACCGAGCGCTGAACTGTCGAGGTACGTCGTGCCGTTCAGGTCAACCGTATAGCGTTTGGCCTGGTTTTCTTTTTCGTAGGCGCCGCGAAAATCCTGGTGCGTCGAAAAGTCGAAGCGTCCCTTGATGGTGATGGTCAGTTCTTGGCCATCGGCGGAGCGTTCGGAGGTTACTGACATTGGCAAATTCCTTGTATGAAACAGCGCCAGACGCTTGAGTTTTAGCAGCCCTTGTGAGGCATGGCAAATGGTTAGCTTTTACTTGGCTTTCAGGATCAAGAGCATCTGCCTAACGGCAGATTTTTCGCCTTCGGCGAGTTACTTGGAAAAGCACCCCAAGTAACCAAGGGTGCTTGCTCCTGGTTGGGTTCCTCCTTCGTCGGAATACCCTCACTCCGACGACGCTCCGTGGGCCCGCGCCGAACGGACATCCATGTCCTGACGGCGCTCTCGCGGCATCCATGCCGCTCGGCCCACTGCGCGTCGTCTGCGTTCGGCCTGCACCCAAGTCGCGATTGGCGGTGTTTGGGCTTTTTGCGTACGAAGATCAAAAGCAGATCAAGATCAAAAGCTTCCCGGCTAAAGCCAGTCCTACGGTCAGAGCCACAACCAATCCACGGGATGCATGCGATGCCTTAGTGGGACCGGCTTCAGCCGGGAAGAGGCCGGTTTGGTCGCCATCAGTTTTGCAGTGTTCCTTCCCACGCCTTCCCGGCTAAAGCCGGTCCCACTATGTAGTCGTCATCACCATTTTCGTTGCCTTTGCCTTTGCTTTTGCTCTTCAAACGCAAAAGGTCCAGACACCTCAGAACGCGACTTGGGTGCAGGCCGAGCGCAGGTTTTGCGCAGTGGGCCGAGCCGCATGGATGCGGCGAGAGCGCCGTCAGGACATGGATGTCCGTTCGGCGCGGGCCCACGGAGCAAGACCGGAGCGAGGGAACCCGACGAAGTCGGGCCAAACCAGGAGCAGGCACCCTTGGTTACTTGGGGTGCTTTTCCAAGTAACTCGCCGAAGGCGAAACGTCTGCCCTTAGGCAGACGCTCTTGATCTTAAGGATCTTGATCTTGATCTCAAGCTCTTAAAATTGCTCTGTCCGGGGCAACCGCTGAACCAACTCATCCAGCAGTTTCTGCTCGCGTTTATCTTCCAGCGCACGCGCCTCATCGATATACCGCTGCACCAGCTTGCGCAGTCCCTCCACCCGCGCATAGGCCTTCTGCCACTCATCGCGCGCCTTGTTCAGATTATTCTGATGCCACGCCAGACTCTGACGCTGCTGCGCCACCGCCGTCTCCAACTGATTGAGAAAGCGTTGATAATTCATCAGCCACTGACCCGACACCCCATGGGCACCCTTGTCGATCCACTGCTGCTGATAATCCGACCGAAACTTATCCAGCTCACCCAACTTGGTTTCCGCCAGCCGCACCTGCCCCTGAAAATGCCCCAGGCGCTGCACCGCGGCCTTCTCGACCTTCTCGGCCATCTCGACCACCGGCGCCAGACGGGCTGCGCGACTGACTGCCATAATCGGTTAACCGCCGGCCTGAGGATTGAAAATCTTCGCCAACTGCTCCTCGCTGCTCTGCATGCTCTCGTTCTCCTGCAAGCCCTGGCGCAGATACTTGACCAACTGCGGCTGCAGCGAAATCGCCAGGTCAGTCTCGCGATCGCCGCCGGCCACGTACGCGCCGACGCTGATCAGATCACGGCTCTGCTGGTACCGCGACCACAACTGTTTGAAATACTGGGCCTGAACCATGTGCTGCGGATCGACCACGGACGGCATCACCCGGCTGATCGACGCTTCGATGTCGATGGCCGGATAATGACCCTCTTCCGCCAGTCGCCGCGACAGCACGATGTGGCCGTCGAGCACGCCCCGGGCCGAGTCGGCAATCGGGTCCTGCTGGTCGTCGCCTTCGGACAAAACCGTGTAGAACGCCGTGATCGAGCCACCGCCCGCCTCGGCATTACCGGCGCGCTCCACCAGTTTGGGCAGCTTGGCGAACACGGACGGCGGATAACCCTTGGTCGCCGGCGGCTCGCCGATGGCCAGGGCGATTTCCCGCTGAGCCTGGGCGAAACGCGTCAGCGAATCCATCAGCAACAGGACGTTCTTGCCCTTGTCGCGAAAATACTCGGCGATGCGCGTGCAATACATCGCGGCGCGCAGCCGCATCAACGGCGCGTCGTCCGCCGGAGAGGCCACGACGACCGAACGCTTGAGGCCCTCCTCGCCCAGGCTGTGCTCGATGAATTCCTTCACCTCGCGGCCCCGTTCGCCGATCAGCCCGACGACAATGATGTCGGCCTCGGTGAAGCGGGTCATCATCCCCAGCAGGACGCTCTTGCCGACGCCGGTACCGGCAAACAGGCCCAGACGCTGACCGCGCCCGACCGTCAATAAACCGTTGATGCAACGAATACCCACGTCCAGCGGCTGGCTGATCGGGTTGCGTTTGAGGGGGTTGATGGTCGGGCCGTCCATCGGCACCCAGTCTTCGGCTTTCATGCCGCCCTTGCCGTCGAGGGGGCGACCGGCGCCGTCGAGAACGCGGCCGAGCATGGTCATGCCCATCGGCAGGCGGCCGGTGTCCGGGAGTGGCACGACCCGGGCGCCCGGCGCGATGCCGGAGACGCTGCCGACCGGCATCAGGAACACCTTGCCGCCGGAGAAACCCATGACCTCGGCTTCAACCTCGACCGGGTGATGACTGCCGTCGTTGATCACCATGCAACGGCTGCCCATGGCCGCGCGCAGGCCCTCGGCTTCGAGGGTCAGGCCGACCATGCGCAGTAGCCGTCCTTCGACAATCGGCTGCGCCGGCAACGAGATAGCGTCGGGATAGGTGCTCAGGCGTTTGGCGAAACTGGTGCGTTCAAGGCGCATCGACAGCACCCAGCGGGTAAGTGGTTTTCTCGGCGCTCTGAAGCGCCTCTTCCAGTTCGATGGTCACATCGGCCGGCGCCGGATGCAGGGCCTGCTCGTGCAACTGATCGAACATTTTGCCAAGGGCCTGACTGATCCGCGCCTCGACGGTGGCGTCGATGCGGCTGTGCTCGCTCTCGACCCGGCAACCACCCGGCTGCAGCGTTTCGTCCTCGAGAATGCGCCAGGTTTCCTCGTGACGCTCACGCATGGCTTTGACCAGCGCGAAGTCCTGCGGGTTGACCAGAATGCGCACGTTGGCCGCGCCCATCGGCAGCAGCCGCAAGGCTTCGCGCAGCACCGTGCCGATCTGGCTGGAGTCGGTTTTCAATTCGCGCTGGATGACCTGGCGAACCACATGTTCGACCAGTGACACCATCGATTTCTCGATCTGCGCGTCCTGGTCGGCGATCGGCTCGAACAGATGCCCCATCAGGACTTCCATGCTGTCGAGCTTGGCCGCCAGCGCCACTTCCGCTTCCTGACGAACTTTGAGCTGAGTGCTGTGGAAACCCTCTTTTTCACCGATGGCAAACCCCTCGTTGTAGGCGTCCTGACGGATGCTTTCCAACTCTTCCAGGGTCATGGGCTGGACTTCTTCCAGCGGCACTTCTTCGCTCTCGGCGAGCTCGGCCTCCTCGACCACCGGTTCCGGCTCGGGCACTTCCACGTGCGGGTCAAAGCTGGGCAAGGCCCAGACGTCAATCCCGCGCAAATCCTGTGCCCGGATGAGCTCACTGGGTGCTGCTTTATCGGAGCTGGACATCAACGGCACCTACGCTTAAATCATTTCCTCGCCACCTTTGCCGCCAAGAACGATCTCCCCGGCCTCCGCCATACGACGGGCAATGGTGAGAATTTCCTTCTGGGCGCCTTCGACATCGCTGACGCGAACCGGGCCTTTGGCTTCCAGGTCGTCGCGCAGCAGCTCGGCGGCACGTTTGGACATGTTCTTGAAAATCTTCTCTTTGATGGCGTCGTCCGAGCCCTTCAGTGCCAGTACCAGCACGTCGGAGGAGACTTCGCGCAGCAAGGCCTGGATACCACGGTCGTCGACATCGGACAGGTTGTTGAAGACAAACATGAGGTCTTCGATCTGCGTCGACAGGTCTTCGTCCACTTCGCGGATCGAGTCCATGAGCTGGCCTTCGATCGAGCTGTCGAGGAAGTTCATGATATCCGCCGCACGCTTGATACCACCCAGGGTAGTACGCGACGTGTTGGCGTTGCCCGAGAACTGCTTCTCGAGAATCTGGTTCAATTCTTTCAGCGCCGCCGGCTGTACGGTGTTCAATGACGACACGCGCAGGATGATGTCCAGGCGCACCTTGTGGTCGAAATGGCTCAGCACTTCGCCGGCCTGATCGGCGTCCAGGTAAGCGACGACGATGGCCTGGATCTGCGGGTGCTCGAAACGGATGACGTCGGCCACCGCGCGCGGTTCCATCCACTTCAGGCTGTCGAGACCGCTGGTGTTGCCGCCCAGCAGAATCCGGTCGATCAGGCCGTTGGCCTTGTCCTCGCCCAGTGCCTGGGTGAGCATCTTGCGGATGTAGCCGTCCGAGCCGATGCCGACGCCGGTCTGATCGCCGACCACGTCGACGAACTCGCTCATCACCTGCTCGACCTGCTCGCGGTGCACGTTGCGCATCTGCGCCATGGCCACGCCCACCCGCTGAACCTCTTTGGGGCCCATGTGGCGCAATACCTGAGCGGCGTCCGTCTCACCCAGGGTGAGGAGCAGAATCGCGGCTTTATCCACGCGGGTCAGTTTGACTGCAGCAGCTCTATCACTCATCAGCGTTGATCCACTCTTTGACGACCTGGGCTACCCGCGCCGGGTCCTCGGCCACAAGGCTCTTGATTGCGTTGAGCTGTGCGTCATAGCCCTCGGTAGGGCTCGGCAACAGAATACTTTGCGGACCGCCCAGACTGACGCGGTCGTTTGCCAATTCACCGTCCATCCCGATCATGCCGCCCAGCTCGGAGTCGCTGTCGCCGGCCTTGCCTTGGGGATTGGTGATGCCCTTCAACACCGGACGCAGTACACCAAACACCAGTACCAGGATAAAGAGCACGCCCATGGCCTGTTTGACGATGTCCCAGAACCACGGCTGCGAGTAGAACGGAATGTCCGGGATCACTTCGCCGCGATCGGTGGAGAACGGCACGTTGATCACGCTGACGCTGTCGCCACGGCTGGCATCGAAGCCGACGGCGTCCTGCACCAGACGGGTGAAGCGCGCCAGTTGATCAGCGGTCCACGGGACCATCGTCGTTTCGCCGTTGGCCGGGTTGACTTTGACTTGATCATCGACCACCACCGCAACCGACAGGCGATTAACCTTGCCCTGCTGCTGCTTGGTGTGGCTGATGGAACGGTCGAGCTCGAAGTTCTTGGTCGACTGGTTACGCTTGTCGGCCGGGTACGGCGCCAGCATCGGCTGACCGGTCGCCGGGTCCATGATCTGTTGACCGTTGGCGTCCAGCAGCGGTTGGCCCGGTGCGATGGCGCCTGCGGCACCGGCAGCACCCGCGGCGGCGTTCTGTGGCGCAGTTGCCGGGCCTGGCGGCTGGTTACTCAGCGCACCGGGTACACCTTGCGGGCCGCTGCCGCTGGAGCGTTGTTCGTTGACCGTCTGCTCGCTGCGCAGAGCAGGCGTGTCCGGGTTGAAGCTTTCGGCGGTGGATTCAACAGCGCTGAAATCAACGTCTGCCGACACTTCGGCCTTGTAGCGGTCATTGCCCAGCACGGGCTGCAGGATGTTCTGCACACGTTGGGTCAGCATGCTTTCCATGCGGCGGGTGTAATCAAATTGCTTGCCAGCCATGGACAGCTCGGAATTCTCGGCCTGATCGGACAGCAGGTTGCCCTTCTGATCGACGACGGAAATCTGCGACTTGTTCAGCTCAGGAACACTGGTAGCGACCAGGTTCATGATGGCCAGCACCTGACCCGGCTCCAGCGAACGACCGGCATACAGCTCAACCAGAATGGAAGCGCTGGGCTTGCGATCGTCACGCACAAACACCGAGCTCTTCGGAATCGCCAGGTGAACGCGAGCGCCCTTGACGTTATTGAGGCTGGAGATCGTCCGCGCGAGTTCGCCTTCCAGGCCACGACGATAACGAGTGGCCTCCATGAACTGACTGGTGCCCAGGCCTTGATCCTTGTCGAGGATTTCGAAGCCAACGTTGCCGTCGGTCTGCGCAATACCGGCACCGGCCAGCTTGATGCGGGCGCGGGACAGGTCCTCAGACTTTACCAGCAGCGCGCCGGAGTTCGGCTCAACGGTGTAGGGAATGTCGGCCTGGGCCAGCGTGTCCATCACCTGCTTGGTATCAACGCCCGACAGGCTGCCATAGAGCGGCTTGTAATCGGGCTGTTGCGACCAAAGCACCACGGCGAAACCAATCGCCACGCTGGCAGCCAGACCGACCATGAGGCCGACCTGACGCAGCATGGTCATCTCGGAGAGATTTTGCAGGAAGGCCAGCCCGAACATCGGCGGCTTGCTTCCTGGCGTACCCGTTTTGGCGGGTACGTTATCGACGACGGCTTCGGCCATGACTTAAATCGTCCTCAAACCGGCATTTGCATGATGTCTTGGTACGCCTGAACCAGCTTGTTGCGTACCTGGGTCAGCGCTTGAAACGAAACGCTGGCTTTCTGCGATGAGATCATCACGTCGGTGAGGTCTACGCCGCTCTTGCCCATTTCGAAAGCGGTCGACAACTGATTCGACGCCTGCTGGGTGTCGTTTACCTTGTTCACCGCCATGCCGAGCATGTCAGCAAAACTGCTCGCACCCGCCTGTTCTGGCGCTGCGATTGCCTTTGGCTGAGCCATGGCATCCATCTGCATGGAGCGCATGTCCAACATCAAGCGATTAAATTCAACACCTTGGGTCATGACGTTTCTCTCAAAAGGGCCGCAAATTTTTGACACGGATTCAGCGGTTACCTAAGCATTAGCAACAAGGGTGCCAGACCAATAGCGGCAATGTGCCACGTTTGATGAAAGTCTTCGGATGGGTATTTGAACGGACACATAAACGCAGAGGCGCTTCACGCATTGACACCGCGCGACGCCCTATCAGACGCAGTCCCTGTGGCAGTGAGCTTGCTCACGAAGACGGCATCACACTGACTGAAAGATCAGCGGGTTGTCGGATATCTGTCGTCAGCTCCAATCAGGCAGGCATCCATTTCACCGACAGGCGTGCCTGCTCAGGATGCAAACAGAAACCCTTCGACATCCATGCCCGCGTCGCGCATCTGCGCCAGCTTGTAGCGCAACGTACGCGGGCTGATACCCAGGCGTTCGGCGGCCTCTTTGCGGCGGCCGCGCTCGGCCCGCAGGGTGTCGATGATCATCTGGAACTCCCGGCGACGCAGGTCTTCACCGAGGGCGCCGGCCCCTTCCCCGCCGGCGGTCTCGGGCGACGCTTCCATGGCGCCGGTTGCGACTGTGGGCACCTGAGGCACCGGCGCGGCGGCGAATGTCACCGGCCCGGCAAGACAGAAGTCCTCGGCCTGAATCACGCCGCCCTGTTGCAGAATCAACGCCCGCTGCACCGCGTTGTCCAGCTCTCGGACATTGCCCGGCCAGGCGTAGCTGATCAGGCACTTCTGCGCCTCGGCCGACAGCCGCACCGGCCCGTGCTTCATTTTATTGACGTGCTTGGCCAGCAGACGCTCGGCCAGCGGCAGAATGTCGGCGGGACGCTGACGCAAGGATTGCCACGCGAGCGGGAACACCGACAGCCGATAAAACAGGTCCTCGCGGAAACGCCCTGCCGCCACTTCACCGGCCAGGTCGCGATTGGTCGTCGCCACTACGCGGATGTCCAGGGCGATGGGCTTGCGCGCGCCGACCCGCTCCACTTCCCGCTCCTGCAGCACACGCAACAGCTTGGCCTGCAGGCCCATGGGCATTTCGGAAATCTCGTCCAGCAGAAGGGTGCCGCCTTCAGCCTGTTCGAACTTGCCAGGCTGGGAGGCAATGGCCCCGGTGAAGGAACCCTTCTCGTGGCCGAACAGCGTGGCTTCGAGCATGTTGTCCGGGATCGCCGCGCAATTGATTGCGATGAACGGTTTGTCGGCGCGGGGCGATTGCTGATGAATGAAACGCGCCAGCACTTCTTTACCGGTGCCGGACTCGCCTGATATCAATACCGTCGAATCACTTTTCGCCACGCGACTGGCCAGGCTCAGCAACTGCACGCTGGCGGGCTCGACCGCAATCGGCCCCTCGCCATCGGCCGGCCCGAGCCGACCCAACGCATGACGGGCAACCAGTGCCAACAGGGCCTTCGGCTCGAAAGGTTTAACCAGATAATCGGCCGCGCCCTGACGCATCGCCTCCACCGCGCGGTCGACCGTGCCGTGGGCGGTCATCAGCAGCACCGGCAACTGCGGGTAGCGACTGCGCAACTGGCCCAGCAATTGATGGCCGTCCATGCCGGGCATATTGACGTCGCTGACCACCAGGCTGAACGACGAATTGGCAGCGACTATCAACGCCTCTTCCGCCGACCCGACCGCTTCATAGGCATGGCCAGCGAGGGCAAGGGTTTCGCCCAGTGCTTCACGCAGAGAAGGGTCGTCCTCAACCAGCAGCACCTTGATCGTCATGAGCGCTCACCTGAAGAGCTGGTCAACGCAGCCGCCCCAGGCACGAGGGGCAACGACACGATCGCGCAAGTGCCACGGCCCGGACGCGAGCGGAATTCCAGACGCCCCTGATGGGCCCGCGCCACGGCGGTGACAACGGCCAGACCGAGGCCGGTGCCCGTGGTTTTGGTGGTGAAGAAAGGCTCGCCGATGCGGGCCAGCGCCGCTGGCTCGATGCCGCTGCCACTGTCGCTCACACACAACCGCAACGTGTTGCCGCGGTTATACGCATGAATCTTGATGCGGCGCCGCCCGTTACTCTGGCCGGCACTGGCCTGGACCGCGTTTTCAATGAGGTTGAGCAGCGCGCCGACCAGCATGTCGCGGTTGCACAGCAGCTCACCCAACGGGCTGTCGCACTGCCAGCGCACGGCCACGTCACGCACATGGGTCTGGGCGGCGGATTCGAGGGCGGCCACCAGCGCGGCCGGCGTCACCCGGTCAGTCAGTGGCAACTCGCCACGGGCAAACACCAGCATGTCGCGGACCTGATGCTCGAGCTCGTGCAAACGCTCTTTAAGACGTCCGGCGAAGCGCTGCTGGGTTTCGACGTTCAAGGCCTGTTCGGCCAGGTGGCTGGCGTAGATCATCGCTGCCGAGAGCGGCGTGCGGATCTGATGGGCCAGGGACGCGACCATGCGGCCCAGGGACGACAAACGCTCATGACGCGCCAGCTGACTTTGCAGATGGCGGGTTTCGGTCAGGTCGTTGAGCAACACCAGTTGGCCCGGCTCGGCGTCCAGGGAACGAGTGGCAATGGACAGACGGCGGCCGTCCTTCAGGGAGATTTCGTGGCCGTCATCTTCGCGTGGCGCAAAGCAGCGGGCGATGACGTGGCGCCAGAGCATGCCGATCAATGGCTCGCCCAGCAGATCCAGCGCGGCAGGATTGGCCTCGCGGACCCGACCGGTGCCGTCGATGACAATGACGCCGCCGGGCAGCAGGTCCAGCAGGTTCTGCAGGCGGTTCGCCAGGCGTTCTTTCTCCGCCAGCTCCTGCATGCGCTGGTCGCTGACCACGGCCAGCTCGCCCTTGAGCTCAGTGACCCGTGCTTCCAGCAGGCCGTAGGAGTCGGTCAGCTGAGTCGACATCTGGCTGAACAATGCGAAGGCCTGTTCGAGCCCTTGCCTGCTCGCCACTTCCGGGGACTGCTGCACTAACGAACCCATAGCTAAAGCAGGTTCGGAAGACATCTGAGCGGCCTGGGGCATAGTTGATCTCTCGGGTAGCGAACCGTCAGTAAACGGTATGTTCCCAGAGACATAGCAATCCTCGTGCCTAAAAAAAACCGCTGAAAAATCAGCGGTTTATTTTTGGCGCGTCAATCGACAGTCAGTCTTCGACCTGCTCGTCGCCTTCGCGACGGCTCATGCCGTACTTGCGCATTTTCTCCACCAGCGTGGTGCGGCGGATGCGCAGACGTTCGGCGGCCCGTGCCACGATTCCGTTCGCGTCATCCAGCGCCTGCTGGATCAAGCCCTGTTCCAGGCCACCGAGGTAGTCCTTCAAGTCCAGGCCTTCAGGCGGCAGCAGCGCGCTGCTGGCGAAGTTCGGCGTATGACCGTTGATGGCCACGCGCTCTTCGAGATCGCTGCGCAGGCTGTCGACCAATTGCTCGTCTTCGTCGTCGACGTAGCGGAATTTCTTCGGCAGCTCGGAGACGCCGATGACGCCGTACGGGTGCATGATCGCCATGCGCTCGACGAGGTTGGCGAGTTCACGCACGTTGCCCGGCCAGCCGTGACGGCACAGGGACATGATGGCGGCGGAGTTAAAGCGGATCGACCCACGCTTTTCGTGTTCCATCCGCGAAATAAGCTCGTTCATCAACAGCGGAATATCTTCCACACGCTCACGCAACGGCGCCATTTCAATCGGGAACACGTTCAGACGGTAGTAGAGATCCTCGCGGAAACTGCCGATCACGATCATGTCTTCAAGATTTTTATGCGTCGCAGCGATGATCCGCACGTCAACGCTCTGGGTCTTGTTGCTGCCCACGCGCTCGAAGGTGCGTTCCTGCAGGACGCGCAGCAGCTTGACCTGCATCGGCAGCGGCATATCGCCGATCTCATCGAGAAACAGCGTGCCACCGTTGGCCAGTTCGAAGCGCCCTGCCCGACTGGTGATGGCGCCGGTAAAAGCGCCCTTCTCGTGGCCGAACAGTTCGCTTTCAAGCAACTCGGCCGGAATCGCGCCACAGTTGACCGGCACGAACGGCGCATCGCGGCGCTTGGAGTGGTAATGCAGATTACGTGCGACGACTTCCTTGCCGGTCCCGGATTCACCAAGGATCAGCACGCTGGCGTCGGTGTCGGCAACCTGCTGCATCATCTGGCGCACGTGCTGAATCGCACGGCTGGTGCCGACGAGGCTGCGGAAAAGATTGGGTTCGCGCTGACGCCCACGTTCACGGGCCTGGTCGTACATCTCGCGATAGACCTGGGCGCGGTGAAGGGAGTCCAGCAGTTTGCTGTAGCTGGGCGGCATCTCGACGGTGGAGAGGACCCGACGGCGCAGATCGTCCGCCAGCTCGGTCGAGGAATTCTCGCCCATCAGCAGGACCGGAAGAAACTCGTCCCACGCGGCCACGGTTTTGAGCAGGCCCTGAAGGCTGCCCGGGGCGTTCACGCTGCCGACCAGCACGCAGAGCACTTCTCGGGTGGAGGTCAACGAACCCACGACTTGCTGCCAGTCTGTGCTGGAGCAGGACAGGTTCTCATCACCCAGAAAATTGAGAATCACCGCCATGTCACGGCGGCGCTGGCTATCGTCATCGATCAGCAGGATTTTGATTTCACGCCACATGCAATAGCAACTTCCCTAGTCAACTCGATGCCCGATCACGGGCAAGCTTGGCTTTCGTTTCGTCCGTTGAGACGTGTCAATCACCGAAATTAGTGAACTTCACTAGTTAAGTCAAAAAACCGTACACAGTCAATTATTTGGCGTACATATTTTGGCTATGGACCAAGTGTCAACCGAACAGATGGTAAACCTTTGCCGCGCTTTTCGCTCGCTGGATCTGCGACATTTCGTCGACGATTGCTTGACGTTCACCCACAGCTACGTCAATAAGCTTGCGATAGACGCCTAGCAGCTCTTCCAGATTGGTTCGCAATTCAGGCTCATCGCTGCTCGCCTGGTTGATGACTTCGTCGACGCAGGCCCGGCAGGCCATATCGAGCTGGCCGATTGCCTCCCAGTCACGCTGCTCGAGGGCATCGACCAAGGCTTCACGGGTTTCTTCGATTCGCTTGAGTGCAACGCTCATGGGGGTCTCCTTCAGAGCACGGGCTGTTGTTCGCCGATCCCGTCCCAGCCTTCCTTGACCGTGGTCAGCAGGCCGCTGACTTCATCAAGGATCTTCGGATCGGATTTGATGTTCGCTTCTGCCAGACGCTTCATCAGGTACACGTACAGATTGTCGACATGGGCCAGGGCTTCCGCCTGCTTTTCCATGTCCAGACCTTCACGCAGACCGCCAATGATTTCAATCGCCTTGCCGATCAACAGCCCTTTGGCGGGGATGTCCTTGCGCTCGATGGCGCCCTTGGCCTGGGCGATACGGTCAAGGCCGGCTTCCATCAGCATCTGTACCAGACGGTGTGGGGTGGCCACTGCAGTCTGGGCATGTGAGTTGACCTTCTGATACTGACGAAGGGCTGCCATACGGTTCATTGTCTTACCTCGCAAAACTCGAAGTTTCTATAGTGAGGGTATCGACACGGCCTGAAAAAACTTTAAGGCCAGATGCCAAAAACCCGGCACCAGGGCCGGGTCATCTTCTGCGCGCCAACGTTTACGCGTTTTTCTGCGCGTTAAGCGAATCGAAGAACGAGGTGATATTGGTCGCCGAAGCTTTCAACTGCCCCACCAGCAAGTCCATCGCGTTGTATTTGGCGGTCAGGGTGGCCGTCAGGGTCGTGACGCGCAAATCGAGTGCGGCTTGCTGATCCTGAAGGTTGCTCTGCTGTTTGTTCAGGCTGGTCTTGCGGGTGTCGAAAATGCCGCCAGTCTGGGTGTAAGGGGTGACAGCCGCATTCATCCGGGCCAGCAAACCGTTCTTGCCGTCTCCGGTACCGGTGAACAACTGCTGAACGTCACCCGCCAGCCCCGCATCCATCGCGGCGGTGAATTTCTTGTCGTCCAGTGTCAGCTTGCCGTCGCTCTGACCGGTCGTGATGCCCAACTGAGCCAATACCGACAGCTCGCCTGGCGCACCCGTGGTGACCAACTCTTTGCGCAACGCCGAAATGATCGCACGGGGCATTGCGTCGCCGGTCAGCGAGGCCGGCGTGACCGTAGCCCCGGTTGTTTTGTCCGGGGTGTCACTGACCGAAGCTTTCGTCACCGTGGTCACGGCACTGAGCACCGCGTTGTAGGAATCGACAAAGGCCTGCAGTGACGCCTTCAGGTTGTCGGTGTTGGTGCTTACCGTCACCGTAGTGGTGGTGCCGTTACTGCCGGGCAACAAGTTCATTGTCACCCCACCAAGGGTTTTGTCGACCGTGTTGCTTTTGCTCGTGACTTGCAGTCCATTGATCGTCAAAGAAGCGCTGACTGGCGGCTCGCCAATGTAACCGGCCGACGAAGCGGAGTTCGCATCAAGCTTGTCGGTCTTGCCAATGGCGAACCCGGCAATGCTGCTCGTGGTGGTGATCTCGGAATCAGCACCAGTCACTGTCGAGCCGAAAACCAGGCGCGTGCCTTTGTCGTCTGTGATGATGTTGGCACTGATGTTGGTGGTTTTTGTATCTTTGTTGATCTGCGCCGCGACCGAGGCCAGGGTGGCCCCCTCCGGAATGGTGTAAGCCTTGGAAATGCCATTTTGAGTGAGGGTAAGGTCCCCACTCGGAATGGCACTGGTAGCACCGCCGGCGAATGCAGCCGTGGCGACGCTCGAACTGGTGGCAATGTTCTTGACGTTGATCGAATAGGTGCCGGGTACTGCGGTGTTATCCGAGCTCACGGTCATCTTGGTTTCGTCGGAAGACTTCGCCGCGTAGCCAGTGAATTGCAGTTTACTGGTGGTGCCGGACGGCGGATTGACCAGCGCCTGAAACGCCGACATCGCCGATTGCAGCGTGCCGATGCCCGACAGCTTGGTGGTGACCAGCTTGGTCTGGGTGGTGATCTGGGTTTGCTTGGCGGTTTTGTCGGAATTGACCAATGCGGTCACGATTTCACCGATTGCCAAACCCGAGCCGAGGCCCGTAGCAGGTGTAATTGGACTAGCCATGTGAATCTCCTTTCAGTTGTAGTCAGCATGTTGACGAGCACGCTACGCCCAAAGGCAGCGTTCACGTTTTATGCCATTTAAACTTTCGCGTCGAATAACAGGCTGTTTGCGTTCTTCAGACTGTCGGCGAGTTTCAGCGCTTCAGCAGACGGCAATTGCCGCACCACTTCACCTGTTTCCGTGGCGATCACTTTCACTACCACTTTCCCCGACTTGTCGTCGATGGAGAACTCCAGGTTGCGATGAACCGACTGAAAGAACTGTTCCATTTGCTTGACGGCCGCTTCCAGTTCTTCTGACTTCTTGCCTGGGTCTGAGTCTTTACTTGTCGACGTTTCGGACTGCGCAGAAGCAGCCGGAGCAGAAACGACTTGAGGCGCCACGGCTGGCTTGTCAGCAACCACAGGCACCGCGGGCAACGACTGGACCATCGAATAAGACAAATTGAGCCTGCTACTTATTTCCATGTCCACTCACCTCTTGAACGTAAAAAGCGGGAGAGCACGCAAGCATACTCCCCCGCCAAACTCTAACCGTTATTACTGAAGCAGTTTCAGAACAGCGGATGGCAGCTGGTTAGCCTGGGCCAGAACAGAGGTGGAAGCTTGTTGCAGAGTCTGTTGTTTGGTCAGGTTAGCGGTTTCAGCGGCGAAGTCGGTGTCTTGAATACGGCCCAGTGCAGCAGTGGCGTTTTCGTTAACGTTTTGCAGGTTGGAAATGGTGCTGGTCAGACGGCTTTGCGAAGCACCGAGGTTTGCACGAGTGCTGTTGATCGTTGCCAGAGCAGCGTCAATTGCAGTGATTGCGTTGTCGATGTTGGTGCTGGCGGTGGCGCTGGTGCCAGTGATCGCAACAGAACCGCTTGCAACCGACAGGGAAGTAGCGTCGAACTTGGAGCTCAGAACCAGGTCGATGCGGTTAGCCGAGCCAGTGCTCGAACCTACTTGCAGGGTCATGGTGCCAGCCGAACCGTCCAGCAGGTTTTTGCCGTTGAGGTTGGTCGAAGACGAGATACGAGTCAGTTCGTCGGACATCTGACCGAATTCAGCGTTCAGAGCGGTACGGTCAGCCGTGCCGTTAGTGTCGTTTCGCGACTGAACAGCCAGTTCACGCATACGCTGCAGGATGTTGGTGGACTCTTGCAGAGCGCCTTCAGCGGTTTGAGCCATCGAGATGCCGTCGTTGGCGTTCTTGATTGCTACGGTCTGGCCGCGGATTTGCGACGTTTCGCGGGTTGCGATCTGCAGGCCGGCTGCGTCGTCTTTAGCGCTGTTGATTTTCAGACCGGAAGACAGACGAGTCATCGAAGTCGACAGTGCATCGGAAGCTTTGGACAGGTTCTTCTGAACAGCCAGGGAAGCTACGTTGGTGTTTACGCCTAAAGCCATGATGAATTCCTCGTGAGTTGTTTGCTGCGGCTATCCGGCCCTGGCAAGCGCCGGGTGTGGCCTAGAGAACCTACGTAATGTTTATCGTCGCGGTTGCCAGGAGCTTGAGGGCTTTTTCAAATTTATTTGCCACCAGAGCGCCACCCCCGCATTTTGTTGTCCGGGGATACACAACGTTTCGGCGCACTCCCCGGAAGCTTTAACCTGACCCGGCGATTTGTTAACCAGTTCTCAAAAGACGGGCGCCCCTTGAGGCGCGCCCGGTGTGGTAGCCCTCTCTATAGAGAGGCTTGGGTTATTGCAGGAGCTTGAGCACGGCGGCTGGTAGCTGGTTGGCTTGGGACAGGATGGCGGTGGAGGCTTGTTGAAGGGTTTGCTGTTTGGTGAGCTCGGCGGTTTCTGCGGCGAAGTCGACGTCTTCAATTCGGCCGCGTGACGCCGTCACGTTTTCCACGATATTGGAAATGTTGGAAATAGTAGATGTCAGCCGGTTTTGCTTGGCCCCCAATTCAGCAGTGGCTGCTGAAACCGTCGCCAATGCCTTGTCGATCTGAATGATCGCATCATCGATGTTCTTAGCTGTTACAGCCGACTCCAACTCAAGTTCTGCCTTAGTGGGCTGCAATGGGTTCGCTCGCGCTATACCTTCATAAATACCGGTCCCATCAATTTTGGGGGTGATGTCATTGCCAATTTTTACATCCCTGTTACCCACGACCAAAGCAGTGTTAGTAGCAGGATCTGGGAGCACTGCGGTGACCGCTGGAATATCTGCTTTTGCAGTGAATAGCGCTTTGCCGGAAAAGTCTTCTGTAAGCGCGATATCAATCTGTTCATCAGGACCTGTGTTCGCGCCCACATGGAAGGTAAGGATACCTGCACTTCCATCCAGCAGCTTCAAGTCCTGCCCAAACTTCGTACTGCCGGCAAGACGATTGAGCTCGGCAACTTTCTCGTCAAATTCCTTGTTGGATGCAGCACGATCGCTCGAACTGTTGGTGCCATTTTTCGCTTGAACAGCGAGTTCACGCATACGTTGCAAGATACCAATCGACTCTTGCAATGCCCCCTCGGTTGTTTGAATCACAGAGATTGCATCGTTGGCATTTCTCGCTGCGACGGTGAGCCCTCGAATCTGCGTGGTAAGCCGGGTGGCAATCTGCATGCCAGCTGCGTCATCCTTTGCACTGTTGATACGCAAACCGGAGGAAAGCCTCGTCATGGCGGTGCTTAGGGAGTCGGAAGAGCGGCCCAGATTCCGCTGAACAGACAGCGACGCAATATTGGTGTTTACAGTTAAAGCCATTTTTAATTCCCTCGTTGATAGAAACGGAGGGTTCTCTGATGTCGGGGAAGTCCATTTCTCCCGGAGAACCTACAGTCCCGGTATCGACAATCTGCACATGGGCTTTAACAACAAACACTTCCCGCAGGCTGTACCACCACTACACTTGAAGGGTAATAAAACAGCTAAGTTATTCTCTGGACTGAATATTAAAAAAACTGAAAAAAAGGCCTTTACGGGCCACTCAATTCAGACAGAACTGAAACTAACGTAGGAACTTTCTCTGACTTTTCTTCATTTGGAAAAGGTCAAATCTCAACAAACTCCACTTCCAGCCAATCCGCCACCCCCAACCAATCCTGCCGCTCCTGGCAGGCCAGAATCGCGCCCAACACCCTCCCCCACTCAGCCTGTCTCTCGGCACAGACCCCCTCCATCAGCGGCATAGACCGGTCGATCAGCTCGACCATCTTCAGCGCACCTTCGATATCGCGGCCCAGGCGAAACAGCTTCGCGCATTCGCGGGCTTCTTCTATGACGTCTGCAGGCAAGGTCATGGCGCGGTCCAGTCGGGGTCGAAGTGGGCGCCGGCGATCAACGCACCGTCGCGGCTGGTGTTGAGGAACGTGACCTGCGGGTGGCGGGCAATGAAGCGTTCGAGTTCGATCAGATAGCTGCGGAAGTTGAGCTGGGTCTTGACCTTGTTGCCACGGCCGTCGCGGACCCAGTGTTTGGCGACGCTCAGGGCAGGCCCCAGGTCGCCGTCCTGCCAGCCGGTGTGGGTCTTGCCGCCGGGGAAGGCGAAGTCGGCGCCGAACAGGGTGATCCGTGAAGCGCCCATTTTGACCGCGAGGTCTACCGCCGGGTGAATGACGCTGCCGGCCACATGCAACGTGGCTCTGGGAATTTCTTCACGCAGCCGGGCGTAGAGCGGGCTGGTTGAATAGCCAACGTAGCGCGGGCCTTGCCATGCCTCCAGCATTCCGGCCTCCTGTCCCGGCACGTAGACCAGCGCGATGTGTGCAGACCCTTCGGCGGGCAGATGCCGCGGGGTGATGCGGTGGTCGATGCTCACCACCACGTCCGGTGTGATGCCCTGATTGCGCAGCGGCACGTAGGCCGTGTCGACGCAAATGATCAGCGGGCGGTTCGTGCTGTTTGACGTGATCAAGAGGCGCGGCAAATGCTGTTGCAGACTCGGCCCCGTGGCGATAACGAACACGTCGCGCCCGGGCTGAGTGCCGAACAGTGCAGCGACGTCGGTGTCCCCTTGCAGCAGCGCCCTGCCCTGTTCCAGCAGGCGCGCGTTGTCGGGGGTATCGGCGGCGAACGCCTGATTGTTGAAGCCGACGTGCACTTCGCTGACCAGCCGATCGCGGATCCGTGCGCTGCTGTCGTCGGCCAGCACCAGCTCGGCGGGCAGCGCGAAGAACGGCAGTTGAATCTCGCTGCGGGCATCTGCGTACGCGAGGTTCACGCGGGGGTCGGACAGCCAGTCATCCTGTTCCAGCAGTTGCAGCACCAATGAGAACAGCGCGCCATTGAGGATATGGACGTGCAGCGCTTTCAGAGAATGTTCGCCTAGCAAAACCCTCTGCAGATCACCGAGGCCGGTGCCATAAAGGTGCACGGCGGGGCTGTCGGTGGGGAGACTTTTTGCCTGGGTTTGCGCTTCGCCGAGGCGATCATGGCGGCTGGTGAGCTGGATGCCGCCAATGCTGAGGGTCGATTGTCGACCTTCGATCAACTGCGCAGGAATGGATTCGACGTTTTCGGCGCTCAACCGCTGGGCCACGTCGGGCCAGCGCTGTGCGATCACGGCGAGGTTGCGCTGGAGAATCTCGCTCATGACGGCAGTCCTTTTCCGATGGGAGGTGCAGAAAGCAAAACGGCGACCTGAGTTATCAGCGTCGCCGTTGTGCAGGCTGGAGGCAGCCCGGTGATTCGCTGTCAGGGACGATAAAGGATCGCCGAGCCCCACGACAAGCCCACGCCGAAACCACTGACCGCGATGCGCTTCCACGTGGCGTTCATGACGTGCTTTTCCAGCAGCAGCGGAATGCTGGAAGACACCGTGTTGCCGGTCTCGAGCATGTCTTTGACGAACTTCTCCGGCGACGTGCCGTCCTCGAACCGACGGGCGACCGCATCGACGATGGCCGCGCTGCCTTGGTGAATGCAGAACGCATCAACGTCGGAGGATTGCAGGCCGGAGTCTTCAAGCAATTCATTGAGGTGCGCAGGCACTTTGACCAGCGCGAAGTTGAACACCTGACGCCCGTTCATGTAGAACGCGCCGTCGGTGGTCTTGAGGAACTCCGCCCCCGAGCCGTCGGTGCCGAACTTGGATTTGCCCAGCTGCCACGGGGCGTCGTCGCTCATCCAGGTGGCGGTGGCGGCGTCGCCGAAGAGCATGGTGGTGTTGCGGTCTCCCGGGTCGACGATCTTCGAATACGGGTCGGCGGTGACCAGCAGGCCGTTTTTCAACCCGGTCGCTTCCATGAAGCCTTTCAGCGCATAGATACCGTAGACATAACCCGAGCAACCCAGGGAAATGTCGAACGCGGCGACATGGGTCGGCAGGCCGAGTTTGTGTTGAACGATGGCGGCCGTGTGCGGCAAGCCTTCTTCGTCGCCGTTCTGGGTGACGACGATCAGTGCATCGATGGCGTCCCGCGAGAGACCGGGGTTGTTGGCGAACAGCTGGTTGACCGCTTCGACGCACAGGTCCGAAGTCTCCTGGGTGTCGTCTTTACGCGGCAGAAAAGCGGAACCGATCTTGCCAAGGATGAAGTCCTCATCCTTTCCGAATTTGGCACCCTGGGCGTAATTGTCGACGCCGGCTGTGGGCACATAACTCGCTATGCTCTTGATGCCAATCATCATGGCTTCCCAATAAAAAACTGCTGAACATCACCCGGCGCGGTTAAGCGGGGCGTTGAAAATCCGGGGCTTGCGGCTTGAAAAAAGGCGACGTACACGCCAAAGCGATACCAGAATCGCTCTGGAATCGGCCCGACGACGTCACGGCCCGCCAACACGATACAGTGAAGATGCCCGTTATGACCCACAGGTCACCAAAAGTTTTACAAGCTTTTAGCTGACCGACGGGTGCTGCGCAACATCAGATCGCCGCTCAGACAGGTAATTGACATGAAGATGTCACGGGATTGTGGCGGGTCGGCGAACACCCGCGTGGCTTAAGTGGGACCGGCTTCAGCCGGGAAGAGGCCCTGATCTGCACCCGCGATTCTGAGGTGTGGCGAATGCCGCCTTCCCGGCTAAAGCCGGCCGCACATTAAGATCCACTGCGGCGGATGCACCGGCTCCTTCGCGAGCAAGCTCGCGCCCACAGATTTTGCGTGCGCTGAACATAATGGTCCCTCTCACAAGCTCAGTCGGTCGCGCGAGTGCTAACCCACCCCATCCCAACTTAACGCAGTCCCGCATTTCAGCGCGTGGCGGGCTTTGCGCCCCAGCACGGCATAGATGTGTTTGGGTGCCAGGCCAAGGCCGGGGCGGATGGCGCGGATGTTGTCCGGGGTGAAGGCCTCGCCCTCGGCGATGTCCCGCACCACGTACAACGAGCGGCGGTATTGCAGGGATTTCTGTTCGGCTTCGGTGGCGCCGTACTGCACATGGCCCATGCCTTGCCATGCGCGTTCGGTTTCGATGACCAGGCTGCCCATTTCCGCCGGTTCCAGGGAAAAACTGGCGTCGACCCCGCCGTCGGCGCGGTCCAGGGTGAAGTGCTTTTCGATGACCGTCGCGCCCATGGCCACCGCAGCGACCGACACGCCAACGCCCATGGTGTGATCGGACAAGCCCACCTGGCAGCCGAACAACCCGGCCATATGCGGAATCGTGCGGACGTGGCTGTTGGCCGGTGTGGCCGGGTAGGTGCTGGTGCATTTCAGCAGCACCAGATCCTTGCAGCCCGCGGCCCGGGCCGCGCGCACGCTGTGGTCCAGCTCGGCGATGCTGGCCATGCCGGTGGAAATGATCATCGGCTTGCCGGTGGCCGCGACTTTGCGGATCAGCGGGATGTCGGTGTTTTCAAAGCTGGCGATCTTGTAGGCCGGCACGTCGAGGCTTTCGAGAAATTCCACGGCGGTCTCGTCGAAGGGCGTGGAGAACGCCAGCAGCCCCAACTCTTTAGCCCGTGCGAAGATCGGCGCGTGCCATTCCCACGGCGTATGCGCCTGCTCGTACAGCGCATACAGCGAAGTCCCGGCCCACAAGCTGTTGGGGTCTTTGATGAAGAACTCGCCCTCGGCGATGTCCAGGGTCATGGTGTCGGCGGTATAGGTTTGCAGTTTGAGGGCATGGGCCCCGGCTTTGGCGGCCGCCTCGACGATACGCAATGCCTGATCCAGCGACTGATTATGGTTGCCGCTCATCTCGGCAATGATGAACGGCGGCGCGTCGGGGCCGATGGTTCGCGAACCGATCTTGAAAGACTTCATCGTTGCTCACTCGCTGCATTGACGTCGGCCGGCACTGGGTCCGACGCTAGAAATAAGAACGGGCAGCGGCTCATGCGCCCTGCCCCTTTGCCGCGTTATGGGCCACCTTCGCCAATGCATCAGCGATACGCCGGGCGCCAAGGCCATCGACCAACAACCTCGATTGCTCGGCGAGCGACCGGCGTAAGGGTACATCGCCGCAAAGCTGCTCGACGGCGGCGCGCAAACGCCCGGCCTCAAGCTGCACATGGGGCCCGAGATACACATGCACGCCGGCCTCGGCCAGCAATTGCGCATTGAGCTGCTGGTTGTTCGCCACCGAAATACAGATCGTTGGCAACCCCAGCGCCGCGCGCTCCCAAGTGGTGCCGCCACCGGCGCCGATAAACAGATCAGCCGCCTGCATCCGCGCGAAAAAATCTCCGGTCAGGCTGTGCAAACGCCACTCAGGTCTAGAAGCAGCGAGATCGCTCATCGCTTGCCAGTGGGGGTTATGCAAACCGGCGACGAAATCCACCTGCATGTCATCTAACCCCTGAAGCGCCTGCATCGTGGCGTAGACCTGCCCGGCCGCATCGAAGCCACCGAAGTTGACCAGCACCCGCTCCACACGCGGCTTGATCGCGATGGGCTCGCATTGAAACTCATCGCGGAGCAGGGCAAATCGCGGCCCCAGAAAGGTCTGGCAATCAGGCCCGACCCAGGCGGCATAAGGCTGATCCAGCGCTTGAGCGCTGTAATTCTGGTCCAGCAGCACATCCACCGCGTGGGGCCGATTGGCAAGATCATCAATGGCCATCACCCGATCGGCGAGACCGCGCGCCGCCTTTTCCCATCGCGCATCCAGGCCGTAATGGTCGACGATCAGCCAGTCAAAGGGCGGCTCATGCTCAATCTCTTCGGCAAAGGCAGACAGGTCCGCCTGCCATGGCAACGCCGCTTCGATGTCCTGATCTTCTTCAGCGCCATAGCGTGCCGGCAGCGCATAGGTGGCACAGCCGTGATCCGCCAGCCGCTGGAGCAAATGCCCAGGCAACTCGCGGCAGGCAAAGCGCACGTCAGCGCCATCCCGGCGCAGCACATTGGCGAGCGTCAGGCAGCGGGCGATGTGGCCGCTGCCGATAGTCACCGAGGCGTCGGCGCGAATCAGCACGCGCATCAGTCCAGCTCCCCGCCGGCCTTGAGCGCGGCGTATAGATACTCCGCGCGCAGCCAGTCTTCCGGGCTGTCGATGTCCTGCACCAGATGCCGGGGGAGAATCACCGGCAGGCTGAGTTCGGAAAAAACCGTGTCACCGCGCCGCCAGGCATCGCTGCGGCCCCAGTAGAACTGGCCGGCGTCCTGATACGCCACCGGCAGATCCTGAGAACGCACGCTGCGAAATTCCGGGTGCATGGCGCTCAGGCTGCCGTCGTCGCCAATCAAGAGGGCGCGCTGCACCGGGAAGCCGAAGCTGCACACCGAAAACGCATAGGATTTTTCCGGCGCCGCTTCGAGGGCTTGCACGCCCTGACACAGATATCGCGCCTGTAACAGCGGCGCGGTGGCGTAAATGCAGCATGCGTAATCAAAAGGATCATTCAGGGCGCCGATCGCGTGCTGGATCACCGCCGCTGTGCCGGTAAACGCATCGGCCAGCTCTGCCGGGCGCATGAACGGCACGTCAGCGCCATGGGCACGGGCGACGTTGGCGATTTCTTCATCGTCGGTGCTGACGATAACCTGATCAAACACCCCGCTCGCCAGCGCAGCACGAATGGAATGGGCGATCATCGGCTCGCCGTTGAACAGCTTGATGTTCTTGCGCGGGATGCGCTGGCTGCCACCCCGCGCGGGGATGATGGCTACAGCGGTCATGCTGGTGAGCCTCTCATGGGTTCGTTCGCATCAAGTGGCCGCCGGGGTCGTTTCGCCGAGCAGACGACGCAGCTGATCAACGACGTAATCCTGTTGCGCGTCGGTCATTGCCGGGTACAGCGGCAGGCTGATGGCCTGGGTGTAATAAGCCTCGGCTTCCGGGAAATCACCCGGCTTGAAGCCCAGGTCGCGGTAATAGCGCTGCAGATGAACCGGAATGTAATGCACGTTCACGCCGATGCCTGCCGCGCGCAAACCTTCGAAGACCTGACGATGGCTCACCGAGAGCACGTCAGTCTGCACGCGAACGACATACAGGTGCCACGCTGACTCGGCCTCGGCCTGAAGGGTCGGCAAGGTCAGCGGCAGGTCAGCCAGGAGCGTCTGATAGCGCGCTACCAGCCCGCGCCGCCGGGCCAGAAAACCGTCCAGTTTCCCCAACTGCGAAAGCCCGAGCGCTGCCTGCATGTCAGTCATGCGGTAATTGAAGCCCAGTTCGACTTGCTGGTAATACCAGGGGCCGTGGGACGGTTCGTCCATCTGAGCGGGGTCACGGGTCATGCCGTGGCTGCGCAAGCGGCGCAGATGTTCGGCCAGTTCAGGGCGACGGGTCAGCACCATGCCGCCTTCGCCGGTGGTGACAATCTTCACCGGATGAAAGCTGAACACCGTCATGTCGGCGAATTCGCCACAGCCCACCGGGCGCCCGGCGTAATGCGCGCCGACCGCGTGGGAGGCGTCTTCGATCACCACAAACCCATAACGCCGGGCCAGCTCGCCGATGGCGCGCATGTCGCAGCTCTGGCCGGAAAACGCCACCGCCACCAGTACCTTGGGCAGCGTGCCGGTTGATTCGGCGGCTTCAAGCTTGCGCGCGAGGGCATCGGTGTCGAGGTTCCAGGTCAGCGGGTCGATGTCGACAAAATCCACATCAGCGCCGCAATAACGCCCGCAGTTGGCCGAGGCCAGAAAGGTATTCGGGCTGGTCCACAGCCAATCGCCCTGCCCCAGTCCGGCCGCCAGACAGGCAATGTGCAGCGCTGCCGTGGCATTGCACACCGCCACCGCGAAACCCGCTTCGCAGCGCTCGGCCATGGCGGCTTCAAAGCGCTCCAGGGTCGGGCCCTGGGTCAGCCAATCTGACTTCAGCACCTCGACGACGGCATCAATGTCGGCCTGATCAACGCTCTGCCTGCCGTACGGAATCATGGCTTGACGTCAGCGTGCAGCTCGCCGATCTGGCGGATCGACAGGAAGTCCGGATTGGTGTCGGAGCGGTATTCAAACTCGTCGTGGACCGCCCTGCCCTGTGCGCCTGTCGCGTCGACTGCAAAATCGGTGTCGACGTTGTTGAAGCGGATCGACGGCACGATGGTGTAGTGGTCGTCGAATTCCAGGGTCATGCGCGCGTCGTCCTGGGGCACCATCAGCTCGTGGAGTTTCTCGCCGGGACGGATGCCGACGATCTTGTGCGGCAGGTCCGGGGCCATGGCCTGGGCCAGATCAACGATGCGCACCGACGGAATCTTCGGCACGAACACTTCGCCGCCGTGCATGCGCTCAAAGCTCTGCATGACGAAATCCACGCCATGGTCGAGGGTGATCCAGAAGCGGGTCATGCGCGGATCGGTGATCGGCAGTTCAGCCGCTCCCCCGGCCAGCAGCTTGCTGAAGAACGGCACGATAGAGCCCCGGGAGCCGGCGACGTTGCCGTAGCGCACGACGGAAAAACGCGTCTGCTCCTCGCCACCGATGTTGTTGGCGGCAACAAAAAGCTTGTCCGACAACAGCTTGGTGGCGCCGTACAGGTTGATCGGGCTGGCGGCCTTGTCGGTCGACAGCGCCACGACCTTCGTCACGCCGTTGGCGATGGCCGCCGAAATGATGTTTTCCGCGCCGTTGACGTTGGTGCGGATGAATTCAGTCGGGTTGTACTCCGCCGCCGGCACGTGCTTGAGCGCCGCCGCGTGGACCACGTAATCAATGCCGCGCATGCCCTGCTGCAAGCGATCGGCATCGCGCACGTCGCCGAGGAAGTAGCGCATGCACGGGGCGTTGAATTCCTGCTGCATTTCGTACTGCTTGAGTTCATCCCGGGAGAACACCACCACGCGCCGGGGCTGATAACGCGCCAGCAGCGTGCGGATGAACATGCGACCGAACGAGCCGGTCGCGCCTGAGATGAACACTGATTTGCCGTTGAACATGGGGGAGTCCTTTGACCTGGAGCGACATTGAGCCTGCGACGGTCCGAACCGGATGCGGCGCGGACCGGGTGCGGCTTTAAGCGATCAGTTGCGACCAGTCTGCAGTGGACGGCGTGTCGACCGTGAAACCGCGACCGGACAGGCTCAGGTTCTGGTTATAGGCCAGATCATGAGCGAAGGCCCCGGCCCATTTGCCCTGCAGGCGTGCCAGTGCCTGGGGCGCCTGGGGCGTGCTGCCCGAGTGGTAGACCTGGACCTGCGGCGTCCAGACCGTCAAATAGCCGTTCTGGCCGATCTTCAGGCAAAAATCCACCACTGCGTAAGCATCGCCGAAGTCCGACTCATCAAGCCCGCCCACGGACTCGAAAAGCGCTTTGCGCACCATCACGCAGGCGCCGGATACCGCCGAGTAATTGTGTTCCAGCACCAGGCGCTGCAGGTAGCCACTGGCGTCTTTGGGCTCACCGACAAAGGCCGAGCCGACGCCGCTGTTCATGCCCAGAATCAGGCCCGCGTTCGTCACCGCGCCATTCCGATCAACCAGTTTAGGCCCGACCACGGCGACCTCGGGACGCATGCCATGATTGAGCAGGGCGTCGATCCAGTTAGGGTTGACCACTTCGCTGTCTGCCGACAGCAGCACCAGATATTCCCCTTGCGCCTGCTGCGAGGCTGCGTTGTACAGCGCGGCTTCGCTGAGCACTACGTCGCTGCGCAGGATCCGGATGCGAGGGTTTTGCTGCTGGCGGTCCAGCCATTCATGAACCTGCGGCGACTGGCTCTGGTTGTCGACGATCAGCACTTCGTAGCGCATGTAGCGCGTGCGTTGCAGGACCGCCGTCAGGCAACGCTGCAACGGCTCGAGATTGTCCTGGCTGGGAAGGATCACCGTCACCAATGGACGCTCGCTGTGCCGATAGTCGATCTGCCAGGTGCCAGGGCGAGCCGAGGTGACCTGAGCCTTGTAGCCCAGTGCAGTCAGGTATCGCGTCAGTGCCAGGCGTTCGTCGCCGTTATCGGCCGGCTCACAGGCATCAGTGATCAGCAGTGGCTCGTCCAGGTGCGCCAGCCACGACGGCCCGCCCTTCTCGATGATTCGCAGCAGCAGCTCGAATTCCAGCGCGCCGGTAAAGTCCGGCGAATACCCGCCTGCTTCCAGCAACACCTCCTTGCGGATCAGCCAGTGGCGCGCCATCTGCGCAGGGTTGCGCAGCAAGAGGTCGAGGTTGAAACCAGGGCGCATGACATCCTTCAGGGTGCCATTGGGCTGGCGATGGATTTCGTCGGCCGCCACGGCACGAACATCATCGGCCCCTTGTAATTCAAGTGCTGCGCGCAACAGGCCGCCTGGCAGGAAGCGGTCACCCGCCTCCACCAGCAGCAGCCAGCCGGAGGCGATCTGCCGCGCAATCTGGTTGAGTTTGTCGACGTAGTTGCTTCTGCTGACTTTGACGAAGTGCAGCGTGTTCTGCACGGAGGTGGCCACTGGCGGCTCGCCGGTGGTGAACACAACGATTCTGAACGATGTGCAGGCACCCTCGATCAGGCTGTCGAGGGTGCCCTGCAATTTGCGCAGGTCATCGTCCAGGTCCAGCAGAAAAATGCCGAACTGCGGGCCAGCACCCTCGGCCGCCAGGCGCGCATTGCCCCTGGCGACGACGTCCGCGTCTGGTCGACGCAGCTCCAGCCAGTTCAGCAAGCGGCCGGAGGCGGTGGCGTGCAAAAGTTGCTGTCGATCCTGGGCGCCCACCGCTTCCAGCCGATGCAGCCACTCAGTCATGCCGCGGGCTTCGTCGGGTTCGTTGAGGTGAGCGAGTCGCTCGGCCAACTGGGCGACCACAGCCTTGTTGAATACGTTGATGTCCAGCGCTTCCCACAATCGCTCGGTGATGGTTTGCGGGGTGTCGTTGTCATGGAGCGTGAGCAATTCCTGCTGCGAGACCCACATCCCTTCCAGTTCGTCATGCTGTAGGGCCCCGGCGGGGAGCGCGCCGATCAGGAATTCGATCTCGGCCAACCGATCAAAGAAGGGCTGGTTATAAAACGGCATCTCGACGTACTGGTTGGGGCCGAATCGCCGGACCGGGCCGTTCAGGGGACTTTTCCAGCTGGACTCGACGATCCGTTCGTGGGCAGCCGCGGTGTCGTCCCGCACGCATTTAAGCAGTGTGTTAAAACTGTCGAGCACCAGAGCGCGAGCCCCGGTTGAATCATGGCCGAGGGGCGAAGGTGACATTGACACGAGGAAGTCGGCGAACGACTCACGGGCGGCGCGGGACACAGCGTCGGCATCATTCAGCGCGGCGATCACCTGACCTTTTTGACGGGCCGGCGCGGCGATCACCTCCCGGACGGCATACGGCACTGGCAACAGCCGACCCTTGCCGCTGGCCGCCAGGTACCAACCCAGGCCGATGTCCTGCCAGACCGCAGCGGCGGTTTTCGGAACGGCGCTGTACCAGTGACGCAATAGCTCGGTCCGCGTGACTGCATGCAAGGGGGAGATGAACGCGGCCATGGCCTGCTGGATCCGGTCTTCGCTTCGCTCGGCAGAGATCTCTTCGCGGACCTTCTTGTCGCGGCGGAAATAATCGACCTGGTTGTCGACGGCGCGATAGCTCAGGGAGTAGCCGTGGCAAAACCCATATTCGGGGTGGTCCTGCAAGAAGCTGACACTCTGCGCCAGCGCGTCTTCCATCAGGAAGCCATTGACGTCGGCGAGGGTGACGAACGGCGTGGTCACCAAGCCCAATGCATGGGCGAACGTGTCAGCGGTGGTTGCGTCGGCAAATTGCGGGACATGCAGATAAGTGACGTTCGTGGCCGGCGAGTCATCAGCGGCAGGCGCCTCGGTCGATGCATCGAGGACCAAAATCGGACCGGCATAGGCCCGGTAGTACTGCAGGGTGCGGCGTAGAAAATCAGGCTGATTCCGGGTGAGCACCACCAACGTATTTTGTTCGGTGGCCAAAGCTGTTTTTTTGACGCTGGATCCTTCAGTCGTAACCCCGGACATTGCCCTTCCCCACCCAAATAGAAGTCGAGGTCGGTATTACCGGCCTCACGCGCCGTCCCTCGCGCCTGAAAAGCGCGACGGACAGCAGATTGGAAGGTGGGATTGCAGGAAACGCGCCAGCTTGACCCGGCGCACGCGTCACTGATTTGGCAGAGAGTCCGATCGTCCCCCTACAGCACCGGCGGGTGCCGCCTGAGGTTTTTATCAGTCGGCCAGCCAGCCGTTGACCCAATACTGCAGATTGTCGCCGCGCAGCATGAAGTCGCGCATCACCACGTCGTGCAACTCGTCGCCCATCCGGTAGCTGGCCTGCGGGTCTGCCAGGTGCATGCGGATCGCTTCCAGCCACTCTTCCGTGGTGTTGGCCGTCAGACGGGTGCAGGGCAAATAGCCCCGGTACGCTTCGGTATCAGTGCAAATGACCGGATAGCCACAGGCGCCGTACTCAAGCAGCCGCAGGTTGCTCTTGCAGTCGTTGAAAATGTGGTACTCGAGCGGCGCCAGCGCTAGGTCCAGATTCAGGCTGGACAACTTGGCCGGATAGGCCTCCAGGCTGACCGCCGCGTGAAACTCCTTGAGATAGGGGCGCAGTTCCTGCGGGCACATGCCGAAGAACACCCAGTCCACCTCGTCGGCCAGCTCGCGAATGACCTGGGCGATCACCTCCAGGTCACCGCCGTGGCTGGTACCGCCACCCCAACCGACCCTGGGTTTGAACGAGGTCCGGCGCTGGGCCCGGCGGCCGGTCCACAGGTGCGGTGCCAGCATGTTCGGGACCACGCGGATGTCGTGGTGCATGGACGACAGCGCGTTGCCCAGCGCATGGGTGGACACCACGACCCGGTCGCACAGGCTGATGCCGCGCTTGACCACGGCCTCCAGGTTGGTCGGCATGTGTCGGCCGTGGGCGTTTTTCTTCGGAACGCTGATCACGTAGTCATCGAGCTCGAAAATGCGCCGGGCATTGGAGAAGGTCTTCAGCCGCACCGTGTCCTCCATCGACGCCTCGTGATAGCGGCCCTGCAACACAATCACGTCGGGCGTGCGGCGCTCCAGTTCGATCGTGGTCGGGGCGTCATACGCGATCTGGCCGATGATCCTGTCAGCGGCCGACAGCTCGATGAACGGCTGGGTCACCCGGTAATGGCCGACGGCCGTGGCGTTCATCGGCAAGGCCAGTACGCTGGGCAGCGAGCGTTCGGAAAACGTCGACCAGCCGGTGCGCAGGCCGGGGTCCAGACGAAAACTGTAAGCGTCCAGGGTCAGGCTCGGGTTGTACGCAGGATCCCGCGCAATGATCGGCAGCCAGCGCAGGTAAAGGGTTTCCAGCTCGCGGGTCTGGCGCTGTTGCGCCTGATCGTCGGCTGCTGCGACCGGCGCGGTGCCCAGAGCCATGACCGCGAACGGTGTCCACACCACGAGATAACCGTGCTGGCGCACGCGCAGGCACAGGTCCACTTCGCTGAACGAGTCGGCGAACGCGTCGGCGTCCAGCGCGCCGACCTGCTTGAACACCGACGTGCGCACCATCAGGCAGTCACCCCCCACCGCGCTCAAGTCCTGAACCACTTGCAGCCGTTGCATGTAGCCCGACGCACCCAGAGACTCACCGTAGAAAGGCGTGGCTGCCGAGTTCTGCAGACCAAGGATCACCCCGGCGTGGACGATGGCGCCATTGGCATCGAACAGCTTGCCGCCGACCACCCCGACTTCCGGCCGCTGTGCGTGGGTCAACAACTCATCCAGCCAGTCGCCCTGGGTCACCACCGCGTAGGGATTGAGCATCAGCAGGTACTCGCCGCGCGCCTGACCGGCTGCGAAGTTACGCAGTGCCGTCAGACTGAGACGTTCGGCGCTGTACAGCACGCGGACCTTGTCGCTGCCCATGCTCGCCAACCCCTTCAGCCAGGCCAGTGCCTCGGGGCTGTCGCTGGCGTTGTCGGCAATCAGCAGCTCGTAATGGGCATACGCGGTTTTTTCCAGCAAGCTTTCGAAACAGCGCTGCAGCACCGCCAATTGGTTGCGATGGCTGACGATGATGGACACCCGTGGCGCCTGCCCATGCAGGTAATCAATGCGGTTGAGCAGCGGTTGGTTACCCTGGCGCATCTGGTGAGCAATGCCGCAGCGCTGCAAGTGCGCCTGCACCACCCGCGGGTTTTGCTCGATGACGCCGTCCGAGCCGAGCCACTGACCCAGTGCAAACTGGCTTTCCACCAGCAGATCAGCGACATGCCCGATGACCTCGGCGCCATCGCTTTCGACCAGCCGCCAGATCACATCGTGGGGCGCCAGCTCGCCAAATCCGGCATCGAACCCGCCCAGCGCGATGAACCGCTGGCGCTCGAATACAAGGGCTCGGCCGACGTACGGGTAACTGCGCAGGAAATCCAGGTTGAACGCCGGCTTGAACACCGGCTCTGCCGATTCACCCTCACGCAACGCGCCCTCGTCGCTGTACAGGCAGCGCAGCTCGGGCGAGGTGGCGATCCGATCGGCCAGCGTCAGCAGGGCCGGCGCTACCAGCCGGTCACCGGCACGCAGCAGGTAAAACCAGTCGGCCCCTTCCAGTTGCGCCAGCACGCCATTCAGCTGTTCGGCCCAATCGGCCTGCAATGGCAGTTTGAACAGGCGCTCGTCCCGCTCAGGCTCGGTGACCGATCCCGTGAGCATCACCGTCAGCTCCGGGGGATAGAACTGCGCGGCCAGGCTGTCAAGCGTGAGGTTGCGTCGCGCGCTGCTGCCGTGCTCGTCGATGACAACGGCAACGATTTTCGGCTGCATCGGCAATCGGCGGAGCCGGTCTGGCAGCAGAACTTTCTGGTGATCCGTGAAGGTCCGGCACGCCAGCCACTGTGCGTACAGTTCGGCAAAGCTCTGGCTGTCGACACCCACTTTGAGGGGCAGCACCGCTTGCTGGCTGCCCAGCGTACGACTCAGCGCCAGTTCTTCCCAGACTCGCGGGAGCCGGTCAGCGTGTTCCAATTCAACGTAACGCACCCAGCCCTGGGCGGGCGGAGGCTCGCTGGTGCGGGCCTTGAGCATGTCCACCAGCCAGGTCAGCTCGCTGGCGGCCGCCGTACGCATGGCTTGCTGCCGACTGAGGCGCTCCGGGTGCAGACGCTCGACGCTCAGGACTTGATTGAGCACGATCAGATTGCCGCGACGCAGCAGGCAGGTGTAAAGCGCCAGATCCAGCATGGCGACGAAGCCCTGGCCGCTGCCGGTCAGGGCGGGCAGCAGCTCATCAAGGTCCGCGCGGCGAAACATCGCGCTGCTGAAGCTGCCCAGGAAGTTGGACGGGAAATTCTCGAAAATCGCCAGCATGTCCGTGCCGAGGAACAGCGAGTTCTTGGGCGCAACCGGAGTGTTTTCCAGACGGGATGGCAACTGAATGCTGTCGGCGTCCCACAGAAAGCGCTGGGCCAGCACCAGATTGACGTCGGCGTTGGCATCAAATGCCTGCGCCTGCATCGTGATACAGCCGGGAAACAGGCGATCATCGTCACACAGAAACTTGACGTACTCGCCCGTGGCCTGAGACAGGCAGTGCAACAGATTGCCGACGAAACCCAGGCGCTGCGGGTTGCGCACGTAGCGCAGTTCGACCGTGGTCAGGGCTTTCAGACTGTCGACGATGTCGCTGATTTCGTTGCCACGCGAATCATCGCAAACGATGACTTCAAGACGCTCGTAGCTCTGGGTCAAGGCGCTGGCCAGGGCCGTCTGGAAAAAATGGGGGTTGTAGGCAGGGATGACGATACTGACGAGGGGAACTGAATTCACGGGCAGACTCACGAGCGGCGCCGGCCTTTGTCGCAAAGGTCCGGCCTAACCGCTGACAATAACGGTTGACGCTCAGCGGACACGAACGCCGGGATCAACCGCCGTGCGCGTCCAGTGGGGCAATCACAGTTTGCTGAACAGATTCAGCGCTGACAGCTGGGTGAAGACCAGTTGTGACGCTTGCAACATGGTTTTCTGCAGGGTCAGGCGGGCAATGGCGTCAACCGGGTCAGAGGCGGTGATGCTGCTGGACTCGTTGGAGCCGTTGTCCAGCAGGTTCTGGTTGGTCACGCTCTGGTCGGTCGCTGTTTTCGCACGCGCACCACCGTCGCTGACCGCGTCGTTGATCTGGTTGGCAGCGCTGGTCAGGTTGCCGATCGTCGACGTCAGCGTGGCCTGCAGTTTTTGCTTGGCCACCGGGTCACCGTCGACCTTGCCGTTCAGCGCGGTGATGACGCTGGACAGGGTGTTGAGGATGTTCTGGTTCTGCTGGCTCGCTGGCTGCGCAGTGAACTGGTCGCCGCTGGCCAGGGCCACCGGCGATCCGCTGAAGGTGAACGTGACACCTGACGCGACCGCCTGATTGGCCACCGGCGTGCCGGTCAGGGTGCCGCTCGACACCGGCTTGCTGGTGGCAGCATCGTAGGGCGCCGCGTACAGCGCAAAATCCGTGGCGCTGCTGAAGCGAATGATTGCGCCGCCCGAGGGAAACGTCTCGTTGAATTTGGTCTGGTCGGTGACCTTGGAATCGGTGACCACCGTGGTCGACGGGTTTCCCGGCAAACGCGACGTGCTCACGGTGCTGTTGGACACCGCCAGCGTGAACGTGTGGCCGGCCACGGCGGTGTCGGCCTGGGCCGAGTTGCCGTACTGGGCATCGGTCAGATTGACGTTCAGGTCAATTTGAAGCCCTCGAAAACCGACGGTCTGGTTGGCGGCGCTGGTGGACGTGAACTTGCCCGCCGACGAGGCTTCTGCCGTGACGTCGGTGCCGTCCTTGTCGAGAATCTTGAACTGAGTGCTGCTCTGGAACGAGATGCTGTAGGGCTCGCCAGGGGTGAATTTGGTGTTGTACTCAGCCGAGTTGGTCACGCTGCCACCGGACAGCGCGATCACGTTGTCATTGACCGCCGGTGAGGTCAGGGTCATTGAGGTGCGCGTGGTGTTGATCGCCTGCTCGAATGCATCCCAGCCAGTGGTGTTGCTGGCCATGGTGATGCCACTGCCGACTGCCAACTGATTGCGGGTCTGATCGCCCTGATAACTGTAGGTGCCGTCGGTGCTGAGGGCGTAGGGCGCCGTGGTGCCCTTGGAGCCGGAGAACAGATAGGTGCCATCGGCGTCCTGGCTGTTCATCAGGCCCAGAATCTGCGTCTGGACTTCTTTGAGCTCGGCTGCGTTGGCCTGACGGTCTTTGTCGGTAAACGTCGCGTTGCCTGCAGCCAGCACCAGTTCCTGCGCCCGTTGAATCGCTGATGTCACGGCGGTCAGCGCGGTTTCGGTCTGCACGACACCGGTGTTGATGGTGTCGATGTTGGACTTGTACTGATTGAGCATCGTGCCCATTTGCTGCAATTGCAGCACACGGCCGGCGCCCACCGGGTCATCGCCAGCGGTGTTGAGCTTGACCTGACTGGCCACTTCATCGCCGGTCTTGGTGACGTTGGCGTAGGTGCGCGAGTAGTTCGCCGCACTGGTTTCGTAAAACTGGGTCGTTGAGATACGCATGGATTACGATTCCTTAAAGACTGTTGATCAGCGTGCTGAAAATGGCTTGAGCCGCTTTGATGATCTGCGACGAGGCGGTGTAGTACTGCTGATACTTGACCAGGTTGGCGGCTTCTTCATCCAGCGACACACCGGAAACGCTGTCGCGCGCGGTCTTGGCCTGGGTCAACACTGCGGTGGTCGCCGTGGTGTCATTCTTGGCCTGGGCGGCCTTGCTGCCCACCGTGGTGATCATGTTGGCGTTGGCACCGCTCAGGCTCATGCCGGTGCCGTTGCCCGCTGCGGCGTCGAGGGTCTGTTTGGTTTGCAGGGTCCCCACCGATACCGCGTTGCGGTTGTCCGAGGACCCGGCGCCGGTCATCGCGATGCTGTAGGTGTCGCCGCTGTTGGGCTTCCCGGCGATGGTCATCCCCAATTTGAACGACTGCGCCGCCCCCGACGAGTCGGTGTAGCCCACTTCCAGACTGATGTCGTTGGACGAGCCTGGAACCACAGAGCCGGTGATCGCGTTGCCTGACTTGTCTTTGACCGCCGCACCTTGAGCATCGACCAGCGAGTAGCTCTGAGCACCATTGGTGACATCGCCCATGAGCAAACGCATCGGCGTCGACGCTGTGAGCGCATTGCGCAGATCGGCAGTGGCCGTCGGATTGTAGATGTCGGCCTGGGTCGACAACACGGGCTGGGTGAACGTGCCCGAGCCTTTGCTCACGATGGAGCTACCGGTCAGCGGACTGGCCGAGGCGATGGCTTTCGGGTCGGTCATCACCACCTTGATGCCGTCAGCGCCGGTTTTGGTCGGGCTGATCTTGAAGCTGTCACCCTCGGTGGAGGTGCCGTTGAATTTCAGCGAGAAGCCGTCGATGACCGGCGCCGAGGTGGCGGCGGTATTGTAAGAACCCATGTCCTTGCCGTCCGGCAGACGCTTGACGCTGTACTGGCCGCTGGCATCGGTGAAGGTCACCTGATAATCGTTGGTCTGCAGCGCGCCGCTGTTGGCAATGGACACCGCGAAGTTGCCCGACGACTGATCGTTGGTCTTGTTGGCAAGGCTGCGCTGGCTGGTCAGGCTTGGGTCATTAACGCTGACGAACAGATTGCTGCCGAAATTGCCGTTGGCGTCCACACCCTGGTTGAGCTGGCTGTTGATCTGATCGGAGGCGACCACCGCCAGACGGCCCAGCTCGCTGGCGGCTGGCTGCAGCACTTCACTGCGATACCGCAGCAGGCCGCCCAGGGAGCCGCCGGTCACCACGCTTGAGACATCGACGACGTTGTTCTGATATTTCAGTTTCAGCGCGTACACGCTCGGGTCGCTGTCGCTCGGCACTGCGCTCAATGTGTTGGCGGTGGTGCCCGTCACCAGCGGCTGGCCGGTGCCGATATAAACGTCATAGCTGCCGTTGGTTTCAACGACCTTGGCGCCCACCAGTTCATTCAACTGGCGTACCGCTTCGGTACGCGAATCGAGCAACGTATTGGGCTGACCGCCGGAAGACTGGGCCTCGGTGATCTGCTTGTTGAGGGTGGCAATGGACGACGCCAGTGCGTTCACCTGCCCTGTTGCCGTGGTCAGCTGGGTGTTGATGCTCGCGTTCTGGTCCTTCATCTGCGACGAGATGGTGTTGAACTGACCGGCCAGGGCCGATGCACTGGTCAGAAACGTCGTGCGGGCCGCGTTGTCGGTCGGCTTGGACGCGAGGGCGCCCAGGTCAGTGAAAAACTTTGCCAGCACGGTGCTGACGCCGGTCGAGCTGTCCGACAGGATCGAGTCGAGCTTGCTGGCCTGGCTCAGGTACGCGGTGGCATCGGCGTTGAGCGAGGTACTGGTCTGCAATTGGTTATCGAGGTAGCCGTTGTAGATGCGGCGCACGTCGGACAACGTCGTACCGGTGCCGATGAAACCGACGCCGATATTCTGCTGAGCCCCGGCGGTGGTCATCACTTGCTGACGCGAGTAGCCCTGCGTGTCGACGTTGGCAGTGTTGTTGCCGATCGTCGTCATCGCTGCGCTGCTGGCGGTGAGTCCCGAAAGCCCGATTGAGATCAGTGACATGGTTCAAACCTTATAAAGTCGTGGAAGAGCCCGAGGCGGATGCGTAGGTCTGGTAGCTCTTCATCTGTTTCGCTATCTGAGAAATCTTGCTGGCATAGGACGGGTCGGTTGCGTATCCGGCTTTCTGCAGCTCTTTCACAAACTGTTCCGGGCTATCGGCTGATTTCAGGGTTTCTTTATAGCGACTGTTGTTCTGCAGGAAGCTCACCAGGTCGTGGAAGCTGCTGGCGTACGAGTCGTAGGCACGGAAATCCGCCGTTTCCTTGACCATCTGGCCGTCGCGGAACTCACTGGTAATTGCACGTGCTTCCGGTCCTTTCCAGCCGCCCTGGGCCTTGATGCCGAACAGGTTGTAGCTGCTGCCGCCATCGGACTGACGCATGATCGATTTGCCCCAGCCGGTTTCCAGCGCGGCCTGGGCCACCAGCACGCTTGGGTCGACGCCAATGCGGGCCGCGGCGTCTTTGGCCAACGGCATCATCGTGGCGACGAAGTCGTCTTTGTTGGCGAACGCGCTCTTGCCCGGCGCCAGCGGCGTCTGCACGCGGCTGCGCACATAAGCGTCGGCATCCGCGGCGTATTGCGGCCCGACCGTCCAGTCGCCATTGCCCTGGGAGCCCGCGCTCTTCGCGGCGGCCACGGCATTGGAAACGGCAATCCGGTTTTTCAGTGTGGTGGCGCTGGCGGCAGGGTCCTGGGCACCCGATGCATTCGGCACGATACCGGCCATGATGCGGTCGCTCAGCTTGCTTGGCAGCGACAGGCGACGGGAGTTGAGCGCCGCCACGTCGTTATGCACCGCGCCGTCGCCGGCGTCCGGAGCTGTCACCGCACGGCTGGCCCACAGCGGGCGTTGAGCGATACGCGTGGCCAGGCCGGCTTGCGCAGGCGCGTCGGCTTTGCCGTCGACCTTCGCCTCCGTTTTGCCACCGGACACCAGCCCGGTGCTGGCCGGTGCAATTTCAGCGCCCTTGTTTTTCGACAGTTGACGCATCAGCACGTCCTGCAGACCGATGCCGCCACCCTCCCGGGACATGCTCACCGACAGTTGCTGGTCGTACATGTCCTGATACTGCCGCGTCGCCGCAGTGTTCATCGGGTTGTCCTTGGCAAGCACCTCGTTGGCCGAACGCATGGCCTTGAGCATCTGGCTGACGAACAGCGACTCGAATTCCTGCGCGACTTTCTTGAGGTTGCCCTCGCTGTCGCGATCACCGGTTTTCATGGCCGTCAGACGATTGAGGTCGGTATACGCACCTGAATCACCGGAAGAAACGCCGCCGCTTGGAATGCTCATTCAGATTGCCTCTTAAATCACAATCAGGTCGGCTTGCAACGCGCCAGCCTGTTTCAGTGCTTCGAGAATCGCCATCAAGTCGCCTGGCGCTGCGCCCACCTGGTTAACCGCGCGGACAATTTCATCCAGCGTGGTGCCCGGACCGAACTTGAACATCGGGTGCATTTCCTGCTGGGCGTTGATCTTCGAGCGCGGGACTACAGCAGTCTGGCCGTTGGAGAACGCGCCCGGCTGACTGACGATCGGGTCTTCGGTGATGGTCACGGTCAGGCTGCCGTGGGTGACGGCTGCCGGCGAAACCTTGACGTTCTGGCCGATGACGATGGTACCCGTGCGCGAGTTGATGATGACTTTGGCGGAGGTCTGGCCCGGATCGATTTCCAGGTTTTCCAGCACCGAGAGGTAATCAACACGCTGGTTGGGGTCCAGCGGCGCGGTGACCCGCACAGAGCCGCCGTCCAGCGCCTGAGCCACGCCAGGGCCAAGCATGTCGTTGATCTTGTCGACGATGCGCTTGGCGGTGGTGAAGTCGTTGCGATTGAGGTTCAGGGTCAGGGAGTTGCCCTGGTTGAAGCCACTCGGCACGGCACGTTCAACCGATGCACCACCTGGAATGCGCCCGGAAGACGGCACGTTGACGGTGATCTTCGAACCGTCGCGGCCTTCGGCATCAAAGCCGCCGACCACCAGGTTGCCCTGGGCCACGGCATAGACGTTGCCGTCGATACCTTTCATCGGGGTCATCAGCAGGGCACCGCCGCGCAGGCTTTTCGAGTTACCGATGGACGATACGGTGATGTCGATCTGCTGACCCGGTTTGGCGAACGGCGGCAGGTCGGCGTACACGGCCACGGCCGCGACGTTTTTCAGCTGCACGGTGCCCGAGCCCGCCGGCACCTTGATGCCGAACTGCGAGAGCATGTTGTTGAAGGTCTGCAGGGTGAACGGCGTCTGGGTGGTCTGGTCACCCGTGCCGTTGAGCCCCACCACCAGACCGTAACCGATCAACTGGTTGGTCCGTACGCCGGAAATGCTGGCGATGTCCTTCAGGCGCTCGGCGTGGGCGCCCAGTGCGGTGGTGAACAGCAGCACTGCCGCTATCAGTTGCTTGAACGTGATCATGGCTATCCCGCTATCAGAAAGGGAACAACGGGCTGAGGAAGAATCGGTCGAACCAGCCTGGCTGACTGGAATCGGCAAACGCGCCTGTACCGGAATAAGTGATGCGTGCATCGGCAATACGGGTCGACGACACGGTGTTGTCGGTGGCGATGTCGTCGGCGCGAATCAGGCCGGCGATGCGCACCAGTTCGTCACCGGTGTTCAGGGTCATCCACTTCTCGCCGCGCACCAGCAAAATGCCGTTGGGCATCACGTCAGCGACGGTCACGGTGATCGAGCCGGTCAGGCTGTTGCTTTGCGCGGCCTTGCCATCGCCCTTGGTGGCGCGGTCGCCGCTGTAGCCGGCGTCCAGGCTGAGGTTGCCGCCGCCCACGGGGTTATTGGTGCTCACGCCCGCGCCAAACAGCGAGGTCAGGCCGAGGCTGGTTTTACTGGTCTTGCTGATGCCGGAACTGGCGGCCTTGCTGGCGGCCATGCGCTCGGACAGGGTGATGGTGATGATGTCACCCACCCGATACGCTTTGCGGTCGCCATAAAGGTTCTGTTCGAAACCGGCCTGATAAATCGAACCGTTGCTGGCCGCTGATGGCAGCGGCGTGCGCGGCAACACCGGCGCGTAATAAGGGTCATTGGGTTTGGCCGCAGGCGCAACGCAGCCGGTCAGCAGCGCGATACCGCACACAGGAGCTGCCAACAGGGAAAGCCGCAATACAGAGAGCCGTTTCATGACACTTAAAACCTCGCGGTGTAGCAGGCGGTTTTCAGGCGCCCCTTGGAATTGATCAGGTGTTTCGCAGCAGGACATCAGGCGTTTCAAGAAGGGCTTACAGGTTCTGGGTCACGTACTGCAGCATCGAGTCAGCGGTCGAGATCACTTTGGAGTTCATCTCGTAGGCACGCTGGGTGGTGATCATGTTCACCAGTTCTTCAACGGTGCTGACGTTGGAGTTTTCCAGGGTGTTCTGCTTGACCACGCCCAAACCGTTGAGGCCCGGCGTACCGACCTGGGGTGCGCCGCTGGAAGCGGTTTCCAGGTACAGGTTGCCGCCCTGGGATTGCAGGCCGGCCGGGTTGATGAAGTCGGCGGTCTGTACGTTGCCGATGATCTGCGGCGTGGCGGCGTTGGCCGATGTAGTGACCGAAACCGTACCGTCTTCGCCGACGGTGAAGGTCTGCGAGTCCTGCGGAACGACGATAGCCGGCTCCAGGGCATAGCCGTTGGAGGTCACGATCTGGCCGTTGCTGTCCAGGTGAAACGTACCGTCACGGGTGTACGCCAGGGTGCCGTCAGGCTGACGGATCTGGAAGAACCCACGACCGTTGACCGCCATGTCCAGCGGCTGATTGGTGGTCTGCAGGCTGCCGGCGGTGAAGTTTTTCTGGGTGCCGACGATGCGCACACCGGTACCCAGTTGCAGGCCCGATGGCAGCTCGCTGTCCTGAGTGGACTGGGCGCCTGGCTGACGCTTGATCTGGTAGAGCAGGTCCTGGAATTCCGCACGGTCGCTTTTGAAACCGGTGGTCGAAACGTTGGCCAGGTTGTTGGAAATGGTCGTCAGGTTGGTGTCCTGGGCGGCCAGACCGGTTTTAGCAACATAGAGTGCCGGAAGCATGTTTGAATCTCCTCGAGCGCCTGTTTATCGGCGCAAGCTGTCAGTCATTAGCCCATTTGCAAGACGCGAGCCATCGACTCGTCATCCTGCTCGGCGGTCTTCATCATCTTGATGTGCAGTTCGAATTGGCGGGACAAGGCCAGTACCGAGGTCATCTCGTCGACGGCGTTGACGTTGCTGGCCTGCAGAAACCCGGATTCAACCTGAACCGTAGCGTCGGCTTGCGCCGGTCTGCCGCTTTTGGTGTGCATCAGGCCGTCGGGGCCTTTTTCCATGGTGGTCTGGTCGCCTTTGACCAGTTTGATGCGGTCGATCTGGGCCATGACCTGGGGACTCTCGCCCAGCGAGCGAACGCTGATGGTGCCGTCGGCGCCGATCTCGATCTGCTGCTGCGGAGGCACGGCAATCGGCCCGCTGTTGCCCATGACCGGCAAACCGTTGCCATCACGCAACACGCCGAGGGCGTCGATGTTCATGCTCGAGGTGCGGGTGTAGGCTTCGCCGCCGTCAGCGGTCTGCACCGCCATCCAGCCGTCGCCTTTGACGGCGACGTCCAGTTCGCGGCCGGTGTCGACCATCGCGCCTTGGCTGAAGTCAGTGCCCGGACGTTCGCTCATGGCGTACGCCCGGGACGGGTTGACCTCGCCGAACACGGGCATGGAACGCGCCTGCTCGAGGTCGCGCTGAAACCCGTTGGTCGAAACGTTCGCCAGGTTGTTGGCATGGGCCTTTTGGGCGATGGCGTTTTCCGACGCTCCGCTCATGGCCACGTATAGCAACTTGTCCACAGTCTTCCTCCTCCGACAGACGCTTGCCGCCTGTAGCTGTACTGAACAGGTCTTAGCAATAATCGAACCAGTTTTTGAGCGGAGAGACAAAGCGTTGATTCTTCAATGATTCCGGCCGCATTTGGCGGACTGGGATCCGGTTTGAGCCGCCTCGCGACAGCAGACTGCCGGTTTCCTGCAAATTGACGGCAGCGAGCGCCAGAAAACTTTCCATGGGGTGCGAAACTTGCAGCGTTTTGTGAATTCGCTTGAGTCGCTACGGAAAACTGTCATGGGTCTGCGCATTGCCCTGCTCCTCACAACAATCGCTTGCTCGCTTGCCGTATGGGCGGCACCGGCGCCCTATTTCCTCTGGCAAGGCGCCCACCGCACGGTCTGCGCCCAGACCAGCCCCGGCGAAGGCTGGACCCGGATCAGCGCCGCATATGTGAAGTCGGATTGTTCGATTTGATTGGTATCGATCTGCTACAGCTTGATCGCCTGACACGCCGCCTTCCCGGCTAAAGCCGGTCTCACAATGGTCCCGGCACAACCGGATATCCCTGCTCGGCGCAAGACCTGTAGGAGTGAGCTTGCTCGCGAAAGCGGTTTGCCTGTGCCATCCATCTCGCCTGACCCACTGCATTCGCCAGCAAGCTGACTCCCACAGGTTCTGTGCATGACGCCGATCCCCTGTAGGAGCGAGCTTGCTCGCGAAGGCGGTGTGCCTAAGACGCATCAATCGTCTGACACCCCGCCTTCCCGGCTAAAGCCGGCCCCTCATTCGTGTTCACGTGAAATCCGGCATCAGGTCGCGCGTATCAACGTCTGCATCAGTTCCGCCTCCGTGGACAGGGTTTTCGAGTTCGCCTGATAGGCCGTCTGCGCCTGGATCAGCTCCACCAGCTCATTGGTCAACGTGACATTGGAGCCCTCCAGCGAGTGGCCGATGACGCTGCCCAGCGTGCCGGCACCCGGGGTGTCGTAATTGGCGACGCCGGAGGCCAGGGTTTCGACCCAGCGCGTGTCGCTCACCGGCTGCAGCCCCTGGTTGTTGGCGAAGCTGGCGAGCATGACCTGGCCGACGTTGCGATGCTCGCCATTGCTGAACCCGATCATCAGCATGCCGCTTTTGTCGACCGTCAACTGAGTGGCCTGCCCTGCCGTGTGTCCGTCAATGACGATGTTGCTGCTGCCCGTGGCGGCGTTGTGCTGACTGATGTTGTTGAAGTCCATGACAATCCCGTCGGCATTTCCCACCGCGCCGTTCGCCACCCAACGCCCGCCTGGCTTGTTACCGTCCAGGGGCTTGGCCGGCACCCAACCACTGAGGGTCAGGGTGTTGTTGGCGGCGGTCAGCCACTGGCTGCCCGTCAGCGACTGCAGCGAGCCGCCGGAGTCGAACAGCATGCTCGCCGTCGACGGCGCCGTGCTGGCCGGGTCCTGCGGGTTGCGCCCGTCGATCAGCGTATGCATCTTCCAGCTGTTGCTGCCGTCTTTGACAAAGTACTGGGTCATCTCGTGGCGCATGCCCAGGCTGTCGAACACGCCGTAGGTGAACGCCTTGGTGTAGGTGGTGATGTCCGCAGGATCGAACGCCGGTACAGGCCGTGGCATGAGCGGATCGGCCGGGTCGAGCACGGGCAGGCCGCCGTCCAGCAGCGGCAGTGAGATCGGTCCCGGAGAAGGCGCGGGGCTGGCGGTCCAGGTGCCGTTGACATTGACCGCCGGGCGCCATGTCTGCAGGGACAACTCGGTGTCGGAAATCATCTTCACCGCCGCCGTCGCGCCGGTGACCGAGAGTCTGCCGGCCGCAGACACCTGCAAACCCATCTCCAGCGGCGCGGTACTGGTAGGGTCCAGCGGATTGACGCCGTCGATGAGAAGGTAGGACGTCCAGTTCTTGTTTTCGGTCTTGACGAAATAGTGCTTGAGCTCGTGATCCGTTGGCGGAACGCCGGCGTCCTGGATCAGCCGCCCCGTGACCCGTGTGTACGTGGTCGGGTCGCCGGGGTCGAAGCGCGGGATGGCGCCGAGTGACGCCGACGCCGCGTTCAGGTTGAGGGTCTGCTCCATCTTGCCGGTGGCCTTGGGCGACATGCCGGCGGCGTCAATCTTCAAATCCGTGCGAACGCCGCTGATCACCTTTCCGTCGTCCGTCACCCCATAGCCTTGCAAGCGGCTGCCGTGGGAGTCGACGACAAAATTCTGCGCATCCTTGATAAAGGCCCCTGACCGGCCGTAGCTGATGGAACCAGCGTCACTCATGACAAAAAAACCGCTGCCCTGAATGCGCATGTCGAGCGCCCTGCCCTCGCTGGTGATGACTCCGCCGGGCGCAAAGTTCTGCGAAACGTTGGCCAGTTGAACGCCGTCACCTGCGGCCGTACGACTGCCGCCGAGCATCGATGAGGAATAGACCGCCGAGAACTCGGCGCGCGAAGATTTGAAACCGGAGGTGTGGACGTTGGCGATGTTGTTGCCGGCCACTTCCATGCGCTTGTGCGCCGCGTGCAAACCAGAAACCGCTGTGTTGAATGACATGAACACTCCCTGAGTCGTTGTTCAACGACACGTTCGTCGATGCATCGAGATCGCGGGCAAAGGAATGCAATCGAAAGGGCCCCTTAGATGGCACCGCTCAATGGCATTTATTTGTCAGCGAACTTGATTCTCGCAAAGACGAAAGTAGGAAGTTTCCAGTTGTAGAGTGGGACGGCTCTCGATATTTCCTGCCAAAAAAAGGCATAAAAAAAGCCCCTCAAAGAGGGGCTTCATCGAGCGTGTCCAGCGACCGTTATCAGGTCATCTGAATGATGGTCTGCATGATGGTGCTTTGCGTCGAAATGGTCTTGGCGTTCGCCTGATAGTTGCTTTGCGCCTTGATCAGGTTGACCAGCTCACCGGTCAGGTCGACGTTGGATTCTTCCAGCGCCTGCCCGGTCAAGTAACCCAGCGTACCCGACTGCGGCGCGCCCGTGACCGGAATGCCCGATGCGGACGACTCGCGCCAGTTGGTGCCGCCTGCCGGTGCCAGACCCTGCACGTTGGCGAAGTTGGTCAACGACACTTGGCCGATCACCTTCGACTGACCATTGGTGTAGGTCGCGAACATGTTGCCGGTGGCGTCGATGTTCATGGCCGTGATCTGGCCGGTGGCGTAACCGTCCTGAGTCTTGCTGATTGCACCGGACACTGCGTTGGTCTGGGTGGTGGCCAGCATGTTGAGCTTGATCCCGCCCGCATTCGCGGCCGCGCCATTGCTCGACCAGGTGGTAGTGCTGCCGACAGTGGTCTTGGCAGCCGGCACCCAGTTGTTGATAGAGAAGATCCCGTCCGTGCCCACGCTCACGTTGGGCGAGTTGGTGGTATCCGGGCCGCCGGCGCCGCTGGTGATCAAGCCACCCGACGAATCGAAGGTCACGGCTGTGGCGTCAGCTTTGGTAGACGTTGGATCGTTGATGCTGCGGCCATCGACCAGGCTGTACATGGTCCAGGTATTGGTGCCCGTCTTCGAAAAATACTGGTCGAGGGTGTGCTGGTTGCCCTGACTGTCATACAGCGGCGTGCTGTAGGTGGTGGTGTAACTGTTGGTGTCCGAAGGCGAGAATGTCGGAACCGTCGGCAAGGTCGACGAGGAGTTCAGGTTGGAAGCGACTGTGATGACACCCGTGCTTTTCGGCGCCAGGTTCGAGGAGTCGACACGCAGGTTGCTCAGCACGCCGGTGGCGACATTGCCCTGGCCGTCGACGCTGTAGCCCTGCAGGTTGTTGCCCGCTTCGTTGATGACGTAGCCATCGGTGTCGGTGTGAAAAGCGCCCGCACGGGTGTACAGCTTCTCGCCGTTGTTGCTCAGCATGAAAAAGCCGTTGCCGTTGATCGCCAGGTCCAGGCTGCGGCCAGTACCGGTGTTCAGCGTGCCTTGGGTGAACTGCTGCGACACGGCGGCGGTGGAGACGCCGCTGCCGGTGTTGGTGCCACCGGAGGTGCCGCGAATCGATTGGGCGTACTGGTCAGCAAACTCCGCACGGGAAGATTTGAAGCCGGTGGTCGCGACGTTGGCAATGTTGTTGCCGGTAACGTCCAGACTTTTGTTTGCCGCGTAGAGCCCACTAAGACCAACATTGAAAGACATGATTAACTCCTGCGCCGTCTAGTCGGCTCTAAATTCCGATTTGCTTGATATTTGCCAGTGCCACCTGGGTGCCGCCGGCGAGGTTCAACGTCATGTCAGAGCCCGTTGTCCCCATGGTCACGCTGTTCACTGTCGCCGGCAGGTAGGTGCTCAGCTGAGTGCCTTTACCGTCCAGCTTGCCGTTGGCGACGAAGCTGTAGTTGCCTGCTTCCACCGCTACGCCGCTGTCATCCTTGCCATCCCAACTGAAGGCCGTGGTGCCCGCTTTCTGCGTGCCCAGGTCGATGGTGCGCACGACGTTCGTGCCGGTGCTGTCGTAAATCTTCACCGTCGTGTCGGAGCTGGACGATGGCAGCACCACGGAACCGGTCATGGCCTTACTGGTGTCGACGTAGGTCGACCCTGCGTCCACGGTCACCGAACGGCCGACCAGCGACGAGGCCTGCAACGCCTGGGACGACTGGTACATGGTGCTGATCGAGTCGACGGAGGTGCTCAGGTTCTGCATGGTTTCCAGGCTGCTGAACTGGGCCAGCTGCGCCACGAACTCGCTGTTGTCCTGCGGATCGAGCGGGTTCTGGTTCTGCATCTGCGTGACCAGCAACTGCAGGAATGAATCCTTGCCCAGCGAGCTGGACCCGGTGAGGCTGCTCGTGCTGGATTTGGTGCTGGTGCCTGTGGTTCCAGGGGTCGTGCTTTGCAACCCTTTGAGGAACGACGAGGTAGCGTCTGTGTTTGAGACCGTCATGGATTTCGCCCTTTATCACTGACCCAGGGTCAGGACCTTCTGCATCATGGTTTTCGCGGTGTTCATGATTTCCGCGTTGGTCTGGAACGAACGGCTGGCTGAGATCATGTCGGCCATCTCGTTGACGACGTTGACGTTCGGGTAATACACGTAGCCGTTCTTGTCGGCTGACGGGTGGTTTGGCTCGTAACGTGCTTCGAGGTTTGAGGCGTCTTCGACGATGCCGGACACCTGCACGCCGACGCCGGCCTGACCCTGCTCTTCAAACAGCGATGAGCTGCCACCGGATTCCTGACCCTGAAAGACCGTGGCGAACACCGGATGTCGGGCGCGGTAGGTCTGGTCCATGCTGGAGGACACGGTTTCGGCGTTGGCAATGTTGCTGGCCACGGTGTTGAGGCGGGTGTTCTGGGCACTCATGCCGCTACCGGCAATATTGAAAACACTGGACAGGGACATGGATTACTCTCCGCGCAGGGCTGCAACCAGCCCTTTGAATTTGCTGTTGAGCAAGGTGAAGCTGGCCTGAAAACCGATGGCGTTTTCGGCGTAGTTGGCATTTTCGACCTGGGAGTCGACGGTGTTCTGGTCGAGCGACGGCTGCGACGGGGTCCGGTAGAGCAGGCTGGCTTCGCCATCGCTCATGCCTTCGGCTTCGATGTGACGGTTGTTGGTCATGTCGAGGGCGAAGTGGCCGTTTTTGCTTTTGTCGCTTTCGGCGGCCAGGACTTTGGAGAAGTCGAGGTCACGCGCCTTGTAGTTGGGGGTGTCGGCGTTGGTGATGTTGTTGGCCAGCACTTCAGCACGCTGGGCGCGGAAGTTGAGCGCTTTTTCGTGGATGCCGAGGGCGTTTTCAAAACTGATGCTCATGTCGGGACCTTTGAGGGCTGACCAGATGTACGTGCAGGAGTTATAGCAAGGTGCGTGCCACATGCTGAAAGTGCGTGTTTCCGGGGGCTGCAGGGGTGTTGGTGCGGGGTGATGACAGAAAAGCGGCAAGGGATTTCCGCTCCGGGGGAGGAAAGCGGCAAGCGCGGTGCCGTTTTTTTGCCGTCACGGGGGTCCGTGCTCGACCTTGCAGACAATCAAAAGCATCTGCCTCACGGCAGATATTTCGCCTTCGGCGAGTTACTTGGAAAAGCACCCCAAGTAACCAAGGGTGCTTGCTCCTGGTTAGGCCCCTCGTACCTCGGGGTTCCCTCACTCCGACGACGCTCCGTGGGCCCGCGCCGAACGGACATCCATGTCCTGACGGCGCTCTCGCCGCATCCATGCGGCTCGGCCCACTGCGCGTCGTCTGCGTTCGGCCTGCACCCAAGTCGCGATGGGTGTCGTCTGGGCTAGCTGGGTATGAAGATCAAGATCAAGATCAACAGCAGATCAAGATCAACGGCTTCCTGGCTAAAGCCGGTCCCACTGGGTGCCCGTTGTCTCAACGATCTTTGGTCGTTCATCGTTTTACCTGACGGAACGCATTTTTTCTGTAGGAGCCGGCTTGCTGGCGAACCCGATGAGTCAGGTATGAATAGATCGACTGACAGAATGCATTCGCCAGCAAGCCGGCTCCTACAGTGAGATCGTGTTCACCCAGTGGGACCGGCTTCAGCCGGGAAGCCTTTGATCTGCCTTTGATCTTCATACACAGATGGTCCAGTCACCGCCAATCGCGACTTGGGTGCAGGCTGAACGCAGGTCTCGCGGAGTGGGCCGAGCCGCAGGGATGCGGCGAGAGCGCCGTCAGGGCATGGATGCCCGTTCGGCGCGGGCCCACGGAGCGGGACCGGAGTGAAGGAACCCTGACGAAGGAAGGGCCCAACCAGGAGCACAAAGCCCTTGGTTACTTGGGGCTTTATCAAGTAACTCGCCGAAGGCGAAATATCTGCCGTGAGGCAGATGCCCTACCAGCGCCAACACAAAACAAAAAACCCCGCCTAAGCGGGGTTCTCATCAAATCAAAACCGGAGCCAATCACTTGGCCTGATAAATAATCCCGGGACTGCACTGCACCATTTGATAATGATCGGGCAACCCGTTCAACGCCTCCGACGCCCCAAGGAACAGATACCCCCCAGGCTTCAACGTCGAATGGATACGCAACAAAATATCCTTCTTCACCTCCGCCGAAAAATAAATCAGCACGTTGCGGCAAAACACCATATCGAACTTGCCCAACGCCGCATAACTGTCTAGAAGATTGAACGAACGAAACTCCACACGGCTCTTGATCGGCGCCTTCACCGTCCAGCGCCCTGGCGTCTTCTGATCGAAGTAACGCTGCAGACGATCCGGCGACAACCCCCGGCCAATGGCCAGACTGTCGTACTCGCCCGTCTTGCAATTGTTCAACATCAAACCCGACAAATCCGTCGCCACAATCTGCGCGCCCGACTTCAGCTGCCCCGGGTTACTGCGCTCGAACTCATCGATAGACATCGACAGCGAATACGGTTCCTGCCCCGACGAGCACGCCGCCGACCAGATCCGCAAACGCTGGTTGGGGCTGGCCTTGATCGCCTCCGGCAACACCTTGTTCTTCAGCACCTCGAAGGGATACGTATCGCGAAACCACAACGTCTCGTTGGTGGTCATCGCATCCACCACCTGCTCGCGCAACCCGCTGCGCGGCTGGGTCTGGATACGCTGGATCAGCTCACCCAACGACTTGATGGACTGCTGCTCCATCAACTTGTTAAGGCGGCTGGAGACCAGATACTGTTTATTTTCACCCAGCAAAATGCCACAGGCTTTTTCCAGGAACACCCGGAACTGATCAAAATCCAAATTACCTGTCGACATGCCGCCTCTCAAATCATGTGAACAGCAAGGAGGAACACCCCTCCTCAGCTGATATCTGCCGCCTTGATACGATCTACCACCCTCGCCGCCAGATCGTCCGGCCGGAACTTGGCCAGGAAGTCATCAGCGCCGACCTTCTTGACCATCGCCTGGTTGAACACGCCCGACAGCGACGTGTGCAACACGATGTGCAACTTCTGCATGCGCGGGTCGCTGCGAATCTCCGCAGTGAGGGTATAGCCATCCATCTCCGGCATTTCAATGTCGGAGATCATCATCAAGAATTCTTCTTCCGGTTTCTTGCCTTCGTCTACCAGTTTGCGCAGGAACTCGAGCGCCTGACGACCGTCATTCAACGCCGTGACTTCCACGCCGACAGTCTGCAGGCAGCGCGTCACCTGTTTGCGCGCCACGGAGGAATCATCAACCGTCAACACGCGCAACGAGAGCGCCTTGTGCTGCACCTCCGCAGTGACCACGCCGACCGAGATGTTTTCGGAGACTGGCGCTACCTCGGCAAGGATCTTCTCGACGTCGACGATTTCCACCAACTGATTGTCCAGACGCGTCACCGCCGTGAGGTAGTGGTCGCGACCGGTTCCCTTGGGAGGCGGGTGAATGTCTTCCCAGTTCATATTGACGATGCGTTCCACCGCATGCACCAGGAAACCCTGAATCTTGGTGTTGTACTCCGTGATGATCACGAAGGAATTGGCGATGTCGCTCAACGGCTTGCCGCCGGTCGCCAAAGCCAGATCAAGGATCGGGATGGTTCCGCCACGAATATTTGCCACACCGCGCACAATCGGACTGGATTTGGGCATGTGGGTAAGTTTCGGGCATTGAAGCACCTCTTTTACCTTGAACACGTTGATCCCATACAACTGCTTGCCGTCCAACCGGAACAGCAACAGTTCAAGGCGGTTCTGCCCTACCAGTTGAGTGCGCTGGTTTACTGAATCCATCACACCAGCCATGCACCACTCCTCCCAAAACGACCAATTGCGCTACCGAATCGGTAAGCGGCACGGGCCTTGCTATTTACTCATCATGAACACACAAACGACAGTATCCCGACGCCCGGCACCCGCAACCCGCAGCTTTCTCTGCGTGCTGGTCGCGCTGTGTCTGTTGTGTGCCGCCAGCCTGAGCCGCGCGGACAACATGACCTTGCCTGAAACACTTATCGGCGTGACCCAGGGCTTTCTTGAATTCACAGTTGAAGACTACATGGCGACCAATCAAACCGCCGGCCGCTATGAAATCGAAGTCAAGCAGCTGGACCCGCGTCTGCGCATGCCACTGTGCGACAAGGATTTGACAGCCTCACTGGAAAGCCCCGCCCAGCCCATCGGCCGCGTGACGGTGAAAGTGCGCTGCGAAGGCACGTCTCCGTGGACGGTGTTCGTGCCGGCCCAAGTACATCTTTACCGCAATGTGGTCACCGGCGTGCGGCCAATGAAACGCGACGCGATCGTGACTGAAAACGATGTGGCGCTGCGCGAACGTGACGTAAGCCTGCTGGGGCAAGGCTTTCTGGATTCGCTCGATCAGGCGGTCGGGCAGAAAGTTGTCCGACCAACGGTCATCGACCAGATCCTGACCCCGGTCCACCTCGACCAGCCGCAAATGGTTCACAAGGGCGACCAGGTGGTGATCAGCGCGCGCAGTGGTTCCATGAGCGTGCGCATGCCGGGCGAAGCACTGTCCGACGGCGGTTTCAACGAGCAAATACGGGTGAAGAACCTTAATTCCCAGCGGGTGATCAAGGCCAATATCGTTGCGCCCGGACAAGTTGAGGTCGCTATGTAACTGACATGTGAAGGTAAGACCTCTGGCGCTGCGCTTGCGCTTTTCCTACACTCGGAACCCCAGTGCTCCGTGCGAAGTCCATTCGAGACTGTTTTCGCACGAGCCCTAAAGTTATTCCGGGTCGGGCCGAAACCAAGGCAAGCGTCCTAGAACCCAGAGGTTTTTCAATCATGGTCATCGACTTCAATCGTTTGAATAGCTCCACTCCCGTCAGCGGTACAACACGTACCGCCAGCACCAAGGAAGCCGGCAAAACCGAAGCTACGGCGGCGGTCAGCGGCACTTCCAGCGTGCCGGGCAGTGGTGAGGCAGTACATTTGAGCAGCGAAGCTCAACAGTTGCAGAAGATCAGTGATTCGTTGCGTGATCAGCCCGTCGTCAACAGTGCCCGTGTGGCCGAGTTGAAGCAGGCGATCGCCGACGGCAGCTACAAGGTCGACAGCAATCGTGTTGCTAGCAAACTGCTTAACTTCGAAGCCCAGCGCTAGCCCCCGGTCTGCGCAGGGGCTTCTGGACGCTTAAACACCAGGGCATGCGATGCAAGACACTACATTGCTTCAACTGATCACGGACGACATTGCGCCAACCCGGCATTTGCTGGATATCCTGAAGGCCGAATCAGTGGCCCTTCATGGGCGCAATATGGTCGAGATGGAACACATCCTGGCGCAGAAACAGGCGCTGGTGATTGTGCTCGAGCAGCATGGACGCCGACGTACCCAGCTGATGACCAGCCTGGGTCTGCCCGCCAATCGTGCGGGACTCGAAGAAGTGGCGAAACATTCGTCAGTGGGTGAAGCCTTGTTGACCGCGGGCGATGAACTCAGCGCACTGATGAGTGAATGCCAGGCGGCCAATGAGCAAAACGGCAGCCTTATCCAGCTCCAGCAACTCACCACGGCACAGCAGTTGAGGATTCTCAACGGCGGCGACACGCCCACGCTTTATGACAGCCGCGGCTCGACGTCGGGCAAGGCCAGGCCGCGTCCGCTTAGCCAGGCGTAAGTTCTTGTATCAAGGTGCGCACCGTGGTGGCAATATGCCGCCCGCTGCCGTTATTTGCCTGGAGATGGATAGACCGTGAATGCCTCAAGCGCGGAAGATGTTCCGCAGCCCCCGAAGGTACTGACCACCCCGCTGGAAATCGCTGCCAATCTGCGGCTGCTGATGGAAAGCCATGACCCGTTGATCATCACGTTCCACGAACGCACCCAGCGTTTTCAGAGCTACGTGATCGATGTCAACCGCGACACCAATCAAGTCATTTTCGACGAGATGATCCCCCGTGACGGCGAGCGTTTCCTGGCCAGCGGTGAACCCTTCCGGGTCGAAGGTTTTCACGACGGTGTGCGCATCGCCTGGGAAAGCAAAGCCCGGCTGACGGTGATCGAAGAGCCGCGCAGTTATCGCGGCCCGCTGCCTGAAGAAGTCGTCTATCACCAGCGCCGCAATGCCTTTCGCGCGGCCCTTAAGCTGGCTTCCCTGATTGATGTCGAGATCGGTGGCGAACGGCTTAAATCCCCGTTACGCGGCAAGCTGCTGGACATCTCCGCGACCGGGTGCAAGCTGCGCTTCGAAGGCGATGTTTCCGAGCGCATGCAGCTGGGTCAGGTCTATGAGCGCTTTATCGCCTCCCTGCCCTTCGGCAACATGACCACACCCGTTGAACTGCGCTATCTGCACTTCGAAGAAAGGATCAACACCACGTTTGCCGGCGTGCGCTTCCACAACATGAGTGGCCTGGTGCAGCGTCAGGTCGAGCGCCTGGTCTATCAACTGCAGCGCGAAGCGCGACGCTTCGACAAAGACGACGATTTCTGATCGTTGGCGGTAACCCGGCCGGTGCGCTCTATGGCGTGCTGGCGGGTTGCCGCAATTACCCTGCCTCCCCTCACACAGCCGCCATCGTCCCACTCTAGCTCTGAGTGCACGAGACTCAGGTGAAACACCGGAATTGTAGGAGTGAGCTTGCTCGCGAATGCGTCGTGTCAGGCGAAATCCATGTCACTGATACTCCGTTTTCGCGAGCCAGGTGGAGCGCCACCCTGGTCGCTCCTAGAGGTTTGCGATGCTGCGGGGGTATACCCAATCAGCCCAGCCTCAATCACAACGGCCGATCCACCCCGACATCCCGCCGCACTTCAGCCGCCTCCTCCGGTCCAGCCGCACCAGGTTCAGCAGCCACTTCCTCGTCCATAATCGCCACCGGCCGCACAACGCCTTCACCCGACGCCACGACCCGCTCCACCATCTCAGGCTGTACTTCGGCATCCGCTGCCACATCCGGCGCTACCTCAGGTGAAACCTCCGGCTCCGGCTCAACGTCCTGCATCTGATCCTGCACCACCTGTTCATCAACCCGAGGGTCAAGGGCGACCACCAGCGGCGAGCTGGACATGCTGTCAGGCATGGCGACGTGATGCAGCGGGGCGTCTTCGACCTGGTGCAGGTTGGTGACGGCTTTCGGACGGATACGCAGCACCAGCACCAGCGCCACCAAGCAGACGAAGGCGTAGAGCATGTTGCTGCCAAACATCTTCATCAGCACGCCGGACACCAGCGGGCCGATACTCGCCCCGACGCCGTAGGTCATCAGCAACATGGCGGTCAGGGACACGCGGCGTTCGCCTTCAACGTGGTCGTTGGAGAACGCCACCGCCAGCGGATACAGCGAAAACTGCAGCAGGGACGCCAGGAAGCCCACTGCCAGCAGCAGCTCCATCGGCACATCCGGGAGGATCGCCAGCGGCAGCGAGGCCAGCACCAGCAAGCCGGCCACGCCGCGGATCAACCAGGCACGGTCATAGCGGTCTGACAGCTTGCCCAGCGGGCCTTGCACGATAAGGCCCGCGCCGATGCAGCTGGCCATGAACAGGCCGACATGCTCGGTCGACAGCCCCTGTTGCGCGGCATACAGCGGCGCCAGGCCGTAGAACGAGCCGATGATCATGCCGGCGCTCAACACCGTGGTCAGGGATTGCGGCACCCGGCGCATGAAGAACAGCGGCTCCAGCGGTGCCGGGTGCATCGGCGCCGGGTGAATGCTGCGGGTCATGGCCACCGGCACGAGGCAGAGGGCGAAGCACATCGCCACGAGCATCAGCAGTTCAGGGCCCAGTTGCGGGTGGATGACCAGAATCAGCTGACCGAGCACCAGCCCCAGGTACGACGCGATCATGTAGAGGCTGAACACCGTGCCGCGCTGCTTGGGCGAGGCCTGCTCGTTGAGCCAGCTTTCGATGACCATGTACTGGCACATCATGCCCAGGCCGACAATCATCCGCAGGAAGATCCACGCCGGCAGGTAATCGAACAGCCCGTGGCCCAGCACCGCCGCGCCGACAATGCCGGCGCAGGTGGCATACGCCCGGATGTGCCCGATCCGGCCGATCAGCCGGTGGCCGATCTTGCCGCCCAGGGCCAGACCGACATAGTTCGCCGCCATCAACGCACCGACCCACAGGCCATCGACCTGATCGGCGGCCAGACGCAAGGCCAGGTAGGTGCTGAGCAGGCCCGAGCCGATCAACATCATCAGCGAGGCAAAATACAGCGCTCGAAAGGACTTCCAGATTTGGCGCATAGCTTTCCAAAAGACGGAAACCCTCGATTTCAGAGGATTTCCGAACAGCGATTCTTAAGCCTGAGCGGCCAGAACGCGGCGCTCCCAGGGGGTAATTTCGTTGAAGAAGCTGGTCAGTTCCAGGGTCTTCGACGCGACGTAGCCTTCGATGAATTCGGCACCAAACAGTTCCTTGGCCAGCGAGCTGCGAGTCAGACGTTCCAGAGCAGCGTGCAAGGTACATGGCAACGACAGATTATCGGGCACAACGAACTCACCTTGAATAGGCGGCGACGGTGCCAGCGTGTGCTCAATGCCATGAAGCCCCGCAGCCAGGCTGGCGGCGATGGCCAGATACGGGTTGGCGTCGGCGCCGGGCAGACGGTTCTCGACCCGACGGGCGACCGGTGCGCTGGCCGGAATGCGCAGACCCGCCGCGCGGTTGTCGTGGGACCAGCAAGCATTATTCGGCGAAGCAAACGGATGGCACAGGCGCTGATAGGAATTGACGTTCGGCGCGAACAACGCGGTGAAGTCAGCCATCGCGGCCTGCTGCCCGCCGATGAAGTGATGAAAGCGATCAGTGGCCTCGCCCTGATTGTCGCTGAAGATGTTCTGGCCGGTGCTGGTCTCGACCACGCTCTGGTGAATGTGCATGGAACTGCCGGGCGTGTGCGCCAGCGGTTTGGCCATGCACACCACAATCAGGCCGTGCTTGAGCGCGACTTCCTTGAGCATGTGCTTGAACAGAAATGTCTGGTCGGCCAGCAGCAGAGGATCGCCGTGCAGCAGGTTGATCTCGAACTGGCTGACGCCCATCTCGTGCATGACGGTGTCGCGGGGCAGGCCCAGCGCGGCCATGCAGGCATAGATTTCCTTGAAGAACGGTCGCAGGCCGTTGTTGGAGCTGATGCTGAACGCCGACTGGCCGTCCTCGCGCCGACCGTCCAGACCGACCGGCGGCTGGAAGGGCTGGCTCGGATCGGGGTTGGGCGCGAAGACAAAGAATTCCAGTTCGGTGGCCACCACCGGCGACCAGCCATGCCGGGCATAGCGGGCGATGACCGATTTGAGCTGGCCGCGGGTGGACAGCGGCGATGGCTGGCCGTCGAGCTCATCGGCGTCACAGATCGCGAGGGCGCGGGGCTCGTCGCTCCACGGCAGACGATGGGTCTGCTGCGGGTCGGCGATCAGGGCCAGGTCGCCATCGTCACTGCCATAGAATTTCGACGGCGGGTAGCCGCCCATGATGCATTGCAGCAGCACGCCCCGCGCCAGCTGCAACCGACGGCCTTCGAGAAAACCCTCGCCGGTCATCACCTTCCCTCGCGGCAGGCCATTCAGATCCGGCGTGACGCATTCAATTTCATCAATGCCCATCAGTCGCTGCGCGAGTGAATGGTGGTCATCGCTACTCATGACTCAAATCCTTTTTCGTTGGGCAGGCCGCAGGGCGGCAAGGCGTACAAAGTAAGCGTCAGGCGTTCGGAATATCAAGCGGCGAGCTTGAACCCTCTATCAAGGTGCTGCCGGGGCCGCGGTCCCGACGACTGCCAATCCCGCGTCTTGCACCCTTGGGGCAGGCCCCCGCCACGTCTCGGCTGCCGATTCGACAGGTATTGGCCGAATTTTTGCTATTCAAGCTGCAAGCCGCCTTTAGACGTCATTTTTTCGGCACCGTCTAAAAGGGCCCTATGCCCCCCCCACTTCGATGCCTCCTCGGGTCGTGGGGCTTTCAACCGCCCATGAGCCTTGGTGTCCATGTCGAATTCAATTCCTGTCACGAGTCCGCTGCTTCCTCCGCTGGAAGAGTTCATGCCGTTTCTGGAGGAGATCTGGGCCAGCAAGCGTCTCACCAACGGTGGCCCTTTCCATGAACAGCTGGAAGCCGCACTGGCCGAGCACTTGGGCGTTGAGCATGTCTGCCTGTTTTCCAACGGCACCCTGGCGCTGGTCACCGCACTCCAGGCGCTGCGCGTCACGGGCGAGGTGATCACCACGCCGTATTCATTCGTCGCCACGGCCCACTCGTTATTGTGGAACAGCCTTAAGCCGGTGTTTGTCGACATCGACCCGCTGACCAACAACCTGGACCCCAAGCGCATCGAGGAAGCGATCACGCCGGCGACCACGGCCATCCTTCCGGTTCATTGCTATGGGATTCCCTGTGACGTCGATGCCATTCAAAAAATCGCCGACACCTACGGGTTGAAGGTCATCTATGACGCCGCCCACGCGTTTGGTGTTCAGCACAATGGCACCAGCGTCTTGAATCATGGTGACCTTTCGGTCCTCAGTTTCCATGCCACCAAGGTGTTCAACACCTTCGAAGGCGGCGCGATCATCTGCCACGACAGGAAGACCAAGCAGCGCATCGATTACCTGAAGAACTTCGGTTTTGCCGACGAAGTTACGATCATGGCGCCGGGCATCAACGGCAAGATGAACGAGATTCAGGCAGCGTTCGGCATGCTCCAATTGCGCCACATCGATTCTGCGCTGCAGTCGCGCAAACGTCTGTTTGATCGCTACGCCAGGGCGCTGGCAGACGTGCCCGGCATCACCTTGCTGGAACAGCCTGCAGGCGTGGACTGGAACTATGCCTATTGCCCGATTTTCATAGACGGTTCTCGGTTCGGCGTGAACCGCGACGAAATGTACAACCGCTATCGTGCGCGTGATGTGCTGGTGCGGCGTTATTTCTACCCGTTGATCACAGAATTCCCGATGTACCGCAGCTTGCCCAGTTCGGACGCTGCGAAGCTCACCCATGCCCACCTGATTTCCAGCCGCGTGTTGTGCCTGCCGATCTACCCGGACCTGACGGATGAGCAGCAGGACTCCATTATCGACATCCTGCTCAGCGCGCGCGGGGCCTGACCGATGCAACCCGTGCTCATCGCCCCTACCCGCAGCCCTGCCGGGCTTGATCAGCGGTCCAACGACCATGCACTTCTGGATCAGGGCCGTGTGGCCCTGATGCAACCGTACTTTCTTCCTTACCTGGGTTACTTTCAGCTGATCGCCGCGAGCGACTGTTTCGTGCTGTACGACAACGTGCAGTTCATCAAGAACGGCTGGATCGAGCGCAACCGTTACCTGCTGGAGGGCGAGCCGAAGTGGTTTGGCTTGCCGCTGGCAAAGGGCAGTCACTCGCAGTTGATCAATCAACGCCAGATTTCGCCACACTTTGACATCGACGCCATCATGAGCCGCCTCGCGTTTGCGTACCGCAAGGCACCCCACGCTGAGCGCACGCTGACCTGGCTCGAAGCGCTGCTGAAGTTGCCGGCGCACAACATCGCCGAGTTCAACGAGCTGGCGCTGCGCTCCTGCTGCAGCCTGTTGCGCATTCACACCCCGATCGTTCGGGCGAGCGAGTGGTCACCCGCTTCACAGTCGCGTGGGCAGGACCGCGTGATCGAAGTCATCAGCGCGATCGGCGGAACCCGCTATCTGAACCCTTTCGCCGGCGGTGCCTTGTACGACAGCGCAGCGTTTGCGGCCGCAGGCTATGGGCTGGACCTTCTCAAGCCGGACCTTGAGCCTTACCTCCAGCTGAACCAGCCCTTCGTGCCGGCACTGTCGGTGTTGGATGCCTTCATGTTCAACGACCTGGAAACCCTCAGCGCCTGGGTCAAGCGCGGGGAGATTGTGCGTGGTTGAGGCGATGGGGGGCTTTTTCGAGCTGGAGCTTCGCCGAGGCCAGCATCCCTATCCGCACGCGCGCGCCTACAACCTGGCGCGTTCGGCTTTCCAGGCGCTGCTGCTGGCGCAGCAGGCACGCAGGGTCTGGATACCGCATTTCATCTGTTCAGTGATGCCCGATGCTGCCCGGGCGGTTGACGTTGAAGTCGTGCGCTACGGCATGAATGATCTGCTCGAACCTGCAGCCCTGCCGGTTCTCGGACCTCGCGAGGTCTTCCTGTATGTCAATTATTTCGGCCTCAAGGATGCTTACATCCGCGACACCCTGGCGGGGCAGTATGGCGGTGCGTTGATCGTCGACAATTCGCAGGCGCTGTTTTGCGCGCCGGTTGACGGCATCCCCACGCTGTATTCTCCGCGCAAATTTGTGGGCGTGCCGGATGGAGGCTGGCGGGTGAACGGGCCCTGCGATCTCGAACAACTGCCGCCTGGCAATTCTGCCAACCGCTTCGATGCCCTGCTCGGGCGTCTGGCCAATGGGCCGGAAGCCCATTACGCCGACTTCCAGAACACCGAGGAGGCGCTTGGAACAGAGGGCATGCGCGGCATGTCCGCAATCACCACGCGACTGCTCAACAGCATTGACTACGATGAGATCGGCAGTCGACGCCGGGCCAACTTCTCTCAACTGCACGACGCTCTGGGCGCCCTCAACACGTTCAAGGCCCTTGATCTCACGCCAACTGCTGCGCTGTGCTATCCCCTGCTGCTCAAGGATGTTCAGGAAGCAGAAAAGGTCAGCGCAGCGCTGCTCAAACAGCGGATATACGTGCCCTGCTACTGGCGCGACGTGCTGTCGGACAGCAATGTCCCGACGCTGGAGCAAGACATGACCCGCCGGCTTCTGCCCCTCCCTGTCGATCAGCGTTACGGCGCTTCTGACATCGCGCGGCTGGCGAACCTTATTCTTCAGGCATCGAGAACATCATGAGTATCCGTGGTACACGAATCACCTTGCGGGCCCTGGAAGCAGATGACTTGGAGCGACTGCACGTCTGGTCCAACGATGAGGCCCTATGGGCGATGCTGGGCGGCTGGCATTTTCCGACCTCCCGGGAGGCTCAGCGCGAGTGGCTGGGACGTCTTAAAAGCGACACGCTGAATCAGCGCTTTGGTATAGAAACGTCCGAGCACGGTCTGATTGGCACGGCAAACCTGGTCGACATCGACTGGAAAAACCGCACCGCGGAACACGGCATGATGATCGGTTTCGAGCACCTGCGCGGTCAGGGTTATGGCCGTGAGGTGATCGCCACCGTGATGCGCTACGCGTTCGACGAACTCGGCCTTGAGCGGTTGTCCACGACGATCATCGAGTACAACCAGGCGTCGCTGGCCACCTACACTGGCAAAGCGCCCTGGGTGATCGAGGGTACGCAGCGCCAGTGGTACTTTCGCAAAGGCCAGCGCTGGGATCGTCACCTGCTGGGTGTGACAGCAGCCGACTACCGGGCGTGGATGGCGGCCCGGGACGGTGATTCATGAATGACGAGGCCTGGCAAAACCTCTGCGCAGACGGGTACGTCTGTCTGCCGGATCTGATGGCCGCCAGCGAGGTCGTGCGTTTGCGCGAAGACCTGGCGCAGGCCATCGAACGCTGCCGCAGTGTGCAGGTGCAGAACGCCATCGTTCAGCGCACCGAGCAGACCGCTCACCACATCCTGCAGGCCGACACCGGTTTCATCGCCCTGCTGGCCCGGTTTGGCGAATGGGGGGTCACCGAGCTGCTGCGCAACATGCTCGGCGGCGAGGTGATCCTCAATTCATTTGGTGGGCTGAACAACCTGAACAGCACCAATGCCTACGTGCGCAACGTGCACCGCGATGTGCGCTCATGGTCGGCAGAATCGATGCAGATGGCGCAGATTCTGGTACTGCTCGACGACTTCACGGCGCAGAACGGCGCCACCCTGTTTCTGGCTGGCTCACACCAATCGCCGCAAAAGCCGGACGACAATCAGTTCGAGGCGCACGCCAGCAAGGCGCTGGGTACAGCAGGCTCGATCTATCTGTTCGACTCGCGGATATGGCACGCCGCCGGGGTCAACCGTACGTCGGGGCCACGTCGCTGCCTGACCCTGACGTTTACCCGCAGCAACCTCAAGCCGCAGTTCGACTATTGCCGAGCGCTGGGCTCCGCCTTTTGCGAGCAGCAATCGCCGGACCTTCAGCAACTGCTCGGCTGGTTCGCCCGAACCCCCTCCACCCTTCACGAGTGGTATCAGCCTGAAGACCAGCGCTTTTACCGAAAAAACCAGGGATAGACCATGGCCAACCGCGATTACAACCAGGAATTTCAGAACAACGCCCATCGCAGTTATTTCTATGACTTCGATGCCCGCCTGCGCCGCTACATGATGGAGAGCTTTTCGCCCTGGTTGACCGAAGGTCCTGCACTGGAACTGGGTTGTTTCGAGGGTGAATTCACGCAAATCTTCAGCGAGCGCTTCCATGACCTGACCGTCATCGAAGCGGCCAGTGATCTGATCGGCGTTACCCGCCAGCGCGTCGGCGAACAGGTCGCCTTCGTCTGCAGCACCTTCGAGACGGCCACGGTGGAGCCGCGATTCGAGAACATATTTCTGATCCACACGCTGGAGCATCTCGACGATCGGACCGCCGTGCTACAGCGCATCGCCCAGTGGTTAAAGCCAGGCGGTCGGCTGTTTATCGCCGTGCCAAACGCCAACGCGCCCTCGCGCCAGATTGCCGTGAAGATGGGCCTGATCGAGCACAACAGTGCGGTGACCGAGGGCGAGCGCCTGCATGGACACCGCATCACCTACTCCCTGGACACCCTTGACCATGAAGTGCGCCAGGCAGGATGGTCGGTCCGGCACAGAGGTGGCGTGTTCTTTAAACCGTTGGCCAACTTCCAGCTGGACAAGGCATTGGAGAGCGGTTTGGTGGATGAGGCGTTCATGGATGGCTGCTACGCCCTTGGGATGCATTACCCCGAGTTGTGCGCCAGCGTGTTTGTCGTCTGCGAACGCAGCACCGCAGCGGAGTGACGCGCATGATCAACCGCAACCTGCACGGCAAGCTCCCGGCGCCTTATTACATTTACGCGCCCGACTACCGGGAAACCTCATCGGGCATCTGCGTGATGCACTACCTCTGCCATGCGCTGAACATTGCCGGTCACGAGGCGTATGTGGCGCTGTGCGATGTGAAAAACCCGGCACTGCGTACGCCGTCGCTCAGCGAAGAACTCATCAAATGCCATCAGGACCTGGGCCGCACGCCCATCGTCGTCTATCCCGAAGTGGTCTCGGGCAACCCCTTGTCGGGGCCCGTCGTGGTGCGCTATATCCTCAACCGCGAGGGTTTTCTGACGGGTAATGGTCTGCAGGCGGGCAGAAACGACCTGTTCTTCCACTACGCCCATGATTTCCGCGACGAAAGTCTCAACACCAACATGCTGACGCTGCCGGTGATCGACTCGGAACTGTTCTCGCCGCCCAAGGAGCCGGTAGAGCGAACAAAGTCCTATCTTTACCTGCACCGCCATCTCATTCGCGATGTCGACTTCTTGAGCCTTCCTGCCGACATCGAAATCCTCTCCCTGAGCAAACCCAAGACCCTTGCCCAGTTGGCGGAGATTTTCAAGACGGCAGCAGTGCTCTACTCGTACGAGATTTCTGCGACCTGCACCGAGGCGATGCTGTGTGGATGTCCGGTGATCTATTTGCAGGGCGGGCACATCGACACCCTGCCCTTCACCGAGCACTTCGGCGACGCCGGTGCGGCCATGCACTACGAGCCGGGAGGCCTTGAGCGCGCCCGTGCATCGCTGCCTCAGGCACGGCTGCGCTGGCTCGAAATCGAGGACACGTTCTGGCAACAGCTCGATTACTTCATCGAGTTGACCCAACGCGCCGTGGTCGATCACAAGGCCAATCTGCACACACGACCGCTGACCGAATGGTTGCAGGCGCGGGCTTTGTCCCCTGTGCAAGAACGCTTGATCGCCGCGCGCCGAGCCGAATTGAGCAACAGCAGCAGTCTTACAGTGATCGTACTGGACCGATTGGATAGGCCAGACCAGGTGCGGCTGACCCTTGAAAGCCTGGGGGTGTGGCAGGCCCAGGCCGTTACGCGGCGGACTGTGGTCTTGAGCGCTTCACAACGTCCACAGGATGTCCCGCCGGACATCGAATGGCAGTTGGCGGCGAGTGACATCGCGCTGCAAATCAATGCGCTGTTACGCAATGACGGCAGCGAATGGTTCATCATTTTGCACGCTGGCGACGAGTGGCAAGCCAGCGGCACCCTGCGCCTGGAGCTGGAGCTGGCGCAACACAGCCAGTGCCAGATGGTCTATTTCGATGAGATCCATCACGCCGATGATGTCCGCGGTATCGCCATGCGGCCGGACTTGAATCTCGATCTGCTGCTGAGCTTTCCCGTCAGCATGGCCACCCACTGGCTGTTCAAGCGTGAGCTGGCGCTGGACGTCGGAGGCTTCGATCCGGCGTTCAGCCAGGCCCTGGAGTTCGACCTGATCCTGCGCCTGATCGAGCAGAACGGCATTGGCGCAATCGGCCACATCGATGAACCTCTGCTGGCGTGCAGCGCACCGACGCTGGCGCAGAACAGCGACGAAGTCAGAACGCTCAAGCGCCATCTGCTAGCACGAAACTATCTGCATGCCGACGTCATTGAAGCACCTGCCCGGCACTACCACGTGCAATACGGGCATCAGAGCCGGCCGCTGGTGTCGATCATCGTGCCCACTCGGGATCAGTTGCCGATGCTGCAGCGCTGCATCGAAACCGTGCTGGAAAAAACGGCGTATCAGCATTACGAAATCATCATCGTTGACAACGACAGCCAGACCCCGGAAGCGCTGGAGTGGCTTGCCAACATGGAGGCCATCGGCGGTCAGAAAGTACGCGTGTTGCGTTACCCGCTGGCGTTTAACTTCTCGGCGATGAACAACATGGCGGCGGCTGAAGCACGCGGCGACTATCTGGTGTTGATGAACAACGATATCGCCGTTCTGCGCGAGGACTGGCTGGACAAGCTGCTGAACCATGCCCAGCGTCCGGAAGTGGGTATCGTCGGCAGCAAACTGCTCTATCCCAACGCGACGATCCAGCACGCGGGTGTCATTCTCGGACTGCGAGGCCCGGCCGAACATCCGTTTTCCGGCGAATCCGCTACGTCCCCCGGGTATATGCAACGGCGGTGGCTGGATCAGGATTTAAGCGCGGTGACCGCTGCCTGCCTGATGGTGCGCAAGTCTATTTATGACGAGGTTTCGGGCATGGACGAGGAGGCTTTCAAAGTCTCCTACAACGACGTTGATCTGTGTCTGAAAGTGGGTCGCCAGGGCTACCTCGTGGTGTGGACACCCCATGCACTGTTGCTGCATGAAGGATCGGTCAGCCAGACGGCGGACTTGAGCTTTGAGAGGAAGAAAAAAGAAGTGCGTTTTGCCGGGGAACGCGACGCGATGTACGCCAAGTGGCTACCGTTGTTGGCGCGCGACCCTGCATACAACCCCAATCTTTCGCTGAGTGGTAATGGCTTCGATCTTGAGCCGATTACCGCGCTGACATGGCAACCGATGGCCTGGCGCCCGCTGCCAAGGGTGCTGGTGCACCCGGCTGACGCCGGTGAATCCGGCCATCAAAGAGTTCTTGATCCGCTCAAGGCGTTGATGGAGGCGGCGGCGGTCGACGGTTTCGCCCTGCCGACACCGCTGGGGGTGGTGGACCTGCAGCGCTACAACCCGGACGTTATCGTCTATCAACGGCATCTGGATGAACTACGGCTGGACGATATGCGACACGCCTCTGCGTTTTCCTCGGCATTCAAAATATTCGACCTGGACATTGATGTGTTCAGCCTGCCCGCCCATCATCCTGATCACGACCGTCTACCGACGGACCTGAGCAACGCGATGGAGCGAGTGGGGCGTTTCGCGGACAGGTTCATCGTGGCCACTCCTCATCTAGCCGACCTTTTTTCCGGATTCCATGGAGATCTGAGGGTCATTCCCGCGCGACTTCCAGTGGACCTGTGGGGCAACCTGCACCCACGTCGCAATCGTGGGTTCAAGCCGCGCGTCGGCATCCTCTGCGACACCGATGTGCATCTGCTGAACAATGTGGTTCAGGTGCTCACCGATGAGATTGAGTGGATTTTCGTCGGCACCTGTCCGGAGTCAATACGCCCCAGCGGCTTCGAGATCCATGGCAGTCCCTCGCTGCAGCGCAAGGCAAGCGCCCTGGCCAGCCTGGACCTGGATCTCGCGCTGGTTCCGCTGGAGCAGAATCCCTTCAATGAAGCCCGTGGCAACCTGCCGCTGGTTGAATACGGGGCGTGTGGTTATCCGGTCATTTGCAGCGATGTCCGTGCCTATCAGGGCGACTTGCCGGTGACGCGGGTTGCCAATACCGATCAGGCCTGGATCGACGCGATCCGCGCGCACCTGCATGATCTGTCTACGGCGGCGAGGATTGGCGATCAGCTGCGGAGCAAAGTGCTGAGCGACTGGATGCTGGACGACGGAGGCGTTGAGGCATGGCGCACGGCCTGGCTGCCGTGATGGACATTGAGGCACCTGAGGGCGGTCACGCCAAGTGCTAGGGCATGCACGTCAAAGAGAGGACGGCGTGCGCGATCGATACGCCCCCGGACTTTCCCCTGTCCATTTCTTGAACGCCCGGTGGAACGCGCTGGGCTCTTGAAATCCCACCAGTGACGCGATCTCGACCACGCTCAGTTCGGTGTCGCGCAGCTTCTGCTGGGCGATGCCGCGCCGCACGTCGTCCTTGATCCCTTGAAACGCGCAGCCCTCACGCTCCAGCCGACGGCGGAACGTGGTGGCGCTGAGCTTCAGCTCGTCGGCCATTTCCAGCAGCGTCGGCCAGTGTCCGTAATGGCTGTTGCGCAGGCGTTGATAGACTTGCGCCGCCAGCCCGCGCTGGTTGCGGTAGCGGATAACCAGCCACTGCGGCGCGGTGCGCAAAAATGATTTGAGCGACGGCAACGACTGCACCACCGGCAGACGCAGGCAGTGGCTGGAAAACTCGATCTCGGTGCGCTGCTCACCAAAACTCAGGTTGAAACCCCACAGCAGCGAATCGTCGCTGAGGCGCTGACGGCGCTGGCGGAACTGCGCGCGGTCGATACTGATGCGGCGCCCGCCAAGCCAGCACAGCAGGCTGATCATCAGCAGCAGAAACGTCTCTTCACCGAAGCGCTGCCGGACCGGATCGTCCGTCGTGGTGTCCACCGCGAGCACCGCGCGTGGGCCACGAATGATGAGGCTGCCGCGGAAGTCGCGCAGGAACAGGCCGAAATTGCTCAGGCACTGGCGCAGGGCCTTTTCCAGGTTAGGTTCCTGAATCAGCCCCCGGCATATCAGGGCGAAGCTGCCCAGAGGCATGCCGTGGGAATCGAGGCCGAAAAACTCGTCGCCCAGTTCCTTGATCTGAATCAGCCACAACGCCGCAAACGCACTGGCCGAGACCCGCGCCGTGGGGTCGTCGAGCAGCGCCATGTCGATTTCCGCCGCCTGCAAAACCGACTGCAAACGCAGCGGCTGGTCGCGCAGCGCATGGACGATCAACTGGACGAAGTAGATCGACACTGAATCCTTTTCCCGCATGACCGCTTTTCCCTTTTTTCAATGGTGCAACACGGATCAGGCGCTGATGGTAAAGAACGCCAGCCCATCTGGACAGTTTCGGCATAGGCCCGTCCCGAACGCCGATCTAGACTTGCCCGCAGTCAGCACCGGCCGAAATCCCATTTCGCGGTGCAGCCCCCACAATTCCAATACGTGTCAGGAGTCGCCATGAGCACACCCGAAGTTTTCGTCGTCAGCGCACTGCGTACCGCCATCGGTGGATTCGGCGGTTCCCTCAAGGACGTCTCCCCCATCGAACTGGGCACCCAGGTCAGCCGCGCCGCACTGGCGAAATCCGGGATCGCACCGGAGCACATCGGCCATGTGGTCATGGGCCACGTGATCCCCACCGAAGTGCGCGACGCCTATCTTTCCCGGGTCATCGCCCTCGACGCCGGCCTCACCAAAGAAACGCCTGCCATGAACGTCAACCGCCTGTGCGGCTCGGGCCTGCAGGCCATCGTCTCGGCGGCGCAATCGCTGATGCTCGGCGACGCCCGGGCGGTGCTGGCCGGTGGGGCCGAATCCATGAGCCGTGGCGCGTACATAATGCCCCAGGCCCGTTGGGGCGCGCGCATGGGTAACGTCCAGGCGTACGACTACATGCTCGGCGCGTTGCATGACCCGTTCGCCAACATCCACATGGGCATCACCGCCGAGAATATCGCCGAGCACTACGGCATCACCCGTGCCGATCAGGACGCCCTGGCGCTGACCAGCCAGCAGCGCGCGGCCCAAGCCATCGCCGAAGGGCGTTTCGAGGGCCAGATCGTGCCGATCGAGATCGCCACGCGCAAAGGCACCGTGACCTTCGCCCAGGACGAGCACGTCCGTGGCGACGTGACTGCCGAGCAGCTGGACAAGATGAAAACCGCGTTCAAGAAGGCCGGCACCGTCACTGCAGGCAATGCGTCCGGCCTGAACGACGGCGCGGCGGCGCTGGTTATGGCCAATGGCGACATGGTCCGCGAGCACGGCCTCACGCCGATGGCGCGTCTGGTGGCGTATGCCCATGCCGGGGTTGATCCGTCGATGATGGGCCTGGGGCCGATTCCGGCCAGCCGCAAAGTGCTGGAACGTGCCGGCCTGACCGTGGCGGACCTGGACGTTATCGAATCCAACGAAGCGTTCGCCGCCCAGGCCTGCGCCGTCGCCCGTGAGCTAGGCTTTGATCCGGCCAGGGTCAACCCGAACGGCTCGGGCATCTCCCTCGGCCATCCGGTGGGCGCGACGGGGGCTATCATCGCCACCAAGGCGATTCACGAACTGCACCGGATTCAAGGCCGCTACGCGCTGGTGACCATGTGCATCGGCGGCGGCCAGGGCATCGCCGTCATCTTCGAACGTGTGTAAGGGGGCTTGTCGATGAGCATGCAACACATCGCTGTAATCGGCGCTGGCACCATGGGCAACGGCATCGCGCAGGTCTGCGCGGTGGCCGGTTTCGACGTGACCCTGCTGGACATTTCCGACACGGCACTGGAACGCAGCATGGCGACGGTGCGCAAGAACCTCGAGCGGCAGGTGACTAAACAGACGGTGACCGCCGAGCTTGCCGAAGCCGCCCTGGGGCGCATCCGCGTCACCACTGATTACGGCCAGTTGAATGGCGCGCAACTGGTGATCGAGGCGGCGACCGAGAACCTTGAGCTGAAGCTGCGCCTGCTCAAGCAGATCGCCAGCCATGTCGACCGCGACTGCGTGATTGCCTCGAACACCTCGTCGCTGTCGATCACGCAACTGGCCGCCAGCGTCGAACACCCGGACCGGTTCATCGGCCTGCACTTCTTCAACCCCGTGCCGATGATGAGCCTGATCGAGGTCATTCGCGGTCTGCAGACGGCGGACACCACCCACATCGCGGCGATCAAGCTGGCCGAGCGGTTGAACAAGACCGCGATCACTGCCGGCAACCGCCCGGGGTTTGTGGTCAACCGGATTCTGGTGCCGATGATCAACGAAGCGATTCTGGTGTTGCAGGAAGGCCTGGCCACTGCTCAGGACATCGACGACGGCATGCGTCTGGGCTGCAACCAGCCCATCGGCCCGCTGGCGCTGGCTGACCTGATCGGTTTGGACACCCTGCTGGCGATCGTCGAAGCGTTCAACGAAGGCTTCAACGACAGCAAATACCGCCCCGCGCCGCTGCTCAAGGAAATGGTCGCGGCGGGGTATCTGGGCCGCAAGACCGGGCGTGGGTTTTTTACCTATAACTGAATGAACACCGGATGTAGGACAGCATGCTTCTGGAAGGACTGGCTTTAGCCGGGATAGCGTCGGTGGTCACGCCGCAAATATTGGGATGACCCTACCGGCCTCTTCCCGGCTAAAGCCGGTCCCACCAGGGCACGGCATGCATCCAGTGAGCTTCCGGCGTGCTCGAATGTAGGACCGGCTTTAGCCGGGAAAGCGTCGGTGGTCACGCCGCAAATATTGGGATGACCCTACCGGCCTCTTCCCGGCTAAAGCCGGTCCCACCAGGGCACGGCATGCATCCAGTGAGCTTCCGGCGTGCTCGAATGTAGGACCGGCTTTAGCCGGGAAAGCGTCGGTGGTCACGCCGCAAATTTTGGGGTGACCCTACCGGCCTCTTCCCGGCTGTAGCCGGTCCTACTAAGGCACCGCTTGCATCCAGTGAGCTTCCGGCGTACTCGAATGTAGGACCGGCTTTAGCCGGGAAAGCGTCGGTGGTCACGCCGCAAATTTTGGGGTGACCCTACCGGCCTCTTCCCGGCTGAAGCCGGTCCTACAAGAGCTCTGCGTGCGTCAATGGGAAAACAGCGAATTCCCGACCTTGCCTGCCATCTTCTCCGGTTTGATCAGGAACCGCGCCAGCGCCGGCAACAGCCACAGGGCGCCGAACATGTTCCACAGCAGCATGAAGGTCAGCATCAGGCCCATGTCGGCCTGGAACTTGATGGCCGAGAATATCCAGGTGCACACCCCGATCGCCAGACACAGGCCAGTGAACAACACCGCTTTGCCCGTGGACTTCAGCGTCTGGTAATACGCTTCCTGCAACGGCAGTCCCGCCCGCAGGAAACTCTCCAGTCGGCTGTAGATGTAAATCCCGTAATCGACCCCGATTCCCACCCCGAGCGCCACCACCGGCAGGGTCGCGACTTTCACGCCGATCCCCATGAACGCCATCAGCGCGTTACCCAGCACCGACGTCAGCACCAGCGGCAGCACGATGCACAACGTCGCCGCCCATGAACGGAAGGTGATCATGCACATCACCGCCACGCACACGTACACCAGAATCAGAATGGTCAGCTCGGCCTGCTTGATGACTTCGTTGGTCGCCGCCTCGATCCCGGCGTTACCCGCCGCGAGCAGAAACTCCAGGCCGTCCTTGTCGTTCTGCTGAGCGAACTCCTGCACCGCATGTACGGCCCGATCGAGGGTTTCCGCCTTGTGGTCGTTGAGGAAAATCAGCAACGGCGCCAGGGAACAGGTGTTGTTGTACAAACCGTCAGCGCGGGAAATCGAGCTGTTGAGCACGTCCTTGTTACGCGACAGCGACTCCCATTTCAGGTTGCCCTCGTTCATCCCCTTGATGACCTGCTTGGACACGGTCACCAGCGAAATCGCCGATTGCACCCCCGGCGTGTTCTCCATTTTCCACGACAGCTCGTTCATCGCCGACAGCGTCTGGTACGCCGAACACCCTTCGGGCGGCGTTTTGACCATCACCACCAGCACGTCGGAGCTGGTCGAATAATTGTTGATGATGAAGCTGTTGTCCTGGTTGTAGCGCGAGTCCGGCCGCAACTCCGGCGCGCCTTGGTCGAGGTCGCCGATCTTCAGGTTATGGCCGTACCAAAGGCCACCCACCAGCGCGACCAGTGCCAGGGCCACAGACACGCGGGCGACTTTCGGCGCGGCGAAGTTCGACAGCAGACGCCAGAACGGATGCTCGCGCACGGCATCCTCTTTACTGCGCACCACCGCTTTTTTGCTGATGCCGACGTAGGAAATCGCTACCGGCAGGAGGATAAGGTTAGTGAACACGATCACCGCCACGCCAATGGACGCGCCGATGGCCAGCTCGCGGATCACGCCGATGTCGATGATCAGCAAGGTGATAAAGCCGACGGCGTCCGCAAGAATCGCGATCATCCCCGGCAGGAACAACTGGCGGAACGTGCGACGTGCTGCGGTGAGGGCGCTGTCGGCGTCGCTGGATTGCAGAGCGATGCCATTGATCTTCTGCACGCCGTGGGAAATACCGATGGCGAAGATCAGAAACGGCACGAGCATTGAATAGGGATCGAGCCCGAAACCCACCACATGCATCAGGCCCAGCTGCCAGATCACCGCGATCAACGTGGTGCTCAACACCGCGATGGTGCTGCGGGCGCAGCGGGTGAACCACATCAGCAGGACCAGGGTGATGAGGAACGCGATGCCGAAAAACATCACCACCATGATCAGGCCATCGATCAGGTCGCCGACCTTCTTGGCGAAACCGACGATGTGAATCTCGACATTGGGGTTCTGAGCTTCGTACTTGTCGCGGATCTTTTCTTCGAGCTGGTGGGAGAACTGGCGGTAATCCAGCGGCAGCAGTTTGCTCTGGTCGTTGGGGTCCGGGTAGAACTCCTGCAACGGCACATCGACGATGCTCGACTTGAAGTTGTTGGCCACCAGACGCCCGACCTGCCCGGACTTGAGAACGTTATTGCGCAGCTTGTCGAGGCTCTGTTGCGAGCCGTCGTAGCTCTGCGGAATGACCTCGCCGCCGGCAAAGCCCTCCTCCGTCACCTCGGTCCAGCGCACGCTGGGGCTCCACAACGACTTGAGCCCGGAGCGGTCGACGCCGGAAATGTAGAACACCTCGTCGTTGATCTGCCGCAGAGTCTCCATGTAGTCCCTGGAGAAGATGTCGCCCTGCTTGGCCTCCACCGAGATGCGCACAGTGTTGCCCAGGTTCGCCAGGTCGTTGCGGTGCTCCATCATCTTCTGGATGAAGGGATGCCCGAGGGGAATCATCTTTTCGAAGCTGGTGGACGGGCGCACCAACGTCGCTTGCCAGAACAGGAAGACGCTGACCAGCAGGCAGATGCCGATCACCGTCTTACGGTTGTTGAAAATCAACTGCTCCAGGCGGGTCGGCTTGTCGTGGTGTTGTTGAAGGTTGCTCATGGAAACGTGTCCTCGCCTGTTTGTTCTTATTGTTGAGCGCTGTCAGCGCCCGTCGGCGAGGTGACGCGAACGCCGCCCTGTCCTACCAGAACCAGATTGCCTTTATCGTCCTCGGCTACGCCGGACAAGGAAAGCCGGTCGGGGCGATTGGCGACCGTGAAGCTTTCGCCATCGTCCGTGCTGCGCATCACGCTGCCGCCGTTACCGACCAGCACGATGGCGTTGTCTGGCATCAGCGAGGCATTGGCGATGCTGAACTCCAGCGGGCCACGCTCACCCTGCAGCGGGACAGGCTCCCACGTGGTGCCAAAATCAGTCGAACGGAACAGATTGCCGCGCAGGCCGTAAACCAGCAGCGAATTGGATTCAGCAGTGCCGAGGGCACCGAACAACGAGCCCTGGTAAGGGCCTTCGAGCTTTTCCCACGTCTGGCCGTCGTCCGGGGAGCGAAACATGCTGCCCTGTTCCCCGACCACGAACAGGCCGGCGTCCTTCACGTAGGCAATGCCGTTGAGGTGGAACTGGTCTTCGTTGTCCAGCCGGTCGCCGATGTCTTCCCAGTGCTGGCCGCCGTCGGTGGTTTCCAGCACCGCACCATAAGCACCGACGGCAATCCCGGTGGTGAGGTCCTTGAACCAGACATCCAGCAGCGGCGCTTCGCGCTTGAGGTCTTCGAACTGCTTGGTCCAGGTGGCGCCGGCGTCGCTGCTGACGAGGATCTGTGCGTCATGCCCCACCGCCCAGCCGTGCTGCTCATCGACGAAATACACCGCCGTGAGCATTTGGCGTGTCGGCACCTTGGCCTGAGTCCAGGTTTTGCCCTGATCGTCGGAATAGAGAATGTGGCCGCGATCCCCCACGGCCACCATGCGCTTGCCGGCATGGGTCACGTCCAGCAGCAGACTGCGGGAGGCTTTTGCGGATTCGAGGGCGTAGACGGCTGAATCGCCAGCGTTGGCGGTTGTGTCCACGGGTGCGGCGGCGGACGCGCTATCCACAGCCAGCGCAGCGCCGCAGAAGATCGGGGAGATAAGCAACGACAGAGCAGCGTGGAGAGGCAGGCTCTTGAAAAGCGTCCGGGCGCTGAAATCGTCCCGAATGACCGCAAACCGAGTGCGCCGAATGACGGGCTCACGCATGGAGCTACCCCTTCCTTTATTTTTATTAGGTTCTTCTGGAGGCCGTTTGAACCGCGCGGGCGCTCTAGCCTGCACGCGACGCTGGCTTACCGAAGCGAGCCCATCCTAGTCAGCTTTGGAAACGTATGACAATCGGCATGACGTTATCTTTTGTTAAGCAACGAGGCGATGATTGGCGCGTTATCACTAGAAGTGATTGGGCGGGCTATCTATCTGTACCCTAGCGGGATCGTGAAACGCCAATCCAGGCGCAAACCGTGCCAGGCGGCTCGCCAACAGCTCGGGACGCGGCACGGTTTGCGGCATGGCTCAGAAAGCGTAAGTGAGCGCCAGAGTGGACATCGTCGTCCTGGCGGACTGGCTGCCCGCCTCACCCGCGATACGGAAGCGTTCGCCGGTGTGGGCGTCCTTGATCAGCGTGCTGCCCTTGGCCTCAGCGTACACCTGATGATCCACACCTACCCTCAACGAAAGCTGCGGACTCACGCGGTAACTCAGCGCCACCGCCAGACTTTGCATCCGGCCGCTGTTTCCATAATCCCCGTCATAAGTAACCTCGGTGACATGATGCCGATCGTGATCCCGCGCACGGACCCACTGGCTGTATTTGAATTTGCCTTCCAGCGTCCAGTTGCGGAAATGATAGAGACCCACCAGCCCCACATAAGGCGTGTCGTAGGTCTGCTGATAGGAAATGCCTTTCTGCCCCGCTGGGAATTCTCCGGAATCATCGCGGAATCCCTCGTCCGACGAATAGGTATAACGCCCGCCCCTCGCCTGCCAGCCGAACTGGCTGCGCTGATAACCGAGCATCATGCCCAGGGCCAGATCATCACGTTTGAGCGCCCAGGCAGTGGCGGCGACATCGGCCTGCCAGGCGTTGCTGACCTGGGTGTCCGAGTGATCGGAATAATGAGTCCAGTCAGCGCGATCCTCGTCGATCCAATCGTAGTCCTTCATGTGCCCGTCACCTTTCGCCATCCGCGTCCAGCCGTTCAGGTCAAGGGACAGCCAATGCACCGGTTGGTATTTCAAACCCAGATGCAACGTCGGCACCTGCTTCATGCTCCAGTTCAACTGACTGAGCTTCTGCCCGGTGTCAGCGTCGTAGACCTTTTCCCGCGCCTGACCATTCAGCAAACCGACACCCAGACTCACCCCAACCGCCCCCAGCTGGAACTGCTCCTCGCGGGTTGTCTGCGCCTCGGCCAGCGCCTCGGCGCTAAACGCAGCCAGCCCCAGCCACAACAGCGTCTTGCTACCCTTCATCACCCACTCCGCACTCTTCTTATTGAGATGTTTGTCCAGCGCCGCACGCAGCTGAACAAGGAGCGAAAGGATGAAGCGCCGCGAACGAAATCTCTGCCGGGCGGTTCTGAAGGAACTGCGTGAAAGCTAAACGTTGGCGTTGGGAAATTGCCTACAAAGCCGTCGAAGGTCTTTTCAGTGACGCAACAATTTGCGCAATGGCACCCCATCCTTGAGCACCGGCGACTTGATGACGATGTAGCTGAAGTACTTGGAGATCCCGATGTTTTTGTCGAGCAGGCTTTCCACCACTTCCTGATAGTGCTGGATGCTGCGGGTCATGAAGCGCACCAGGTAGTCGTAGCCGCCGCTGATCAGGTGGCATTCCAGCACTTCGTCCACTAGACGGATGTTGGATTCGAACTTGGCGAAGTCTTCGCGCTTGTGGTCGCTGAGGGTGATTTCGGTGAAGACGGTGACCGAATCGGTGATCTTGGCCAGGTTCAGATGCGCTTTGTAGCTGGAGATATAACCGGCCGACTCCAGCCGTTTGACCCGCTGCAGGCAGGGGCTGGCAGAGAGGCCGACGGCATCGGCGAGGCTGACGTTGGTCATGCGGCCGTCCTTTTGCAGTTCGACCAGGATGCTGATGTCGATCCGATCCAGTTTTACGAGCCCTTCCATCACGTACCTCTTGACTGCCGTTGTAAGACAATCTTCTAGCAAAATCAGCGCCGTAAAGACAGCTGATGCTGCGCCACCAGGTCGGCCATGCTGTTGATGCAGTACTCCGCCGCGCAGGGCGAAGGCTGACGCGCCCGGTGGCGGCCGATCAGGCAGCGGTCCAGCACGGCGAAGGGCTCGACCGACGGTCGCGTGACGTGCAGGACCGGTTGCACCTGATCGCCCTGATCCGTGAGCCATTGCGGACCTTCGGCCAGGGAAATGAAATCTTCCGGTGCAATTCCCAGTCGCTCGCACAGCACGCCGCGATCCTCGGCATCGCGATCACCGCGCACCAGCAGTCGATAGAACTTGCGCAGGTAAAGCATCGCCCCCGGCGCGTCTTCGAACAGCGACCAGTTGCCCGCTGAACGGGCAAAGCTCATGCCCTCCTCCCAACTGGCGTGCAGGCCCCATTTTTCCGCCAGTTGGCGATGGGCGAAGCACAACAGGCCACTGAAACCCAGCTCGGCGAAGCGCGGATACAGGCTCGCAACCACCGCGCTGAATTCGGCCAGCACGTCATCCCTGGCCGGCTGCCCGCCGCGGCTGTCGAGCAGCGGTTGCAGCGCGGCCCAGACACCCGAATCGCGATCCACCAGCACTTCATCGCAATCAATCAGTAACGCTCGGTACTCTGTCAGTCCAAATCCTGTCAGCCCCAAATCTGTCAGCCCCATGTGGATCGAACCTCCCGGATGCATCTGGCCCGTTACGGGCAAGGCGCTGCTTCAATTCGAGTTCAAGACCCGTGCCAAGGCCGCGTCGAGGATCTGCACGGCTTCGTCGACCTGGGCTTCTGTCGTCACCAGCGGCGCGAGGAAGCGCAGCACGTTGCGGTAAACGCCGCATTTGATGACCAGCAAACCACCGGCACGGGCTTCGTCGATCACCCGTGAATTGAGATCGGCGTCCGGGGTGCGCGCGGCGTCATCCTTGATCAGCTCGATCGCCAGCATGAAACCGGTGCCGCGCACGTCGCCGATCCGCGGGTAACGCGCCTGCAAACCGATCAGGCCCCGACGCAGGCGCTCGCCCAAAAGCTGGCTGCGCGCGAGCAGTTGTTCTTCCTCAAATGCATCGATCACCGCCAGTGCCGCTGCGCACGCCAGAGCGTTGCCGCCGTAGGTGCCGCCGAGTCCGCCGGGCAGCGGCGCATCCATGATGTGCGCCTTGCCGACCACACCCGACAACGGCAGGCCACCGGCGAGGCTTTTGGCGACGGTGACCAGATCAGGCTGGATGCCGGCGTGCTGGTAACCAAACCAGGTGCCGGTGCGACCGAAACCGGTCTGGATTTCGTCGAGGATCAGCACGATGCCGTGCTTGTCGGCCAAGGCGCGCAGTGCCTGGAGAAACTCTGGCGGCGCGGCGAGGAAACCGCCATCGCCCTGCACGGGTTCGATCAGAATTGCAGCCACGCGGTCCGGTGCCACTTGGGTGGCGAGCAATTCGTTCAGCGCGGTGATTGCGTCAACGCTGCTAACGCCGCGATACGCGTTCGGGTACGGCGTATGGAACACTTCCGGCGCAAACGGCCCGAAGTTCTGCTTGTAGGGTTGGCTCATGCCGGTGAGCGTGGTGCCGAGCAAGGTGCGTCCATGGAAGCCGCCACGAAAGGCGATGACCGCTGAACGGTTGGTATGGGCACGGGCGATCTTCACCGCGTTTTCCACCGCTTCGGCGCCGGAGGTGAAGAACGCGGCCTTGTAGGCTTCCTGCCCGCCGATCATTTCGCACAGGCGCTGGGCCAGGTCGAGGTAAGGCGTATAGGCCGCCACCTGGAAGCAGGCGTGGGAGACTTTTTGCAGTTGAGCCTGCACGGCGGCGACCACTTTCGGGTGGTTGTGGCCGATGTTGAGCACGCCGATGCCGCCGACGAAATCCAGGTAGCGCTTGCCATCCACGTCCCACATTTCGGTGCCCTGGGCGCGGTCGATCACCAGCGGGTGCGCGGTCACCAGCCCACGGGGCACAAATTGCTCGCGCTGACGGAGCAAAAGAGGGGTTTCGTCGACTTTGCTGTTCATGGCATTTCCCATCGTGAGTCCGGCAACCTGGAGGCGGTTGCGATGCTGTTCAGGTTACGGCGTGCGGGCAACGCACTTAGCCGAACTTGGCCCGTGAGAAATTCGGATCAACTGTTTTGGCCCCGCCTTTCAACAGATCCTGCGCCGGGCTTGGGGGATGATGTGGGCTGGCTCCCTACACTTCCCTTCAATGTCCTTTCAGCAGGAAACGCCCATGGCCTTGCTCTACAAAGCCGACCTCGCGCGCGCGCCACACTGGCAGACGCTGTTCGCCGAACACGCACCGGACATCGAATGGCGCGCCTGGCCGGACATCGGCAATCCCGAAGAGGTCGAGTACCTGGCCGCCTGGCAGGCGCCGGATGATCTGACGCAGTTGCTGCCCAATCTGAAGGTGCTGTTTGCGCTGTCGGCCGGGGTCGATCAGCTGGATCTGTCGCGGTTGCCGGCGGACCTGCCCGTAGTGCGGCTGCTGGATCCGGGCATTACGCGGGGCATGTGCGAGTACGCGACGTGGGCGGTGTTGAGTCTGCACCGGGACATGCTGCGGTACCGCGAGCAGCAGGCGGCGCGCTGTTGGCAGGCGCATCTGTTGCAGCCGGCAGAGCATCGGCGCGTGGGGGTGATGGGGTTGGGCACCCAGGCGCAGCAGATTCTGGCGACGCTGGCGCCGTTCGGCTTTGCCTTGTCGGGCTGGGCGCGCAGTGTTCATGAGATTGAGGGGGTGGACTGTTTTGCGGGTCAGGCGCAGTTGTCGGCGTTTTTGGGGCAGTGCGATATTTTGCTGTGTGTGTTGCCGTTGACGGAGCAGACGGAGGGGATTCTGGACCGGAATCTGTTTGCGTTGCTGCCGCGGGGTGCGGGGCTGATCAATATGGGCCGCGGCGGGCATCTGGTGGAGGGGGATTTGCTGGAGGCGCTGGAAAGTGGTCAGTTGGGCGGCGCTATTCTGGATGTGTTGCAGGTGGAGCCGGCGGCGGCTGATCATCCGTTTTGGGGGCACCCGCAGGTGGTGTTGACGCCGCATGTGGCGGCGATGACGCAGCCGGCGAGTGCGTTTGGGGTGTTGCTGGAGAATATTCGGCGGTTTGAGCGGGGGGAGCGGATGGTCGGTCAGATAGATCGAAACCGGGGGTATTGAGCTTCGCAGATCGTTCCCACGCTCCGCGTGGTAAAGCCAGATCAAGGGCGTCTGCCTGGGGGCAGACTGTTTCGCCTTCGGCGAGTTACTTGGAAAAGCACCCCAAGTAACCAAGGGTGCTTGCTCCTGGTTGGGCTCCTCCTTCGTCGGAGTACCCTCACTTCGACGACGCTCCGTGGGCCCGCGCCGAACGGACATCCATGTCCTGACGGCGCTCTCGCCGCATCCATGCGGCTCGACCCACTCCGCGTCGTCTACGTTCAGCCTGCACCAAAGTCGCGATTGGTGTCGTCTGGGCTATTTGCGTATGAAGATCAAAAGCAGATCAAAAGCAGATCAAGGGCTTCCCGGCTGAAGCCGGTCTTACGGGGATCGGCGCCGGTCCCACTGACACAGCGCATGCTTTTTTAGTGGGACCGGCTTTAGCCGGGAAGAGGCCAGTCCAGTCGCCCACAGTTATGTGACGTGAAACCTTACGTCTTGTCTGCTGAAGCCAGTCCCACTGAAATCTAAAGCCTTTCCGTCCGGCAACATCCCGTAACCCCCACGCCGTTGACCACCCGTCGACCCGCCCGCATCCTCCGCCGCCTCAAATTGGCAGGCATCAACAATGTCATGTTCAAGGACGACAAAAAAGATCCCTTTGGGGACGACTCGATTTTCAAAGGTCTTCCCAACGGAGGCGCGTCGTGGGCAGCGTGGAATCCGCCTCCCGAACCCGTGCGGGTGCCCACTCCGATGCCAGAGCGCTGGCCGGCCCCGAAGGAGCGCACGGACAAGGTCTTCGCCAAATCCTGCACCGGGGAATGGTGCAGCACTGACGCCGGCACTGAGGTAGAGCCCGCCTCCAACTTCGGCGCGATCATGATGGCGGGCGCCATGATGCTGCCCTCCGCCTCCAACGCCATTGCCGCCGCACTCGGCGCAGACATGGGACTGGGCCGCATGGCCGGTGGCGGCATCATGCAACGCAGCCATACCTGGCTGCTTCGCGGAGCCGGCGGCCCGGCGAGTCTGTTCATCGTCGGCATGCTCCCGGCGAAGATGGGCGACGGCACGCTCTACACCGACAACGAATTGCGCAACCTGACTCAGGCAACCACGCGGGTGCGCTTTCAGCTGCGCCGTGATGCAGAGGGCGAGTTGCAGATCTACGGCATTCACTCCAAAGCATCCGGCGACGACTCGGTCCGCACCGTGCAAGCCCGCTGGAACGCCGACAAAAGTGCGATGGAAGCCCATCTCAACGGCATCACCATCCTCATGACGCCCCGCTTGGGCCGACACGGGAGACTGGAACCGCTGGTCTACCCTGAAAACAGCGACGCACGCTTAGGCACCATCCTCGTCCACCCGATCCCGGACGACACCGACAGCCAGCTCGACGGCCTCCCCGGCGACGACATCACCGCTGAAGACTGCATCCTGGTCTTCCCGGCCGAGTCGGGGCTGAGGTCGATGTACGTGGTGTATGCAAGGCCGTTTAATGGGGATCATGGGTATCATCCGCCTCCGCTGGACCTCCCAGGCTTTCCAGACGCCAAGAAAGCAGACAGTAAAACAATGGTCCAGGGTGGTGGAGCGAAGCGACGACGCTGGAAAGATCCCAAAGGCCGAATATTTGAGTGGGATAGTCAGCACGGGACTGTCGAAATGTATGACAAACAAGGCAAGCACTTGGGGGAGTTTGATCCTCAGAGCGGCGAGCGAACCAAGCCGGCCAAGCCCGGCCGTAAAATTGAAAAGTGAGAGTTCTATGTTCCTCTATATATTTGGATTTTTGCTCGACAGCACCGAAGACGACTCGCTGAAATTTGAAATGAAGATAGATCCGTCGTTGAATGACGAAATCGTAGCGCGGCTCGGCCATGCAAGCCTAAACGCGATGGCGGAAGGTGACTGGCCGCTGACAAACGAGCAGGTCACAATGCTGTCTTCAATCACGGGACGCCAACTTCCGACCGATCTGAAGCTCCTGATAGGCGTCGTAGCGTGAGCACAGCACGGGGCCAACCACCCTCTGGATAACTTAATGAGGCGTTCCAACCAAAGCATTCGCGAGCAAGCTCGCTCCCACAGGTACGGTGTCCGGGCATGAAATTTTGATCGTTCCCACGCTCTGCGTGGTAATGCCGCCCAGGACGCTCTGCGTCCCTGTGGGACTGGCTTTAGCCGGGAAGGCGTCAGCGGCCATACCGGAAAAATGATATTGCACACACCGGCCTCTTCTCGGCTGAAGCCGGTCCTACTATTGGAACGCGCACCCTTACGCCTTCCCGGCTAAAGCCGGTCCCACATACGTCAAAAGCCAGTCCCGCTGAAACACCGCCACCCCCTAAACCAACCTCCCGGCAATCGCCGCCCCCACGTCTTGCGTCGAGCCCTTGCCGCCCAGGTCCGGGGTGATCGGGCCTTCGGCAATCACCTGTTCAATCGCCTGCAAGATCCCGTCGTGGGCCGCGCGGTAGCGTTCGTCGCCGTTGCCGAGGAAGTCGAGCATCAGCGCGCCGGACCAGATCATCGCGATGGGGTTGGCGATGTTCTGTCCGTAGATGTCCGGCGCGGAGCCATGCACCGGTTCGAACAACGACGGAAACCGCCGTTCCGGGTCGAGGTTGGCCGAGGGGGCGATGCCGATGGTGCCGGCGCACGCCGGGCCGAGGTCCGACAGGATGTCGCCGAACAGGTTCGACGCCACGACCACGTCAAAGCGGTCCGGCTGCAGCACGAAGCGGGCGCACAGAATGTCGATGTGCTGTTTGTCCCAGCTGACCTCAGGGTAATTCGCCGCCATCAACGCCGTGCGTTCGTCCCAGTACGGCATGCTGATGGAGATGCCGTTGGATTTGGTCGCGGCCGTCAGGCGTTTGCGCGGGCGGGTCTGGGCGAGTTCGAAGGCGAACTTGAGGATGCGGTCGACGCCGCGACGGGTGAACACCGATTCCTGCAGCACGAATTCGTGTTCGGTGCCTTCGAACATCTTGCCGCCCACCGACGAATATTCGCCCTCGGTGTTTTCCCGTATCACCACGAAATCGATGTCACCCGGCTTGCGTCCGGCCAGCGGACAGGGCACGCCGGGGAACAGCCGCACCGGGCGGATGTTCACGTATTGGTCGAAGTCCCGGCGAAACTTGAGCAAGGAACCCCACAGGGAAATGTGGTCCGGCACCTTGTCGGGCCAGCCCACGGCGCCGAAGTAGATCGCGTCATAGCCCTTGAGCTGTTCGAACCAGTCGTCGGGCATCATCTGCCCGTGCTGGAGGTAGTAGTCGCAGTGGGCCCAGTCGAGCACATCAATGCTCAGGTTCAGTTGCCATTTTTTCGCCGCCTGTTCCAGTACCCGCAGCCCTTCCGGCAGGACTTCCTTGCCGATGCCGTCGCCCGCAATCGCGGCGATTCTGAATGCCTTGCTCATGGTGCGCCCCTTGCAATGAATCAGTTCAAGCCGCCGATGTGGAAGGCTTTGACTTCAAGGTACTCGTCCAGGCCGTACTTGCTGCCCTCGCGACCGAGGCCCGATTGTTTGATGCCGCCGAAGGGCGCAACTTCCATCGAGATGATCCCGGTGTTGAGGCCGACCATGCCGAACTCCAGCGCCTCGCCGAAGCGCCACGAGCGCTTCAGGTCCTGGGTGAAATAGTAGGCGCCCAAACCGAACGGCGTGGCGTTGGCCAACGCCAATGCCTCGGCTTCATCAGTAAAGCGCATCAACGGCGCCACCGGGCCGAAGGTTTCTTCGTTGGCCAGCAGCATGCCGGCGTGGGCGTCAGCCAGCACGGTGGGTTGCACGAACGGGCTGTCGCCGGATGGAATCCCGCCGCAGAGCAGTTTCGCGCCCTGGCTCAGGGCATCGTCGATGTGCCGCGCCACCTTGGCGACCGCCGCCGGGTTGATCAGCGGGCCGATGGTCATGCCCTCTTCCAGGCCGTTACCGACCTTGAGTTTGCCGACCTCCTCCACCAGCCGCGCGGCGAAACGGTCGTAGATGCCCGCCTGCACCAGAATGCGGTTGGCGCACACGCAGGTTTGCCCGGCGTTGCGAAACTTGCTGATCATCACCCCGGCCACGGCTTGCTCGAGGTCGGCGTCGTCGAACACCACAAACGGCGCGTTGCCGCCCAGTTCCAGACTCAGGCGTTTGATGTGTTCGGCGCTCTGGCGCATCAGCAGGCGGCCGACGGCGGTGGAGCCGGTGAAGGAAATCTTGCGCACCGCCGGGTTGCCGGTGAGTTCTTCGCCGATGCCCGCGGGCATCCCGGTGATGACGTTGAACACGCCGGCCGGAATACCGACGCGTTCGGCCAGCACCGCCAGGGCGAGGGCCGACAGCGGCGTGAGGTCCGACGGTTTGACGATGATCGGGCAGCCGGCGGCCAGGGCCGGCGCGCATTTGCGGGTGATCATCGCGTTGGGGAAATTCCACGGGGTGATCGCCGCGCAGACGCCCACGGGTTGCTTGAGGGTCAGCAGGCGGCGGTCGCCAGTGGGCGCCGGCATGGTTTCGCCGTAGACCCGGCGCGCTTCTTCGGCGAACCATTTGACGAAGCCGGCGCCGTAGCGGATTTCGCCCTTGGCCTCGTTCAGCGGCTTGCCCTGCTCGCAGGTCATGATCAGCGCGAGGTCATCGAGGTGGTCGATCATCGCCTGAAACCAGCGCTCCAGCAGCCCCGCGCGTTCTGCCGCCGGGCGCGCGCGCCAGGCCGGCCAGGCACGTTCGGCGGCTTCGATGGCGCGGCGGGTGTCGACCGCGTCCATGGCCGGGACCTGCGCCAGCAGTTCGCCGCTGGCGGGGTCGCGGACGTCCAGGGTGGCGCCACTGTCAGCAGCGATCCACTGGCCGTTGACGTAGGCGCATTCAGCCAGCAGGCCGGGGTCTTGCAAGCGATTCTTGAGCATGGTCGAGTCCTGATCCGAGACAGATTCCAGTCTAGGGATCTGGCTCGACCGAGGATGCCGAAAGCGTCTTGAAACCAGTGCGCCGTGCTGAAATTCACGTCAGGACGGCAGGCTCTGCTACGCCTTCAGCGAGCCCAGCAGCCCTTGCAAAAAGCGCTCGCCGGCGTCCATCTGGCTGACCTCGATAAACTCGTCCGGCTTGTGCGCCTGCTCGATGGAACCCGGGCCGCACACCACCACCGGCACGTCGAGGCGCTGCTTGAACAGACCGCCTTCGGTGCCGAACGAAACTTTGGTCATGCCGGTGTCCGGCGCGGCGAACTGCTTGAGGAAGCTCACCGCTTCGACCGTCGGATGGGTGTCGAGACCGGGGTAGACGTTGATGGTTTCGATCTCGATGGCCGCGACGCTGGAGAGCTTTTGCGCCTCGCGCACGATCACTTCGGCACGCTCGCGCATCTGCTCGATGAACTGCTCCAGATTGTCCGCCGGCAGGTTGCGCACCTCGAAATCCAGGGTGCACAAGTTCGGCACGATGTTCAGCGCCTTGCCGCCGCTGATCTGGCCGACGTGCACGGTGCTGTAAGGCACGTCGTAGTCGGTGTCCTGAGCGCCGTGTTGTTGCAGATGCTGCTGGCTCTCCCGCAGGGAGGCGATGAAGTCGCAGGCCACGTGAATGGCGTTGACCGAGCGCGGCGCCAGGGACGAATGCGCTTCCTGACCCCGGCAATAGGTCCGGTAGGAGCCCTTGCCCTTATGGCCCAGCACGAACTGCATGTTGGTCGGCTCGCCGATCACGCAGAGAAACGGCCGCACCGGCGCCAGGTCCAGCACGTCGAGCAAGCGCCGCACGCCGACGCAACCGATCTCCTCGTCATGGGACAAGGCCAGTTGCAGCGGGCGGTTGAGGGGGCGTGTGAGTGAGTGCTCTGCCGCGTCGAGCATGGCGTCGATGGCCAGGGCGATGAAGCCCTTCATGTCGCAGCTGCCACGGCCATAGATGCGCCCGTCCTGCACGGTGGCGGCGAAGGCCGGAAAGGTCCACGCCTGCCCCGCCGCCGGCACCACGTCGGTATGCCCGGAGAGCAATACGCCGGGCTGGTTTTTCGGCCCGGTACTGGCAAACAGGTTGGCCTTCTTGCCACTCTCGTCCTTGACGATCAGCGACTCGATGCCCTTGGTCAGCAGCAGGTCGCGGACGTAATCGATCAGGGCCATGTTGGACTCCGACGACACGGTTTCGAAGGCCATCAGCCGTTTCAGAATCTCGAGAACGCGGGGTTTCATGAGGCGTGGCTCCGTTGCACGGCGGGATGGGCAAAACGCGTGATGGAGAATGCCTCGATCGGGGTCGTGGTGCGACCGGTATCGAGCAGTTCGGCCATCACGTCACCGACGCCGGGGCCGAGCTGGAAGCCGTGGCCGCAAAAGCCGAAGGCGTAGAACAGGCCGTCGACGGTGCCGCTGGGGCCCATGATCGGCAGCGAGTCCGGCAGGTAGCCTTCAATGCCGCTCCACACTCGGATGATGTTCAGATTGCCGACGCCCGGCAGCAGCCGGCGCATCTGCTCGGCCTGATTGAGGATGCTGCGCGGTTCGACAGCGGCGCGACGGTTGAGCATGTCCGGTTTGCTACGAAAGCCGCCGCCGATGACGATGTTGCCCCGGGGAATCTGGCGGAAATAAATCACCTCTTCGGCGATCTTGGTGTACACGCCGATCACCGTCGGCAAGGCGTAGGGCACCGGTTCCGTGACCGCCATCTGCGGGCCGTGGGTGTCGAGCGGCACCGGTTCGCCGAACTGCGCCGAGAGTTTCTGGCCCCAGGCGCCGGCGGTGATCAACAGCTGCGCGGCGTGGAACTGGCGACCGTCGGTGGTGGTGACGTGAAAATCACCGCCGACCTTCTGGACCTCGGCCACTTCCGTGCGCTCTTCAATCTGCGCCCCCAGACGCCTAGCGGCACGGGCAAAGGCTGGCGCGGCGAGGCGCGGGTTGGCGTGGCCGTCGTGGGGGGCGTACGAGCCGCCTTTGACGTCCGCGCCGAGAAACCCAAAGCGCTGATGCAGCTCGGCGCCCCGGTAGATTTTCAAGTCCAGCTGCTCGGCCTCCGGGGCGGCGGCATACGCTTCCAGCTCGGCGATTTCGTCTTCGCGGTAACACACGCGCATGTGCCCGCTGGGGATGAATTCGAGGTCGTCGTCGATCAGTTCCGGCAGGCGTTTCCACAGCGCGTACGAGCGGTTGGCCAGCGCCAGTTGCCCGAGAAAACGCCCTTGCCGGCGCACGTTGCCGAAGTTGACGCCGCTGGCGTACTGACCGATCTGGTCGCGCTCCAGCAGGATCACCGACTGCCCGCGCTGACGCAGAAAGAACGCCGTCGCTGAGCCCATCACGCCGCCACCGACGATCACCACATCTGCTTTTTGCACGCTCATGGCGACACCTCCTCAATGAGCATCGACAAGGGTTTGACCGGCGCCTGCCCGCGCTGGCGACCGACTTCCTGCACCTGCACGCCGGCCTCTGCGGCGATCACTTCAGCCCCCGCCTGGGAGCAATAACGGCCCTGGCAGCGACCCATGCCGACCCGGCTGAATGCCTTGGCGCGGTTGACTTCACAGGCGCCCTTCTCATTAACCGTGCGGCGCAATTCGCCGGCCGTGATCATCTCGCAGCGGCAGACGATGGCGCTGTCGGGCAAGGCCTTGGCCTGTTCAGCAGGCCAGGGAAACGCTTCGGCCAGGCCCAGACGAAACTGGTCCATCACCGCCAGCGCCTGTTGCTGTTCATCGCGCAGCCCGGCATTGAACGGCTGCTTGAGGTCTTCCAGCAGCGCCAACGCCACTCGCCGCCCGGCGTGCTCGGCAGCATCGGCGCCGCGAATTTTCGCCCCGTCGCCCGCGGCATAGACGCCGTTCACCGAGGTCCGACCGGCTTCGTCCGTCGCCAGCCACCATTGGCTGGAGGCTTCATCGAAGGCCATGGCGCAACCGGCCAGATCACCCAGCTGGGTTTCCGGACGCAAGTGATACCCCAGCGCCACGGCATCGGCCTGCACGGTCACGGCCTTGCCGCTGCCCGTCGTAAAACGCACGCCTGCCACGCCATTGGCGGCATCGCCCAGCACCTCTAACGGCTTGACGCCGAGATGCACCGGTACTTTGGCCTGGTACAACTGCGCCAGCAGTTTCATGCCGGTCCACAGCAAACCCGGCCGCGCCAGCAGCTTGGGCAGGGCTTTGATCCGCAGGCTGAAGGGCGAGGTATCGAGGACCGCGGCCACAGTCGCGCCGGCTTTGACGTACTGGCTGGCGACCAGGTACAGCAGCGGCCCGCTGCCCATGAACACCACACGATGACCGATGGAAACGGCCTGATTCTTCAACGCGATCTGCGCCCCGCCCAGGCTGTAGGTGCCGGCCAGCTGCCAGCCTTCGATGGGCATCAAGCGGTCGGTGGCGCCGGTGCAGAGGATCAGCGCGTCATAGTCCAGCGTGGTGTGGCGGCCCTGATTGGCGCAGCACAACTGCCCCGGCGTGAGGTTCCACACGAGGGTATCCGGGCGGTAATCGATGGCGCTACGGATGCGGTCGAAGGTCTGGTGCAGGTCTTTGGCCTTGTCGGCTTCGCTGCCATACAAGGTGGAGTAATCGCGGGTGAATCCGTCCGGCTGGCGGCGGTAGATCTGCCCGCCGTCGCGGCGGTTCTCGTCCACCACAATCGGTTTGATGCCGGCCGCCAGCAGGGTTTCGGCGCAGCGCACGCCGGCCGGGCCCGCGCCGACGATGACGACGCGATGGGTGCTCAGCTGTGCAGTGGCCATGTCGCCTCCGGTTGTGTGGTGACGATGTCCAGCCCGTCGCGGACTTCGTTGGAGCAGGCGCGCAGGCGTTCGCCGCCACGGGTCCAGACCCAGCAATCCTGGCACGCGCCCATCAGGCAGAAACCGGCGCGGCGGCCGCTGTCGAATTCCGACTGGCGCAGCGCGGTGCCCTGGGTCAGCAACGCCACCATCAGCGTGTCGCCCTGCAACGCTTCGATTGGCGCGCCATCCACGGTCAGCTTGACCGTCGGCCGGCCCTGTTCGGCCAGCCTCACAAAACGCCCTTTCATGCATACGCTCCAAAGCTTGTGGGGGTGACGCCGCGCTGGGTCACCAGCAGATCGGCGGCGTCGCGGTGGCACAGAATTTCGCTGCCATTGTCCAGCGTGCGACGGTTCGGCGCGGTGCGGTTGCACAGGCCGTCGATGCGCATCGGGCAGCGATTGAGGAAGGTGCACAGCTCCGGCAGGTTGGCCCGCTCGCCGATCGGCGGCAGCTCGCCACTGGTGGCGCCGCAGGTTTCCAGCCAGCCCTGGCGAAGTTCCGGCACCGAGTGAATCAACAGGTCGGTGTACGGGTGGTACGGCGCTTCGGCAAAGGATTCGCGGCGGCCGGCGTGGACTTTGTGGCCGCTGTACATCACCACGATGTCGTCGCACAGCGCGCGCACGGTGGAGATGTCGTGGCTAATGAACAGGTAGGACACGCCCAGTTGCTGGCGCAGGTCGCGCAGCAGTTCGAGGATCGCCGCGCCCACCACGGTGTCGAGGGCCGAGGTGACTTCATCGCAGAGAATCAGGTCGGGCTTGGCCGCCAATGCCCGGGCCAGATTGACCCGCTGCTTCTGGCCGCCCGACAGTTCATTGGGACGGCGGTCGGCCATGTCCCGCGGCAGGCGCACCAGGTCGAGCAGCTCGCCGATGCGCGCCTGTAACGCCGCGCCCTTGAGGCCGAAATACATTTTCAACGGACGGCTGAGGATGGTCGCCACGCTGTGCATCGGGTTGAGCGCGGTGTCGGCGTTCTGGAAGACCATCTGGATGCGCCGAAACTGCTCCGGCGTGCGCTCGGACAGGCTGCCGCCCAACGGCTGACCGTCGAAGGTCAGGCCGCCGAGTGCCGGGGTCAAGAGCCCCGCCACGACCCGCGCCAGGGTGGATTTACCCGAGCCGGATTCTCCGATCACGCCGATGGCCTGGCCACGTCGTACGGTGAGGTCGATGTCTTCCAGCACGCGAATCGCCGGCATGCCGTGCAGGTTTTTGTTGCCGTAGCCGGCGGTCAGGCCGGTGATGGTCAGCAGTGGCCCTTCTTCCGCGATGCCACAGGGCGGACGAATGCGCGTATCAGGGCGCGCGGCCGCCAGCAGGCTGCGGGTGTAGTCGTGGGCCGGTGCCTTGAGCAGCGGCGCAGTGGCGCTTTGTTCGAGAATCTGCCCGCCGTTGAGCACGACAATCTGGTCGGCCATTTGCGCCACCACGGCCAGGTCGTGGGACACGTAGACCGCCGTGGCGCCGCGTTCTCGCACCACGCGCTTGAACGCCCGCAGCACATCGATCTGGGTGGTGACGTCCAGCGCGGTGGTCGGCTCGTCGAGCACCACCAGCAGCGGGTCGCTGATCAGGGCCATGGCGGCCATCACCCGTTGCAGTTGCCCGCCGGAAACCTGGTGCGGGTAGCGACGGCCAATGCGTTCCGGGTTTGGCAGGGCCAGGTCGCGGAACAGGCCGATGGCCTTGGCTTCCAGCTCTGCGCGGGTGCCGAGGCCGTGGATCAACGGCCCTTCCACCACTTGATCAAGGAGTTTTTTCGCCGGGTTGAACGCCGCCGCCGCGCTCTGGGCGATGTACGAGACACGATTGCCGCGCAGGCCCTGCAACTCTTTTTCGCTGAGGGCGAGCATGTCGTGTTCGCCGACCTGCACCACGCCACCGGACAACCGGCAGCCGCGCCGTGCATAACCGAGCAAGGCCAGGGCAATCGTGGTTTTGCCGGAGCCGGACTCGCCGATCAGCGCCAGCACTTCACCTTTCTCCAGGGCAAAACTCACGCCCTTGACGATCTCCACTTCGCTGCCCGGATCACCGGCCACCACGCGCAAGTCTTCGACGCGAATCAACTGGGTCATATCAATGGCCTCCCGAGCGGCGACCGCGTCGCGATGACAGGTAGTCGATCAGCAGATTGACGCCGATAGTCAGCGTGCCGATGGCCAGCGCCGGAATAATGATCGCCATCGCGCCCTGATTGAGGCCGCCGATGTTTTCCCGCACCAGCGAGCCGAGGTCGGCGTCCGGCGGCTGCACGCCGAGGCCCAGAAAACTCATGCCGCTGAGCAACAGCACGATGTAGCCGAAACGCAGGCCCAGGTCGGTGAGCACAGGGTTGAGCATGTTCGGCAGGATTTCCCGGCACGCCACGTACAACTTGCCCTCGCCCCGGGTGCGCGCCACTTGCACGTACTCCAGCGCTTCGATATTGACCGCCATGCTGCGGGCCACCCGGAACGAACCGGGGATGTAGCTGATGACCGCCGTACAGATCAGCAGCGTGACCGACGAGCCGAAGGCCGAGACCATGATCAGCGCGAGCATTTTGCTCGGGATCGAAATGAAGGCGTCCATGATCCGGCTGATGATTTCGTCCAGCCATTTCGGCGAAACCACTGACAGCAGCGCGCAGCCGGTCCCGAAGAAGCTGGCCAACAGCGCCGCCACCAGCGACAGACCGACCGTGAAGCGCGCGCCCACCAACACCCGGCTGAGCATGTCGCGGCCCAGGTAATCGGTGCCGAAGGGATGCGCCAGGCTGAAGCCTTCGAAGATGTTGTCGGAGATCACTTCCCCGACCGGGTGCGGCGCCAGCCACGGGCCGAACAGCGCCACCAGCAGCCAGATCACGCAGACGGCAGCACCGACCAATCCCAGCCAGGACGGGTTGCCGGAGACCTTGGCCAGTGCCAGGGCTGAAGACGCAGGCCTGGATTTCGCAATGAGCGGGTTCATTGGTTTCTCAGCCTCGGGTTGGAGAGGATGGCGCAGAGGTCGGCAAGCAACACCAACGCCAGATAGGCCGCGCAGAACAGCATGGTGCAGGCTTGCACCAGGGCCATGTCGCGGTTGGTCACGGCATCCACCATCAGGCTGGCGATGCCGGGGTAGTTGAAGATGGTCTCGACGATCACCACCCCGCCGAGCAGGTACGACAGGCTCAGGGCGATGGCGTTGGCAATCGGCCCGATGGCGTTGGGCAAGGCGTGGCGCAGGACGATGCGGATCGGGCTGACGCCTTTGAGGCGGGCCATTTCCACGTACGGGCTGTCGAGCTGGTCGATGACGGCGGCGCGGGTCATCCGCGCCATCTGCGCCACGATCACGCAGCACAGGGTCATCACCGGCAGCGCGTAGGTGCGCAGAAACTGCAGCGGCGAGGTGATGTCGGTGGCGTACGACAGCGCCGACAGCCAACCGAGGTTGACCGCGAAAATCAGCACCGCCAGGGTCGCCACCAGAAACTCCGGCACTGCAACCATGGCCAGGGTGATGAAACTCAGGCAGCTGTCGATGCGTCCGCCCCGGCCCATGGCCGAACCGATGCCGAGGATCAGCGCCAGCGGCACCGACACCAGCGCCGTGGCGGCCGCCAGCATGAGCGTGTTCGGCACCCGGCCCGCCATCAATTCACCCACCGGCATGGCGTTGGACACCGACTGGCCCATGTCGCCGGTGAGCAGGCTCATCAACCAGTGCAGATAGCGCAACACGCCGGGTTGATCGAGTCCCAGTTTCAGGCGCAGTGCCGCCACCTGTTCAGGGGTGGCGAACTGGCCGAGGGATTGCTGCGCCGCGTCGCCCGGCAGCACGGCCGTGATCGCGAACACGACCATGGACACGATCAACAGGGTCACGACCCCGGCACCTAAGCGCCGGCAGATCAACCACAGCGTATGGCTATTCATCGCACTGCCTCCTCAAGCGTCCAGCCACACCTGCTCGGCGAACATGTAACCCATGAAGCCGCCCAACGGGTTGGAGTCGTAGCCCTTGATGCGCTGGTCGACGCCGTCGATGTTGCTGATGAACACCGGCACGCCGATGCCGCAGTGATCGTGCACCAGGGTCTGCATGTCGCCGTACATCTTGGCGCGCTTGGCGTCGTCGGTTTCGCCCCGGGCCAGCATCAGCAACTGGTCAAACTGATCGTTCTGCCAGCCGGATTCGTTCCACGGCGCCTTGGACTGGAAGAACTGCGAGAACATCACGTCGGCGTTCGGTCGCGGGTTGATGTTGCCGAAGCTCAACGGGTGCTTCATCCAGTGATTGGACCAATAGCCGTCGCTCGGCAGACGGTTGACGTCCAGCTTGAGCCCGGCCTGTTTCGCCGATTGCTGCAGCAGCACGGCGATGTCCACCGAACCGGTCGCGGCAGGCGACGCCATGACCGGCATGGTGATGCTTTCCATGCCGGCTTTCTTCAGCAGGAACTTGGCTTTTTCCGGATCGTAGACCGTCTGCGGCAAGTCGGTGTTGAAGTAGCGCGACCCCGGCGCAATCGGGTGATCGTTGCCGACCACGGCGAAGCCACGGAACACGGCGGATTTGACCTGTTCGCGGTCCAGCAGCAGTTTCATGGCCTGGGTGAATTCCGGGCTTTTGCCGGGGAGCTGGTCCTGGCGAATGATCAAGTCAGTGTAGTTGCCCGAGGGTGCATCGACGACGCGGTGTTTGGGGCTGGCGGCGATGCGCGTGGTGGAGCGCGGGTTGACCTCGTTGATCATGTGCACGTCGCCGGACAGCAGCGCGTTGACCCGCGACGGCTCGTCGGCGATGGCGATGAATTCGATCTCGTCGAGGTACGGCAGGCCCGGTTTCCAGTAGTTCTTGTTGCGCACAGCCACCGAACGCACACCCGGCTTGAACTCGCCGACGGTGAACGGCCCGGTGCCGATGCCTTTGTTGAAATCGGCGGTGCCCTCGGGAACGATCAGCAGGTGCGACACGGCGAGGATCGACGGCAGTTCGGCGTTCGGCGCGCTGAGGCGGATCTGCACTTCGTTCGGGCCGGTGGCCTTGATCTCGGCGAACTGCTCCATCAGCGGCATGACTTTGGAGCCGGTGATCGGGTCCTTGTGCCGGCTGAGGGAGAACACCACGTCGGCGGCACCGAGGCTCTTGCCGTTGTGGAAGGTCACGTCCTTGCGCAGGGTGATGGTCCACAGCGTGGCGTCGACGTTGTCGATGCGCTCGGCCAGTTCCAGCTGCGGCACCAGGTGCTTATCGAAACGGGTCAGGCCGTTGTAGAACATGTAGTGGCGGGCATAGTCGGTGGACAGCGCGCCCTTGGCCGGGTCGAGGGTGTCGGCGGTGGAGCTGGACATGCCGGCGACGCGAATCTTGCCGCCGGGTTTGCCTTTGCCGCCGGCGGTGGCTTCTTCGGCAAACAGTTTGCCGGCGCTGCCGAACAGGCTGCCCGCCCCCGCTGCGGCGACGCCGGCAAGGCCGAGCATCTGCAAGGCGTTGCGCCGCGACATGCCGCGATTGAGGCCTTCGAATACCCGCAGGCTGTCTGGGCCGGAGATAAGCTCGGGGGTGTCTTTGTGGTCAGTCATATCAAGGCTACCTGTCGATGATCGGGATATTCGAGTGCTCACGGATGTCCGGAGCGTCCTGGAAACGCAGACGACGGTGACGCTACAGCGGGCGACTCAGTGCAGGCGTCAGTGCAGATAGTCCTGCAAGCGGTAATACGCGCCCACGAACGGCAGAAACCACGGCTTGCCGAAGTGCCCGGGGATCGCCGGCCAGTCCAGTTCACGCCAGGGGTTGGCCGCCGCGTTGCCGGCCATGACCTCGGCCATGACCTGGCCCATGTGCACGGACATCTGCACGCCATGGCCGCTGTAGCCCATGGAATGAAACACGCCGCCGTGCTGGCCGGCGCGGGGCAGGCGGTCGGACGTCATGTCCACCAGGCCGCCCCAGCAGTAGTCGATTTTCACGTTGGCCAATTGCGGGAACATGTTCAGCATCGCCGCCTGCAGCACCTTGCCGCTTTTGGCGTCGGACACGCCGTCGGACATGGCAAACCGCGCACGGCCGCCGAACAGCAGGCGGTTGTCCGGGGTCAGGCGGAAGTAGTTGCCGATCTGGCGGCTGGTCACGTACGCCCGGTGCTGTGGCAACAACTCGTCGATCAGCGCCTGGGGCAAGACTTCCGTGGCGATGACAAAACTGCCCACCGGCACGATCCGCCGGCGGTACCAGCCGAGGTCGCCGTGCTGGCAAGCGCCGGTCGCCAGCAGCACTTGGCCTGCGTGCAGTGAGCCCTTGGCGGTGTTGACCTGATAACCGCCGGCCTGGGGCTTCCAGTCCTTGACCGCGGTGTGTTGGTAAATCATTGCGCCGCGCCGGGCAGCGGCTTCCGCCAGACCGACCCCAAAGCGGCCGACATGCATTTGCACGCCGTTGCGCTGCAATAAGCCACCGTGAAACTGCGACGAGTTGACTTCGGCACGGGTCTGCTCGGCATTCAGCAGCTCGACGTCGGCGTCCACCTCCTGGCGAATCAGCTCGCAGGTGCGGGCCAAGCCTTCGTAATGCAGGGGTTTGGCCGCCAGTTTGAGCTTGCCGTTGCGCAGCAGATCGCAGGCGATACCTTCCTGCTCGACCAGCGACACCACGGTCTGGACCGCGCTTTCATAGGCCTGGTAATAGGCGCGCGCCCTGGCCGCACCGAGACTGGCGTGCAGACCGGCGTAATCCTGCGCGACGCCGGTGTTGCACTGCCCACCGTTGCGCCCCGAGGCTTCGCCGATGACCCGACCGGCGTCCAGCACGACCACGCTGGCACCCTTGAGGGCCAAGGCTCGCGCCGCTGACAGGCCGGTGAATCCACCGCCGATCACGGCCACGTCGACCTGCCCGGGCAAGCCGCCGGGTTGGGCACCGGTGAAGGCCGGTGAAGTGTCGAGCCAATAGGATTCACTGCCCATCTTTAACCCCTTATTGCTAAAACGGCGGCGCTGAAACGGCGTGGAGACGGTGTTTGAGTTACAGACCCACCAGCGCCGGCAGTCCGCCGATGTCGGTGATCTGCTGGTACTCGAAGTACGCATTCGCCGGGACTTCATGACCACGGGCCACGAACGCCTTGTGCTTGATCTTCATGTCGTGGGCCGACATCAGGTCGTAACGGAAGCTCGAAGACACATGCAAGATGTCTTCCGGGCCGCAGCCGAGGTTGTCGAGCATGAACTCGAATGCCGCCAGACGCGGCTTGTAGGCCTGGGCCTGTTCGGCGGTGAAGACCTTGTAAAACGGCGCGCCGAGCTTGTCGACGTTGGACATGATCTGGCTGTCGCTGGCGTTGGAGAAGATCACCAGGGGAATCTTGTCGGCGATCTTCGACAGACCGGCCGGCACATCGGCGTGGGGGCCCCAGGTCGGCACGGCGTCGTAATACAGTTGGCCTTCATCACGGTACTCGACGCCCCAGCGCTTGCAGGTCCGGGCCAGGGCGGTCTTGAGGATCACGTCGTACGGCTGCCAGTCGCCCATGACCTGATCGAGGCGATAGGCCGAAAAGTCTTTGACGAACTGGTCCATCTGTTCAGGCTTGACGCGGTCAGCAAACAGCTCGCGGGTCATGGTGCCCATGTGAAAGTTGGTGAGCGTGCCGTAGCAGTCGAACGTAATGAATTTGGGACGAAGAAAGCTCATTGAGTGCGGTCCTGAAGTCAGTTGAGTGTGGCAAGCGTTCGCTGCCCTGGCGGCGCGTCGGCCTCGTTGCAGCACAGCTTCATTACATCACTGTGAAATCAGCATATGCCGTCTAAAACGACCCGTGCTCAATACAAACCACCGTTTTGGTGGCTGGGCTCAGCAGAGTTTGCGGTGCGCGCCAGCCTTGGGCAGGGCCTGTGTTTGTGCGCTTTTAGGGGGCTTTTGAAGGCGTTCGGGCGGGCAAAGGCTTAAGAATGGGCGTCGGGGCGGCAGATAATGTGGCGTGGTACGCGCGGGATTAACTGATTCTGCGGTGAGGGCAGATTCTGCTTTCGCCCCCTCCCTGGATGACGGCTGACTGACCCGGGCTCAGCCACTGCGGTGCAGCCATTCTGTGTCGGCGTGCAGGACATCGGGCGGGCACAACGGCCTGTTCGCCAAGTGGTAGAATCCCGCCCCCCGCACCGCATCGGTAAGGTGCACGGGCACGGCGAATGCTCGACCCTGAATGACCCGCCTGGCGGGATGGTGCGCTATGTTTGTAAACCTTGAAGTCCGCAGCTACGACAGGGAAAACCCCAATCACCAGCACGACCACACTCAGTTGGTGCTGCCGATCCGCGGGCGAATGGAAATCAACGTGGACGGTCGTGAAGGGGCTATCGATCAGTCATTGGCAGCCGTGGTGATGCCGGGCTCGGCGCACTCCCAACTCACCCACGTTGACAGCCGGTTTCTGATCCTGGACTGCGCCGCGACTACGCTGGAGGCCTTGCACATCGCGCCGCTGGCCAAGCGTGTGTACGTGCCGGTTTCCCCCGCCACCCGGCGGCTGATCGAGTTCGCCGAGCTGATCGGCAATGAGCAACTGGCCTTGAGCGCTTCACAGCTCGGCCCGCTGTTGCTGTCCTCCCTGTTGTCGGACACCGTCGGATCGCCGTCGCCCATGGCTCAACTGATAGGCCGTCTGCGAGCCACGCCCGGTGACCACTGGAGCAATGAGGTCATGGCGCACGCGGCAGGCATGAGCATCAGTCAACTGCACCAGCGATTCCGGCAAATGTTCGGACAAAGCCCGCAAACCTTCCTCACTGGCTTGCGCATTCAGGAAGCTCAGCGATGGCTGCGTGGCACCTCGTTGTCGATCGCCGAGATTGCCTTGCGTGCAGGCTTCTCCGATCAGGCCTCCCTCACCCGGGCCATGCAGCGTGTCAGCGCCACGACACCCGCGGCGTACCGCAAGGCGCACAAACAGCCTGGGTAAAAAATTCGACCGGTACGGACAATACGCCCCGATTCCATTGCCCCAGACTTGTGGCCTTACGGTTTGGAGCGGATGAAATGTTGGCTGATCGAGCACTGCTAAAAGGCATCGGCTACGGGGTGTGTGCGGGGCTGTGCTGGGGGGTGATTTTTCTGGGCCCGCAGCTGACGCCGGGCTTGAGCGGCCTGCAGTTCGCCGTCATCCGATTCCTCTGCTACGGCGCCATCTCCGCAGCGCTGTTGATGCCCCGGTGGCGCCGGGTCTGTGCGCAACTCGGTATGGCTGACTGGAAATCACTGTTCTGGCTGAGCCTGATCGGCAACCTCCTCTACTACTCGCTGGTGGGCACCGGTGTGCAATGGGTCGGCATCGCCACCACATCCCTGATTGTCGGACTGATTCCGGTCATCGTGACGCTGGCAGGCCGTCATGACGCCAACGCCGTCCCTTTGCGCAAGCTGATTCCTTCGCTGTGTTGCGCGGTCGGGGGCGTCGTACTGATCAGCTGGCACGCCCTGTTCAAAGGCGACAGGCCGGATGCATTGACCAACGTTGGCGGGATTTTGTGTGCGGTGGGCGCACTGGTGACCTGGAGCTGGTACGCCGTGAGCAACGCTCGGCGACTGGTTCAAGTCACCGAGGTTTCGTCCCATGACTGGGCGCTCCTGACCGGGGTCATGACCGGCGCCCAGTCCCTGCTGTTGGCAGTGCCTGTCCTGGGGTTTCAGGCCGGTACGTACAGCGCCGCGGACTGGCTGCATGTTTTGGGAGTGGCCGGGGGCGTCGCCTTGCTGTCCTCGGTGGTGGGTGGCGCGTGCTGGAATCAGGCGAGCAGGCTGCTGCCGCTGGCGCTCAGTGGACAAGTGCTGGTGATCGAGACATTGGCGGCGCTGGTGTTTGGCTTTATATGGGAGCACCGACTCCCTGACAACTTTGAGTGGGCGGCCATTGTGCTGCTGGTGACCGGCGTTGTCTGGTGCCTGAATTGTCACCGTGCCCCGCGCCGTGAGGCGAATGCGTCGGTGGCTGCATGAATGGTGCCCATCCGGCAAAAGTCTGTCTACCGCCCGCTGCAACTGCTTGAAAAAAGCGCTCGGTGCCGTGTTATTCGGCACCAATGTCCCGTGGCATTTGCTGCCGCCCTCGCCCCGGATTTAAGTACGAAGTAGGGTCCCGTCCCCCGCCGTGCGACGAATCTGCCGAATATCCCGAGCCCTCTTGTCAGCCCTTTAATCAGGTGGGATACAGGCGTTCAGTGCCACTTGAATAACGCATAACGGAGCCTCGCCATGTCCGCCCTGCCGCACCCTTCTTATACCTATCGCCCCATGACCGTGGCCGACCTGACCGCCGCCCATGACTTGTCAGTGCAACTGAAATGGCCCCATCGCCTGGACGACTGGGCGATGCTGCACCGGGTCAGCGACGGCTTCGTGGTGATGGATGGCGGCCGTCTGATCGGCAGCGCCTTTGTCTGCCCTCAGGGTGATTTCGCGACCATCGGCCTGGTGATCGTCAGCAACGATTACCAGGGCCAGGGCATTGGCCGCCGCTTGATGGAAAGGGCCCTCGCCGCCTGCGAGCCGCGTACGCCGATTCTTAACGCCACCGTCGCCGGCAAGCCGTTGTATGCCAGCCAGGGTTTCGTCGAATTCGGCCGGGTGCAGCAGCATCAGGGCCAGGCCATCGTCCCGGCGCTGGTGGAGCTGGCTGACGGTGAAACCTGCCGCGCCCTCACTGCCGACGATCACGCCGCCCTCCTCACCCTCGCCAAAGCCGCCAGCGGCCTGGACCGCCGCGACGTGCTGCGCGACCTGCAGGTGGAGCACGCGGTGGGCATCGAGCGTGACGGTCAGCTGCGCGGTTTCGCCTTGCTGCGGCCATTCGGGCGCGGGCGCTGCATCGGGCCGGTGGTGGCGGAAAACATCCATCAGGCCCAGCACCTGATCGCCGTCTTGCTGGCCCAGGTGCCGGACACCTTTGTGCGCATCGACATCCCCGTGGCCTGCGGCCTGAGCGACTGGCTGGAAACGGCGGGCCTGAAGAACATCGACACCGTGGTGCAGATGGCCCGAGGCACCCCGCCCGAGGCCAGTCAGGGCGTGCAACCTTTTGCGCTGATCACCCAGGCGATCGGCTGATTTTTTACGGAGCATCAACCATGTCATCTCCCGGTATTTTGTTGTTGGCGCGCGCTGATGGCAGCGGTGTTTCCACCTCTTTCAACTCGGCGCCGTTGAGCGCCTTTGATCCCTTTGCCGAAGCGCGACAGGTGGCGTGGCGCGGCGATGACGGGGTGTCGGCCGGGCTTGTGCGGTTCACCGGCGACGCGTTGATCGAGGACTTTCCCTACAGCGAGACGCTGGTGGTGCACGCCGGCCATATGGTGCTGAGCAGCGCGGAGCAGACGCTGGAGTTGGGCGTCGGTGACAGTGCGGTGATTGGCCGTGGCAGTCGCGTGGCGTTGCATGCCAGCATTGGCAGTGAGTGGGCGTTTTGTGCGGTGGATGTGGCGGGTACCCCTGCGCGACCCGGTTTGACGCTGTTGCCGGCCCATATCTGGCTGGAGCCGTCTGCGACGCTGGAGCCGCCGATTTTGGTCGGGCCTGCGCCGCAGTGTCGGGCGTTGAGTCTGTTCGATGATGAGGTGACGGCGTTGAAGGTGGGGATCTGGGATTCGACGCCGTATCAGCGCCATGGTCGTGCGCATCGGTTGCATGAGTTGATGCATCTGTTGGAGGGGAGTGTGACGCTGGCCGATGATGACGGCGGTGAGGTGACGGTCAATCCGGGGGATACGGTGTTTGTGGTGAAGGGGGCGTTTTGTGCGTGGACCAGTACGGTTTATGTGCGCAAGGTCTATGCGGTGAAGTGAGTTCAGCGTCTCTCTTAAGATCAAGATCAAGATCAGGATCAAGGGCGTCTGCCTGGGGGCAGACTGTTTCGCCTTCGGCGAGTTACTTGGAAAAGCACCCCAAGTAACCAAGGGTGCTTGCTCCTGGTTTGGCCCCTCGTACCTCGGGGTTCCCTCACTCCGACGACGCTCCGTGGGCCCGCGCCGAACGGACATCCCTGTCCTGACGGCGCTCTCGCCGCATCCATGCGGCTCGGCCCACTGCGCGTCGTCTGCCTTCGGCCTGCACCCAAGTCGCGATTGGCGGTGTCTGGGCTTTTTGCGCACGAAGATCAAAAGCGCGCTTACGCTTAGTAGGACCGGGTTTAGCCGGGAAGCCTTTGATCTTGATCGTTCCCACGCTCCGCGTGGGAATGCATCCCCTGACGCTCCGCGTCACCGGTCTCACTGGCTCCACGCGGTGCTTTTTTGTGGGACCGGCTTTAGCCGGGAAGAGGCCAGTGTGGGCGCTGGTAGTTTTGCTGATCAGACACCCTACCTGTGGGAGCGAGCTTGCTCGCGAAGCTGTTGCTGTTTCTGTCCGATCGTTCCCCACGCTCCGCGTGGGAATGCATCCTGTGACGCTCCGCGTCACCGGTCTCACTGATGCAACGCGCGCTGTTAGTGGGACCGGCTTTAGCCGGGAAGAGGCCAGTCGCAGCGCCGACGTTGTTGCGGTGTAACGCCTGCTTGCAGATCGAACTCGCCACTCACACCTTCAACGCATCTTCCAGAAACGCCACTAACGCTTGCACCCTCGGGCTGCGCAGTTTGCGGGAGGGTACGAGGAGGTTGACGGGGGCGCTGTCGAAGTTCCAGTCGGCGAGGACGCGGATGAGGTTGCCGCTGGCGATGGCGTCGCTGACGTCCCATTGCGAGCGCAGGACCAGGCCCAGGCCTTGTTCGGCCCAGCGGCGGGCGACGCTGCCGTCGTTGGTCAGCAGGGCCGGTTCGACGCGCAGGGTTTTGCGGGCGGGGCCTTTGCGCAGGTGCCAGAGGGTGACGTCTTCGTCGTTCTCGCGGATGCAGATACAGCGGTGCGCGCTGAGTTGGTCCGGCGACGTCGGCTCACCGTGTTCGTGCAGATAGGCCGGGCTTGCGCACAGCCAGCGTTCGTTGGGTGAAAGTTGCCGCGCGGTCCAGAGGCTGTCGTTGAGGTGGCCGATGTGGATCACGGCGTCACTGTCGTGGCGATCCGGCCACGGGGTTTCGCGCAGGTCCAGATGCAGGCACAGCTGCGGATGCAGCCGGATGAAACGCGCCAGCAGCGGTGCCAGTCGCTGTCGTCCGAAACCGAACGGCGCCGCCAGTCGCAGGGTGCCGACCAGTCTTTCGTCCTTTTGCCGGAAGGATTCGGGCAGCGCTTCGAGCTGTTCGAGCAATAGCGCGCTTTCCCGGGAGAAGCGTTCGCCATCGGCCGTCAGGCTCAGGCGGCGGGCGTCGCGGTTGGCCAGGGTCAGGCCCAGTAGGGTCTCCAGTTTACGCAGGCGCATGGACAGCGCCGGCGGCGAAACATTGAGCGCTCTGGCCGCCGCACTCAAGGACTCGGCACGGCTCAGGGCGACCGCCAGGCGCAGGTCTTCGATGGAGATCATTCACTCTTACTTAATGATTGATGAGACTGGATTGAACCACACCTTAACGACAGCTGAGTAGAGTGCAGCCTGTCCCTCGCCACCCGAGTTCCGTCATGTCTACGCCGATCGCTTCTCTCGACACGCCCGCCGCGCTGGTGGACGTCCCGCGCATGCAGCGCAACATCCAGCGCATGCAGCAGCGCATGAACAGCCTCGGCGTGCGGCTGCGTCCCCACGTCAAGACCAGCAAATGCCTGCCGGTGATTCAGGCGCAGATCGCGGCCGGCGCCAGCGGTGTGACGGTCTCGACGCTGAAAGAAGCCGAGCACTGTTTTAACCAAGGCATCAGCGACGTGTTGTACGCGGTCGCCATCGCGCCCGGCAAATTGTCTCAGGCGCTGGCGCTGCGGCGCGCCGGCTGCCACCTGAGCGTGCTCACCGACAGCGTTCAGGGCGCACAGGCCATCGTCGCCTTCGCGAAGGAGCACGGCGAACGCTTACGCATCTGGATTGAGGTCGACTGCGACGGTCATCGTTCGGGCCTCGCCGCTGAAGACCCCGCGCTGATCGACGTGGCACGCATCCTCATCGAAGGCGGCCTGCAACTGCGCGGTGTGATGACCCACGCCGGTTCCAGCTACGAACTCGACAACCCCGAAGCCCTGCAAGCCCTCGCCGAACAAGAGCGAGCCCTCTGCGTCCGCGCCGCTCAACGCATTCGTGACGCCGGGATGGCCTGCCCGGACGTCAGCATCGGCTCCACGCCCACCGCCCTCTCGGCCCTGAATCTGGATGGCGTGACGGAAGTGCGCGCGGGCGTTTATGTGTTCTTCGATCTGGTCATGCACAACATCGGCGTCTGCCAGGCCGACGAGTTGGCCCTGAGCGTGCTGACCACGGTGATCGGCCATCAGCAGGACAAGGGCTGGATCATCACCGACGCCGGCTGGATGGCCATGAGTCGTGATCGCGGCACCCAGCGTCAGCGCCACGATTTCGGTTACGGCCAGGTGTGCACCGAAACGGGCGAGTGGATCGAAGGGGCGTTGGTCACAGGCGCCAATCAGGAGCACGGGATCGTTACCTTGGGCGGCGCCGACAGTGCCGACCTCGCCACACGTTTCCCCATCGGCAGCCGCCTGCGCATCCTGCCCAACCACGCCTGCGCCACCGGCGCGCAGTTCCCGGACTATCACGCCCTCGACGCCGATGGCGCGGTGCACACCTGGAGTCGTCTGCATGGCTGGTGACATCGAGATCATTCACACGCCCCACGCAGCGGCGCCGGGCGGGCATTATTCCCAAGCAGTGGCTTACGGCGGCGTGGTGTACGTGTCCGGGCAGTTGCCGGTGCGCGCCAATGGCGAGCACAGCGCCGACCAACCGTTCGAGGTGCAGGCCTCGATTGCCCTCGACAACCTAGTGGCGATCCTGACTGAAGCGGGTCTGAGCCCTAGCGACTTGTTGAAAGTGACGGTCTACGTGGTGGGCATTGAACACTGGCCGGCCTTTGACCAACTCTATGGGCGATACCTGGGTGAGCATCGACCCGCCCGCGCCGTGGTGCCGGTCCCGGTCTTGCATCACGGTTACCTGATCGAAATCGAAGCCGTGGCGCGTGACCTGCAACCCCGCGGCCTGTCAGCCCATAACCTGCAAGAGGAGCCTTCATGAACCCGCAAAAAAGCGATGTACTTGTGATCGGCGGGGGCGTCATGGGCGCCTCGTCGACGTTTTTCCTGCAGCGGCGCGGTTGCTCGGTGACCCTGCTGGAACGCGACCAGATCGGTCAGTACGCCAGCGGCGTGAACTTCGGCAACGTCCGCCGCCAAGGGCGTTATCTGGGCCAGCTGGAACTGGCGAACCGGTCGTGGGGATTGTGGAAGCGCCTGCCGGAGTTGATCGACGACGACCTCGAATTCATCCCCAGCGGGCACATGCGCGTGTGTTATCGCGAGGATGAAATCGCCGAACTGGAGGCCTACGCCGCTGCGCCGGAAGCCGAACAGCTGGATCTGAAAATCTATCGCGGCGCCGAGCTGCAAAAGCGGTTCCCCATCCTTGGCGCAGAGGTGAAAGGCGGCTCCTACGCGCCCCACGACGGTCACGCCAACCCGCGTCTGGCGGCACCCGCCTTTGCGCGCGCGGCTCGTCGGCTTGGCGCACGGATCGAAGAACGCACCGAAGTCGCCGACGTGCAAAAGGTCGGCGGCGTGTTTCACGTCACCACCACTGACGGGCAATTGTTCGTCGCCGAGCAGCTGTTGATCACCGCCGGCGCATGGGCGACCAAGCTGTCTCAACAGTTCGATGAACCCGTGCCCCTGGAGCCCAACGGCCCGCAGATGTCGGTGACCGAGCCGGTGCCCTACGCATTGCCGACGGTGATCGGCGTGTTCACCAAGATCAAGGAAGAGGTGATCTACTTTCGGCAGATCCCGCGCGGGAACATCATCATCGGTGGCGGCGCCCGTTGCGCGCCGGACATGGTCAACCGTCGGGCGTTTTTCAAGCCTGAAAGCCTGCTCAATCAGATGCGTCAGATGAAGCGGCTGGTTCCCGGCGCCGAGAAACTCAACATCATCCGCACCTGGAGCGGCATCGAAAGCTACACGCCGGACTCCCTGCCGGTCATGGGCCGCAGCGGCATGGTTGACGGGCTGTTTTACGCCTTCGGTTTTTGCGGCCATGGCTTTCAGCTCGGCCCTGGGGTCGGCGATGTGATGGCCGAACTGATCAGCACCGGCAGCACCAGCACGTCCATCAGCCCCTTCGACATTCGCCGGTTTACTCAGCCATCACTCGTACCGCAATTGGCGACCAGCCTACTCAGCACAGGAAAACTCATATGAGCGACGCCTACGTTTATCGCATGGCCACGGCGGCCGACATGCCCGCCGCCCACGCGCTCTCCGTGCATTTGAAGTGGCCCCATCGCGAGGCAGACTGGGCGATGGTGCAGCGCACGTCCGAGGGTTTTGTCGCTGACCATGACGGGCAATTGGTGGGCGTGGCGTTTGCCTGCCATCAGGGGGCTTATTCGTCCATCGGGCTGGTGATCGTCAGTGATCAGCACCAGAGCAAAGGCATCGGCCGCCAGTTGATGAACCTGTGCCTGGACGCCGCCGCGCCGCGTACGCCGATCCTCAATGCCACTGAATCAGGGGCGCCGCTGTATGTGAGCATGGGTTTTGTCGAATACGCGCGGATTCAGCAGCATCAGGGCGTGCCGCAGACGCCGCCTGTTCCGGCTGCGATGGGGGCTGGGCTTTGTCGCGAAGTGACCGAGGCCGAATACCCGCAGGTGATCGAACTGGCCAACGCCGGCAGCGGGCTGGATCGCACTTCGGTCCTCAATGATCTGCTGCCGATGGCGGAGTGTGTGGTGGGCGTCGAGGTGCACGGGCAACTGAAAGGCTGCGCCCTGCTCCGCCGTTTTGGCCGCGGGTATCTTATCGGCCCGATGGTTGCGCAGAATCTGGAGCAGGCGCAGCAGATGATCACGCACTTGCTGGACCTGATCCCCGGCGCGTTTGTGCGTTTCGATATTCTGGCTGATTGCGGGCTGGTGGAGTGGCTGGAAAGCCTGGGGCTGCCGTGCGTCGATCGCGCGCCCCGCATGGTGCAGGGTGAGCCGCCACGGTCACGGGATGGCATTGTCCAGTTTGCGATGGTGACCCAGGCGATTGGGTGAACGTTGCCAGGCGCGCCGCCATTTGTAGGACCGGCTTTAGCCGGGAAAGCGTCAGGCGTCACACCGCAAAATTGATGGCGCTCACACTGGCCTCTTCCCGGCTAAAGCCGGTCCCACTGAAATCAAAAGCACGTGCACACCCCAATGATGCAACGCGCTGCCTTTAGTGGGACCGGCTTTAGCCGGGAAGGCGTCGGATGCCACACCGCAAAATTGATGGCGCTCACACTGGCCTCTTCCCCGCTGAAGCCGGTCCCACTGAAATCAAAAGCGCGTGCACACCCCAATGATGCAACGCGCTGCCTTTAGTGGGACCGGCTTTAGCCGGGAAAGCGTCAGGCGTTACACCGCAAAATTGATGGCGTACACATCGCCGGATTCAGCAGATTCTCCCTTGCAGACCGCAACAACGGCATCTTTTGCCTGGGCCGGTTTGTTAGCGTATCGAGACGTCAGGACTCGCTGTTCGCAGCACTTATCACCGCTCCAGGGAGCTAGCTGGATGACCTCACACTCTTCACACCCCCACGGCCTTGAGCTGCACAACGCCGGGCAGTTTTACATCAATGGCGAGTGGACTTCCCCCGCGGTTCCGGCTCTTCTGCCGGTGATCAATCCCGCCACTGAAGAGGTGGTCGCCGAGGTCGCGCGGGGTTCGGCCGAAGACGTTAATCGGGCCGTCGCAGCAGCGCGCGCGGCGTTCCCTGGATGGTCAGCAACGCCAGTCGCTGAACGCGCATCGATCCTGAGCAAAATCCACGCATTGATCCTTGAGCGCAAAGAGCCGCTGGCCCAGGCCCTGACGCTGGAAATGGGCGCGGCCATCAGTTTCTCCCGCGCCATGCAGGTGCCGCTGGCCGCCGAGCACGTGCGGGTCGCCCGGGATCTGCTGTCCACCTACCGCTTCCAGACCGTTGAAGGCAGCACCGCCATCGAGCGGGAAGCCATCGGCGTCTGCGGCCTGATCACGCCGTGGAATTGGCCGCTGTACCAGATCACCGCCAAAGTCGCGCCGGCCCTCGCCGCCGGTTGCACCGTGGTGTTGAAACCCAGCGAGCTGTCGCCGTTGAGCGCTTTGCTGTTCGCTCAACTGGTCCACGACGCCGGCCTGCCCCCCGGCGTGTTCAATCTGGTCAACGGCAGTGGTCCTGAAGTTGGCGCCACGATCGCCGCACACCCTGACATCGACATGATTTCCATCACCGGCTCAAATCGGGCCGGTGCCCTCGTCGCGCAAGCGGCGGCGGTGACGGTGAAACGCGTGACCCAGGAACTGGGCGGCAAGTCGCCGAACGTGATGCTGCCCGACGCCGACTTCGCCAAAGCCGTGCCGCTGGGGGTGCTGTCGGCCTTCCGCAACGTCGGCCAATCGTGCAGCGCGCCGACCCGGATGATCGTGCCCCGCGCCCGCCTCGCCGAAGTCGAAGCACTGGCCGCCGACACCGCCAACGCGTTGATCGTCGGTGACCCGCAATCCCCCGACACCCAACTCGGCCCGATTGCCAACGAAGCCCAGTTCAGCCGCGTCCAGGCCATGATCCAGGCCGGCATCAGCGAAGGCGCTAAATTGCTGTGCGGCGGACCAGGCCGCGTGCCGGGGTTTGAAAAAGGTTATTACACCAAGCCAACGGTGTTCTCCGAAGTGGGTTCGGCGATGCGCATCGCTCAGGAGGAAATCTTCGGCCCGGTGCTGTGCATCCTCGCCTACGACACCATCGACGAAGCCGTGGCCATCGCCAACGACACCGTCTACGGTCTGGGCGCCCACGTGCAGGCGCAGGACCTCGAACTGGGCCGCGCCGTCGCCTCGCGCATCCGCGCCGGGCAAGTGCATTTGAACCATCCGGCGTGGAACCCCATGGCGCCCTTCGGCGGCTACAAGCGCTCGGGCAACGGCCGGGAGTACGGCGTGATGGGGTTTGAGGAGTATCTGGAGACCAAGGCGATTATCGGCTTCAACGCCTGATCGCCAGCTGGCCGGGATCCTTGGACGTCGCAAATTGTGGGACCGGCTTCAGCCGGGAAGGCGTCATTCGTCACACCGCAAAATGGGTGGCGCACAAACCGGCCTCTTCCCGGCTAAAGCCAGTCCTACGAAGGCGTAGCGTGCAAGACTGCATCCGAAGCGCTGAAACCAGGAATCAGCGCCCACAAAAAAGGGCTGTCCGAGCAAACGGACAGCCCTTTTCAACAACCGCCCGGTTTACGCCAGGCTTTTGCTCACCACTTCATACACGTCCGGCGACAGCGGGCCGGAGGCGAGGATGCGCTCCAGTTCCGCTTTCATCAGCGCTTGCCGCGCGCTGTCGTACTTGCGCCAGCGGGTCAGCGGCGCCAGTTGGCGCGAGGCGATCTGCGGGTTGAAGCCGTTCAGCTCGATGACCAGATCGGCCAGGAAGCGATAGCCCGAACCGTCCGCCCCATGGAAGTTGATCAGGTTCTGCCCGGCAAAGGCGCCGATCAGGGCACGCACCTTGTTCGGGTTCTTCAGGGTGAACGCCGGGTGCTGCATCAGCGCTTTCACCCGCTCCAGCCCGCCCGGCAAGGTGCTGCCGGCCTGCACGCTGAACCACTGATCCATGACCAGCGCGTTGTCCTTGAAGTTTTCCGCGAACACTTCCAGCGCCTTGGCCTTCTCGGCCTCGAACGGCGAGTTCACCAACACGGCCAGGGCGGTCAGGCGCTCGGTCATGTTGTCGGCCGTGTCGAACTGATCGATGGCGGCGGCCAGAACCTCCGGCTTGCCGGTCTGCATCAGGTACGACAGCGAGATGTTCTGCAACGCTCGGCGAGCGAAGTGCTCGGACGCGGCCACATACGGCGTCTGCTTGGACAGCTCGCGGTTGGTCTGATAACGCGTCCACAGCGCGTCGCTCAGGTTGTCGGCCAATTGCTGACGGGCAAACTCCCGCGCGGCGTGGATCGCATCGACGTCCGCCACTTCGCTGATCTCAATGAGGTACGCCTCGCCCGGCAGCGAGAGCATTTCCGCGACCATGGCCTGATCCAGGCTTTCGTCGGTCAGTACGGTGTGCAGCGCGGTGATCAGACGCTGATCCATGACCAGCAGCTCGCCCTTCTGGTGCTGGGCGATCAGGTCCTGCAGCACCTGAACCGACAATTGCTGACCGGCATCCCAGCGGTTGAAGCCATCGCTGTCGTGCTGCATCAGGAACATCAACTGATCGCGGTTGTACGGGAAGCTGAGTTTGACCGGTGCCGAGAACCCGCGCAGGAGCGAAGGCAGCGGTTGTTCGTCGATGTCGATGAAGGTGAAGGTCTGCTCGGCTTCGGTTACCGACAGTACGCGGGAAGTGTTCACCGCCGGTGCTTCGCCGTGCAGGCGCAGGGGCAGCTCCTGACCTTGAGCGTCCAGCAGGCCCATGGCGACCGGGATCACGAACGGCAGCTTCTGGTCGCCCGGCTGGCCCGGCGTTGTCGGCGTACTCTGACGGAAGGTCAGGCTGTAGGTTTTCGCAGCAGCGTCGTAAGACTCGCTGACCGCCAGACGCGGCGTACCGGCCTGGGAGTACCAACGCTTGAACTGCGTGAAGTCGACACCGTTGGCGTCTTCCATGGCCTTGACGAAGTCGTCGCAGGTCACGGCCTGGCCGTCATGGCGCTCGAAGAACAAGTCGCTGCCCTTGCGGAATCCTTCCACGCCCAACAGCGTGTGGATCATGCCGACCACTTCCGCGCCCTTTTCGTACACGGTCAGGGTGTAGAAGTTGGAAATCTCGATGAAGCTGTCCGGGCGCACGGCGTGGGCCATGGGGCCGGCATCTTCGGCGAATTGGTGGGTGCGCAGGTAGGCAACGTCCTGGATGCGCTTGACCGTGGCCGAGTTCATGTCCGCCGAGAAGCCGGAATCACGGAACACCGTGAAGCCTTCCTTCAGCGACAGCTGGAACCAGTCGCGGCAGGTGACGCGGTTGCCGGTCCAGTTGTGGAAGTATTCGTGGGCAACGATCGCTTCCACGCGCTGGTGGGCGGCATCGGTGGCGGTTTCGGCGCGGGCCAGCACGGCGCTGGAGTTGAAGATGTTGAGGCCCTTGTTCTCCATGGCGCCCATATTGAAGTCGTTGACGGCGACGATCATGAAGATGTCCAGATCGTATTCGCGGCCGTAGACCTCTTCGTCCCAGCGCATCGACTTCTTCAGGCTGTCCATGGCGTGCTGGCATTTGTCGACGTTTTCCGGCTCAACGAAGATGCGCAGCGTGACCTTGCGCTGGCTCATGGTGACGAAGGTGTCTTCGATACACCACAAATCACCGGCCACAAGCGCGAACAGGTAGGCCGGCTTCTTGAACGGGTCTTCCCAGGTTGCCCAGTGACGCTGGGTGTCATCGGACGGGCCGGCGGCGATCAGGTTGCCGTTGGACAGCAGGATCGGGAAGGCCTGCTTGTTGGCGCTGACCGTCGTGGTGAACTTGCTCATCACGTCCGGGCGGTCGAGGTAATAGGTGATCTTGCGGAAGCCCTCGGCCTCGCACTGGGTGCAGAACATGCCGCTGGATTTGTACAGGCCTTCCAGGGCGGTGTTGGTTTCCGGGTGGATCTTCACGGTGGTGTCGAGGGTGAAGGTCTCGGACGTCGGCTGCACGGTCAGGCTGTCGGAGGTCAACTGGTAGCCGTTCTGTGACAGGTCGCCCTCGGACAGGTCGACATCCGCCAGTTTCACCGACAGCAGCTCAAGCTGCTGGCCGTCGAGTTCCAGCGGTGGCAAGGCCGCGCCCTGGGCCAGCGCGGCGCGCTCCGGGTTGCGGCGCATCACCAACTGCGCGTGGACAAGCGAGTGGTCGTCGAACAATTCAAACGTCAGGTGGGTCTCGTCAATGAGGTACTCCGGCGCCTGATAATCCTTCAGGTAAATCATTTTCGGCTGGTCGGTGCGCATGCTGTTGTCCCTTCTTCTGCTAATACGGGCTACTGATGCACGGCGAGTTGATACGCCGTGTATTTGCGAATATTGATCACGCCGGTGTCGAAGATCAGGTACTGCCCTTTGACGCCCAACAGGGTGCCTTCGGCGACCGGATTCTTGTCCAGGTTGAAGCTGACGATCTTGGTCGGGTAGGCCTCTACCGGGTATCGGATCTCGATGGGCTCGACATCGTTCATCACCTGAATGGCCTGCAAACCAAAGCGCATCTGCAACGCGACCAGGCCTTCGGCGCAGGACTCGAACAGTTGCTGACGAATCGCCGCCAGGTCAACCGCCGGTGCGTCGCCCTTGAGTAGCGCGCGCCAGTTGGTGCGGTCGGCCACCTGACTGCGGAACAGGTCTTCAACGAAACCGGATTGCTGGCGCGTGGCGCAGCGCACGATGGGCAACGCCTGACTGGCGCCCTGATCCAGCCAGCGGGTGGGCAGCTGAGTGGCACGGGTGATGCCGACTTTGACGCCCGACGAGTTCGCCAGATAGACCACGTGCTCGGTCATGCAGAACTGCTCGCCCCACGCCGGATCGCGGCAGGTGCCATGCTCGTGATGGCAGCGTTCGGGGCTCATGATGCACAGGTCGCACTGGGCCAGCTTGAGCATGCACGGGTAGCAATAACCCTGGCTGTAGCTGGTCTTGGTGCGCTTGCCGCAATGGCTGCAATGAATCGCACCCAGAAACTCAAGGCGCACGGTCTTGCCGATCAGCGGGTTGACCGGGATCTGTGAATCACCCAGCCGGAACGCGTATTCCACCCGCGAGGCCTCGAGCCGCGCGGACATTTTGTTGACGGAGCCTCTGCCGATTTCAATCAATGAATGGAGTCCGATTTGAACAGGATATTGGGCACCGGCGCCGACTTCGACGCGCACTCTTGCGGGCCCATGTAGCCGATGCGCTGGTCTTCGGGCACGTTGCGCACTTCCCAGGCAATCAGCGCCTGCAGCGACAGCTCACGTTGCTCCTGCGTCAGCTTGCGGCCGTCGGACCATTTGCCGATTTCCACCGCCAGCTTCAGGCTTTCGTAGACGTCCGGGGTGATGTTTTCGATCATTTCGACAAAAGAGGACATTGGGTTCTCCCAGAATTAAGCGGGCGATTTTAATGTTTGCGGCGGGCCAGTGCACCGCCCACAAGACCTGTAGCACAACCGATGATCAGGCCGCCGACGTGGGCGCCGTTGGCGATTTCGCCAAATCCGAGCACACCGACCACGCCGGACAGGCACACCACCAGCCAGATCAGCATCATCCCCAGAACACCGCGTGGTAAACGATACATGGGGTTGGGAGCGAGCAATTGAAAGATCCAGCAGTGGCCAAGCAGGCCATAAAGTACCCCGGACAGGCCGCCGAACAGGCTCGGGCCGCTCCAGAAATACTGGCCGTAGTTGGAAAACGCGCTGAACGCCAGGGTCAGGCCGAGCAGCTGCCAGCTGCCCTGGCGCATTTCGATGCGCCGGCCCAACTCCCAGAACCACAGCGCGTTCATCACCAGGTGCAGTAAGCCGAAGTGGATCAACATCGGGGTGACGACGCGCCACCACTGCCCGGCAGCCAGCGACGTTTCCACCGGCAGGAAACTGATGTACTCGCCGTTGACGCGAAAGTCGTTGAAGGTCAGCCAGCTCAAGGCCTCGAAGTTGTCGCCGAGCAGGGTCACGCCGGCGACGATCAGGCAGATGAGCAATATCGCGCTGGTGACCGGGCTGCTGCGAACTTGCGCCAGCGGGCTTGGCCTGCTCACGGCCACGACTTCGCGGCCCGGTGGCAACTGCGCGGTCGGGTCACCTTCGGGGTATTGCTGATAAAGCTGGCGGATGTCGTCGGCCAGTTGCGGCGCATCGGGCACCCACAGCACTTGCTCGCCGGCCTCTTCGCTGACCCGATGGGGCACGTTGAGGCGCCGCAGCAACTCGACGAAACCACTCAGGTCGGTTTGGAGGGGCAAACGCAATACAGCAACCGGACTCATTGACCCACCTCCGGTCGGGTGACGTCTACCCAGACGAACTTGTTCGGGTCGATCTGGGTTTCCTGGTCCAGCCGATACGCGACCAGCTTGCCGTAGAGCACGGCGCTGTAATCCAGGCACGCCAGATTCGGACGGATAGGCGCGGGGATGCCGCTGCGCCAGTAGTGGCCGACGAACAACAGTGGTTCATTGGCGCCGTAGCGCAGCAGCGCGTTTTTCTCGCTGGGTGACAGCGGCCGCCGCGCCACCGGCTCCGGCAGCGCGTCAGGCTGGAACACCACGTCGCCGTAGGTCTGCGGGTCGTCTTCCCAGAATTTGGTGCGGAACGAGGCGCGGGTCAGGCCGTCGCCGCCGGTCAGGGTCATGCCGTGGGGCAGGCGCATGGCGGTGCCGCGCAGCAGCCGATCAAACACCGCGCTGGCAAAACTGCCCGGCTCCGCCGAGGCCTGCACGAAGGCCTGATCGATGCGGCCGTCGCCGTAAACGCTGCGCAAAGGCGCGATCAGGCTGGCATCCCAACAGGCGTGCACCACACGAAAGCGCTCGGCGTCGATGAACAGCGGCAGCTGGTAAAACCATTTGAGAAAGTCATTCCAGTCACCGGGGTGCTGCTCGAACTGCGCCAGGGTTTCGCCCAGCAAGCGGGCATGGCGCGGCGTGTGTTCGCGCACCCACTCATGGCCGCTGTCGGGCGGCGCCGGCGTGCTCCAGCCCAGCGCGTTGAATTCATGGTTGCCCATGATGCAGAACGCCTGGCCGGCCTCGACCATGTCACGGACGATGTGCAGCGCTTCGCGAATGCGCGGGCCGCGGTCGATGATGTCGCCGAGGAACACGGCGATGCGTTCAGGGTGGCGCCAAACGCCGGCCTGAAAGCGGTAACCAAGGGTGTCGAGCAAGTGCTCAAGGGTCTGGGCACAACCATGCACGTCACCGATCAGATCGTAGCCACGCGCGGGATCGAGCATCAGTCGCTCCCGCCGCCAAGCCGACTGCCCCAACCGAGTTTGGTGCGGCAGACTTCGTAGTAGTTGTGATCGAGCGGGTGAATGAGGCGCAGCTTCTGCGGTTTCTTTTTCACAGTCACGGTGTCACCCGGCGCGCAGGTGAAGTGGTTCTGGCCATCGCAGGAAACCTGTGGGTAGATCGTCATGTCCTTTGAGACAACGATTTTCAGCTCACTGTTTCCATCGACGACAATTGGCCTGCCGGACAGCGTGTGCGGGTACATCGGCACGATGACGATGGCGTCGAGTTTGGGGTGCATGATCGGGCCGCCCGCCGACAGCGCGTAGGCCGTGGAGCCGGTCGGGGTGGCGACGATCAGGCCGTCGGCCTTCTGGCTGCAGACGAACTGGCCGTCGATGTAGATTTCGAACTCGATCATCCGCGTGGACTTGCCGGGGTGCAGCACCACGTCGTTGAGGGCGTCGCCCTGGCCGATCGCTTCACCGTGACGGCGCACTTCGGCCTGCAGCAGGAAACGGTTTTCCACCAGATAATGGCCGTCCAGCACTTCGGCGACTTTGACTTCCAGCTCATCGGGGCGAATGTCGGTCAGGAACCCCAGACTGCCGCGGTTGATGCCCAGCACCGGCACGTTGTGCTTGGCCAGCGCACGGGCAGCGCCGAGCAGACTGCCATCGCCGCCGACGACGATGACCATGTCGCAGACTTCGCCGAGCATCTTGCGCGAAGAGGTCTGCAAACCGTGGCCCGGCAGGACCTCGGCAATGGCGTCTTCGAGGATCACATGCAGGTGCCGGGATATCAGGAATTTCTTGAGTCGGCGAACGGTCTCCACCACCTGGGTACTGCCCAGGCGACCAATGATGCCGATATTTCGAAATTGCTCCATGGGGCTCCCGCAGGCTTGATGCGTGTAAAGAACGCGATTATGGGCGAAGGGGTCGGGGGCGGCAAATGGGCTCTCTGCGCGCAACCTTCGAGCAGCGCCGTTCCAAGGGTGCGAAATGTACGGGTTGCATCCGAAGGCGACGGTGGAGCGGTGGCCCCAAGCGCCCATCACCCGCTATTCTGCCTGGATGAATAACCCGTTCCCGAGCCTGAGCGCCCTCCCCCGTCAGCTGCGTACGCCCACCGTGCGTGATCTGGCGTGGGTGATTCTGTCGCCGCCCCTGCTGGCGGAAACCCGGTGGCCCCAGCGTCACCCGCTCAGCGGCAGTGACTGGGTGCAGCGGCCCGAAGCGCTTGAAGCTTTTTTAACGCAGCTGGACCAGGACGACAGCGCACTCAGCGACTGGCTGGGGAGAAGCTCGACGCGCCGGCTCGGGCTGTATTATGAGCGGCTGTGGCAATTCGCGATCCAGCACGCGCCAGGCGTCGAGCTGCTCGCGGCGAATCTGCCGATCCAGGGCGAAGGGCGCACGCTGGGCGAGCTGGACCTGCTGCTGCGGGATAAAGACGGCGTTTACCACGTCGAGCTGGCGATCAAGTTGTATCTGGGCCTTCAGGACCAGGACGGCGACGATCCGGCCCATTGGCTCGGCCCCGGCTCTCTCGACCGGCTGGATCTGAAGCTCGCCCACTTGAATCAGCATCAACTGCCCATGTCAGCGCGCCCGGAAAGCAACAAGATACTCGCCGCGCGAGGTGTTGAGACCTTCAGCGCGTCGCTCTGGCTGGGGGGTTATCTGTTTTATCCGTGGTCCCTTGATCCCAGGACCAAGACCGCCGCATCGCCCCAAAGTGCGCACCCCGACCATCTGCGCGGAACATGGCTGCATCAAAAGGACTGGCCAAGCTACGCAGCAAACAGCCTGGAGGGCCGCTGGCAATTGCTGCCCCGGCCGGCCTGGCTGGCACCCGCGCGCTGCGACGAGGCACGGACACTTCAAGAATTTCAGGACTGGCTAAACGCCCTCGACCCGCTGGCGGCGGCGCAACTGCTGGTGCGCCTGACCCGCCATCCCGACGGCCACTGGGAAGAGGCCGAGCGGCTGTTTCTGGTGTCGGACCTGTGGCCGAACCTGCCCGACCCGCGCCGCGTTACAGGCTCAGTCGCAGCACCAGCGCCGCGAGAGTAATCAACAGCACCGGCACGGTCAGCACGATGCCGACGCGGAAGTAATAACCCCAGCCGATGGTCACGCCCTTCTTCGCCAGCACATGCAGCCACAACAAGGTCGCGAGGCTGCCGATTGGCGTGATTTTCGGGCCAAGGTCGCTGCCGATCACGTTGGCGTAAATCATCGCTTCCTGCAGCACGCCGTGGGCGTGGCTTGCATCAATGGACAACAGGCCGATCAGCACCGTCGGCAGGTTGTTCATCACCGAGGACAGCAGGGCCGTCAGTACGCCTGTGCCCATCGCCGCGCCCCACAAACCATGCTCAGCGAAACGATCAAGCCAGGTCGCGAGGTAATCGGTCAGGCCCTGATTACGCAGGCCGTACACCACCAGGTACATGCCCAGGGAGAAAATCACGATCTGCCACGGCGCGTCTTTCAGCACCTTGCGCGTGGAAATGCGGTGGCCCTTGGCGGCAATGCCCAACAGGATCGCCGCGCACACGGCGGAGATCGCACTGATGGGAATTCCCAGCGGTTCCAGGGCAAAACAGCCCACCAGCAAGATCCCCAGCACCCACCAACCGGTCATGAAGGTCGCGCGGTCCTTGATCGCCGAAGACGGTTCGGCCAGTTGCGAGGCGTCGAAGGTTTTCGGGATGTCGCGGCGGAAGAACAGCATCAGCACCGCCAGCGTGGCGGCGACGCTGACCAGATTCACCGGCACCATCACCGAGGCGTAGCGGTTGAAACCGATGCCGAAATAGTCGGCGGACACGATATTGACCAGGTTCGAGACCACCAGCGGCAGGCTCGCGGTGTCGGCAATGAACCCTGCCGCCATCACGAAGGCCAAGGTGGTCGCCGGGGAAAAGCGCAGCGCCAGCAACATCGACATGACGATGGGGGTGAGGATCAGCGCGGCGCCGTCGTTGGCGAACAGTGCCGACACCAGCGCGCCGAGCAGCACGATGAACGCGAACAGCCGCCGCCCGTTACCGTTACCCCAACGCGCCACGTGCAGCGCAGCCCAGTTGAAAAACCCGGCCTCGTCGAGCAGCAGGCTGATGATGATCAGCGCAATGAACGTCCCGGTGGCGTTCCAGATGATGTGCCAGACCTGGGGTATGTCACTCAGGTGCACCACCCCGAACAGCAGCGCGAGCACGGCGCCAAACGTTGCACTCCAGCCGACACCGAGGCCCTTGGGTTGCCAGATCACCAGGGTGATGGTGACCAGAAAAATCGCGACGGCTATCAACATCTTTTTGGAGTTCTCGGGAGCAGGATGGCGAGGATGCCCAACAGCGGCAGGTAGGAGCACAGCGTGTAGACATAGACGATGCCGTGAAGGTCCGCGAGGTGACCCAATAATGCGGCGCCGATGCCGCCGAAGCCGAACATCAGGCCGAAAAAGATGCCGGCGATCATGCCGACGTTGCCCGGCACCAGTTCCTGGGCGTAAACGACGATGGCCGAGAACGCCGAAGCCAGAATGAAACCGATGATGACGCTGAGCACGCTGGTCCAGAACAGGTCGGCGTACGGCAGCGCAATGGTGAACGGCGCGACGCCCAGAATCGAGAACCAGATCACCGCCTTGCGGCCAATGCGATCGCCAATAGGCCCGCCGAAGAACGTACCCGCCGCCACCGCCGCCAGAAACATGAACAAATGCAGCTGCGAGCTGGCGACCGTCAGCTGGAATTTGTCGATCAGGTAGAAGGTGAAGTAGCTGGTGAAGCTGGCCATGTAGAAGTACTTGGAGAACACCAGCAGCGCCAGCACCACCAGCGCGCCGGTCACCCGACGTTTCGACAATCCGTGTGTCGCCGCCTGGCCGGCCTTGATCTTGAACAGCGCCAGGTGGGTCTTGTACCAGCGACTGATGGCGTACAGCAGGCCCACGGAAAACAGCGCCACCAGCCCGAACCAGGCGATATGCCCCTGACCGAACGGAATGATGATCGCCGCCGCCAGCAGCGGTCCGATGGCCGATCCGCTGTTGCCGCCCACCTGAAAGCTCGACTGCGCCAGACCAAAGCGTCCGCCAGAGGCCAGCCGGGCAATGCGCGAGGCTTCAGGGTGAAAGGTCGACGAGCCGATGCCTATCAGGCCCGCAGCGAGCAGGATCAGCGAGAAGCTGCCCACGGTCGCGAGCATCATCACCCCGCCCAGAATGCACAACGAGCCGACTGGCAACACCAACGGATTGGGATGGCGATCGGTGTAATAACCGACCCAGGGCTGCAGCAGCGACGCCGTGACCTGGAACGTCAGGGTGATTAAACCGACCTGGGTGAAGCTCAAGCCGTAGGAGGCCTTCAGCATCGGGTAAATCGAGGGCAGGATCGACTGGATCAAATCGTTGAGCAGATGCGCCAGCGCCACCGCACCAATGATGCGCATGACCAAGGGGCTTGATGGCGTTGATTGCGGGGCGGGAACGGGTTGGGTATCGGTCGCGGGCACGGTTGCAGGGCGGGTAACGGCCATCAGGTCCATCCATCGAACGTTGATGCGCCGTCGGACTCGTTACAGAACATGTCAGCGGCACAAGGGGTCGCCAATGTGCCATTTTTTGGGGCGCCGCTGCCATGTTTTGTTGCGGATTTGTGCGTTGGGTTGCGTGAAGCAGGGGCGGCAGTCAGATCGCCGTCTGCAATCTCCCCCGCGCAGTCAACGAACCTTCCACCTCATGCAGCGGCACTTTGGACGTCTCCGGCAACGCCAGTCCGCCCGCCAGCGCCAGCAGCGCAATCACGATCAGGTAAAACGCCGGTGCCAGGTTGCTGCCCGTTGCGCCAATCAGCCAGGTCGCCATCAACGGCGCCGTTCCGCCGAAGATGGTGTACGCCATGTTGTAGGTGATCGCCGATGCGGTGTAACGGGTGCGCGTCGGAAAGGTCTCCGACAGCAACGCCGCCGTCACCACGCCGCAGAGGACAGCGCCAATCGCCAGCAACATCACGCCGACGATGGACGCCACAAAGGAACCGGAACTGGCCATCAGAAACGACGGATACACCACCACGATCAGCAGGACGCAGGTGCTGAGCACCGTCTTGCGTCTCCCGACCTTGTCGGAAAATGCTCCGGCCACCGGGCAGATCGCCGCCGCGAACAGCAACGCAATCAACGACACCAGCAGCGCGGTCGCACGACTCAGTCCGCCAGCGACCTGCAAGTACGTCGCGAAGTAGGTGGTGAACATGTAGAACGACAGCGCCGTCAGCGACACGAACGCGCCCAGGCAGCAAATCGCCGCGCCATGGTTGCGCAGGGTTTCCTTGAGCGGTGAATGGGCGACCGCGTGTTCCTGCTTGACCGCCTGAAACGCGGGGGTTTCGTCCAGTTTCCAGCGCAGGTACAGCCCGACCAGACCCAAGGGCGCTGCGATCAGAAACGGCAGCCTCCAGCCCCAACTGCCCATGGCTTCGGCGCTCAGCGAGGCTTCCAGCGCGTAGGCAATGATCGCCGCCGCCGCGAACGCCGAAAAGGTCGAGACCGGCACGAAGCTGCCGTACCACGCCCGTTGCGTGCGTGGCGCGTGTTCCATCAAGTAAGCGCACGCCCCTGCGTATTCACCCCCGGCGGAGAAGCCCTGGGCGCAGCGGATGAGGGTAAGCAAGACGGGCGCCATGACGCCGATTGCCGCGTAGGTCGGCAACAGACCGATGATGGTCGTCGCCCCGGCCATCAACAGAATGGTGAACGCCAGGGTGCGCTTGCGGCCGATGCGGTCGCCCAGCATGCCGAAGAACACGCCGCCCAAGGGACGAAACGCGAAAGCCACGGCGAACACCGCGAAGGTTTTCAGTAACGCGGCGCTGGCGTCGCCGCTGGGGAAGAACTGCTGTGCAATGGTCGTGGCCAGAAAGCCATACACCGCGAAGTCGAACCATTCGACGAAATTGCCGATGGCGGCCGCCACGATGACTTTTCTCAGGGTGGCAGGATCAACCTGCTCAAGGACGGGAGTGGTCATGGAAACCTCGGCGCGCGTGGGAAAGATCCGATTATCGGCACAGCGCCCTGCCCGCCCGACTCCAGAAATGTCGCCGACGTACTCAGGACCGACCTATCGGAGGGTGTGGGCCGCAGGATTCGTGCCAGTGCCCGGAAGGGGTCATTTGCTCCCGTTCAGACCAGAAGCCCGTGAACACAACCGTGGTTCGTATTTCACATCCCATTTATCCGCCGTGGCGACGAGCACCACATCGTCATCCACCCGCACGATGCGTTCGTGAGGTTTGGCGCACGCATCCTGGGCATAGGTTTCCAACCGGTACGCAAAAATCTCGGCCACGCCCAGTAGCGCCCTGTCGAACCACGGCAACGCGAAGGTGATGACCAGAAACAACATCGCCATGGCAACCAGCCGTGCGAATTCGAGCTGCACGCGCCGGCCCAAGCGCTCTCGCGAACGCTTGAACGAAGCCCGCTCTGAAAACACTACAAACAGGAGGTTGTTGACCAGCGCAGACCACACGCCATACCCAAAGGCGCGAATAGCAACGCTGATATACAGCAGCGTGAGAAACGCGACGGCCACAACGACAGTGGCAGGCACTGCAATAAATGCGGTGGTGTAAGGAAAAGGATTGGACGCCGTTTTCGAGAACTCGTTGATCAGCGTGGAGGCGTAGCCGGCGGACACCGAAGCCGACATGGTCAACAGCCCGGCCATCAGCGCTTTGCCATACAAAGAGCGCTTCGCCCATCGATCCACTGCGCCGATCCAGCCGTTGATCTCAACACACAGGGCAATAATCAGCGGGATACCTGAGATTGCCATAACGCTATGGGCCGCTGCTCCCAACTCACCGGTGTACGCCACAGTCAGAAGTGACAAGAAAGCAATGAGCAGGCCAGCGTCATAAAGGCTCACTTTGAGCGAAAGACGCCGACGCTTTTTAATGAACCTGACTTTTCTGGCATGCAGATATCCCATGAACTTCAGCAACATTTGAACTCCTTGTTTTTACGTGGGAGGCGACACGCGAAGATCAGCGGCCACGTCAGTGGACCGCCTGCCTTGCAGCCCCCCCGAATGTATAAAGATCAACCGGGTGCCGATCGCGAACCGGCCCTCCTGTACGGACTGCTTCAACGCCAACAGCGCCTTGCCGGTGTAGATGGGCTCGAACGGGATGCCGGATTCGCGCTCGCAGGAGCGGATGAAGTCGAGCAACTGAGCATCAGTCTTGGCAAATGCGCCGAGGGATGCATCAAGCAACGAATAAGGTGGCCTTGACTTCAAGCAGCTGCTTTTTGCAGGGTCCGCATATTCCGATATTTCAGTAGTCCATTTCGCACACGGTCGCGAACCTTCCCGGAGCAATGCGTCGACATTACTTTCAACCCCATGACCTTCAGGCACCGCCATCGCGCCAATCACCGCGTGTTGCCCCGCCTCCGCGAGCACCAGTCCGGCAAGGGTGGTGCCAGTGCCACAGGCCAGCCACCAGCAGTCATAATCTTCCCACCCCAAAACGCCGAGCTGGCTGCGCGCCTGTTCGACGATTTCAGCGCAGCCCATTGCGCCGGCAAGCCCGCCGCCGCCCTCGGGCACCGGAAACAGATGCGGATACCGCTCGCGCCACGGCAGCCAGAAATCCGCGTCATGCCGCGCGCGATACCCGGCGTAACCCAGCCAGTGCAGCTCCATACCGAACGCTTGCAGATCCAGCACCGTTGGCGTCTCGACCGCATGCCCCCGCACCAGCCCGACCGTGGCAAAACCAAAGCGCTTGCCCGCCGCCGCCAGCGCATGAAGGTGATTGGAATGCGCGCCGCCCAGGCTGATAACGCCACGCGCCCCGGCTTGCTCGGCGGCCGCCAGATGGTGCTTGAGCTTGAACCATTTATTGCCGCTGATCAGCGGATCGACAAGGTCCAGCCGCAGGATCGCCGCCTCCACGCCGGCTGCCTGGAGCCAGTCGAAACGGAGGGGTTGCAGCGGTGCACAAGGGAGTGGTGATGAAGGAGCAAACATGAAATCGGTCGGGCAACGGACGGTGCGCGAGTCTAGCACTCGTTGCGCAGGGGGCTCGGTTTAGGAGGCTGTGTAGGGGGATTCTTGTTCTTCATTAGGACGCGTCTGGTTCGTGTTTTCGCTATGGAACGGCGCCTGGAAATGCCTCATCTTCGCCCGCCTCAGCCCTCTCTCATGGACGAGTTGATCGGTTCTTTACGGATCGGTCAGAGGCGCATTTTCCTGCCAGGGACGCTCATCCATGCTCACCGTATTGCCGCCTTTCTTTGATCACAGTCGCCATAAGCTTGTTGTTCATCGTTTGCCTGTGTCGCTCGACGTCTTGGCCTTCGAGGGCGAGGAACGGCTGAGTCAGCCGTTTCATTACCGCGTGGAATTTAATTCCGTCGAGCAGGACATCGGCGCCGAGCGGATGCTGGGGAAGACCGCTCAGTTCAGCCTGCATGCTGCGGCACATACGTTGCCTGTTGCGATTCGTGGGTTGCCGGTCCCTCGGGTTGAAGCGTTGCGGACGTTGCATGGGGTGGTCACGGGTTTTAAGCGGCTTTCCGGTTCGGCTGACGAGGCCAGATACGAGATTACTTTGCAGCCGCGGCTGGCGTTGCTGGGTCGTGGGCGGCAGTTCCGGATCTATCAGCATCAATCGGTGCCGCAGATTGTCGAGAGCATTCTGCGTACGCGGCATGATTTTGAGGGGCAGGATTTCCTGTTCACGCTGGTGCGGGAGTACCCGAAGCGCGAGCAGGTGATGCAGTACGGCGAGAGTGATCTTTCGTTTATTGCGCGGTTGTTGGCCGAGGTGGGGATCTGGTATCGCTTCACCAATGACGAAAGGTTGGGGATTGCGGTGGTCGAGTTTCATGACGATCAGCGGCATTACGTTCGCCCTCGGATCAGTTTGCCGTTAAGGCCTCAGTCAGGGTTGGGCAGCAGCGGGCAGGATGGGGTTTGGGGGCTGCAGGTCAGTCATGAGGTGGTGGAGAAGAACGTTCACTTTCGGGCTTACCACCATCGGGATGCGAACGCATGGCTGGATGGGGATGTGGATCAGACGCGGGGTGACACCACAACTTATGGCGAGGCGTATCGCTATGCGGAGCCGTATCGCGTATTGGGCGACAAGCTGGATCAGGATGAAGATCTGCTGGGGGAAAGCGGGTTTTTCTATGGTCGACTGCGGCATGAGCGGTATCTGAATGATCAGACTCGGCTGAGCGGCGTCAGCAGCAGTGCTTCGTTGGAATTGGCGCAGGTGCTGGCGATTTCCGGTGGGGCGCCGCAGGCTTTTGAACCGGGGGCGGTGATCACTGGCTTGAAGCTGCGTGCAGCGCGGGATCGAAGCTTTGAACTGAGCTTTGAGGCGATTCCTTATTCCGAGAGCGTGTGTTTTCGGCCGCCTCTGCAGGCCAAACCTAAGATAGCCGGCACTGTTCCGGCCCGTGTCACCAGCTCGCTGGCCAACGATCCCTACAGCCACATCGACAGCGAAGGTCGTTACAAGGTCAGCTTTCTGTTTGATCGCGACAGCTGGAAGCTGGGTCAGGAAAGCCTGTGGCTCAGATTGGCTCGACCCTATGCGGGCGACACCCACGGCCTGCACTTGCCACTGATCTGCGGCACCGAAGTAGCCATCGCGTTTGAGCAAGGCGACCCGGATCGGCCCTACATCGCCCATGCCCTCCATGACAGCCGACACCCCGACCATGTGACGCTGCTGCGCAGCGATTACAAACGCAACGTGCTTCGCACCCCGGCCAATAACAAGCTGCGCATGGAAGATGATCGCGGCAAAGAACACATCAAACTCAGCACCGAACACAGCGGCAAGAGCCAACTGAACCTTGGGCATCTGGTCGACAACGAGAAGGACAAGCGCGGCGAAGGGTTTGAATTGCGCACCGATGGCTGGGGCGCGATTCGGGCGGGAAGCGGGCTGTTTATCAGTGCGGATGAACAGACCAAAGCCCACGGTCAGCAGCTCGACATGGACGCGGCGATCGACCAGCTTGAAACCGCACTGTCGCTGGCGCGCACCATGGCCCAGGCCGCGAGAAGTGCGGGCGCCATTCCCGCCGATACGAGCGGCCAAACGCAACTGAACGATGCGCTCACCAATCTCACCGAGCCCGGGCTTCTGCTGCACGCGCCGGCCGGCATCGGCATGGTCAGCCCCGAGGCCATCTGCCTGTCCTCCGGTCGCGAAAGCGTCGCCATCACCTCGTCACGCTCAACCGACCTCAGCGCCGGACGCAACATCACCGGCACCGCCGAAGGTGCGATCAGCCTGTGTGCTGTGACCAAGGGCCTGCAAATCAAAGCGGTCCAGGGCGACCTGCAAGTGCATGCCCAAATTGGCGAACTGCACGCGCTCGCCCAAGACGACATCAAGATTGAAAGCCTGGCCGGCCGGATCGAAATCAGCGCGCCGAAGGAACTCGTCCTCAGTTGCGGTGGCGCATTCATCCGTATCAAGGATGGCGAGATCGAGCTGGGCGCGCCGGGGAATATCTATCACCGTGCCGTTTACGTGCTAAAGGGCGGTGCCACCACGCTGACCACCCCGGTGACGCCAATACCTTATGGCTATGGGGCGGGGTACACCCTGGTCGATGCGCAACAGGCCGCCGCCCGTTTCGTCCGTTACCGGATCACCACGCAGGCCGGCGAAGTATTCAACGGCGTGACCGACAAAGACGGCAAGACCATGCCCGTCCACACGATGTTGCCTGGAAACATCGCGATCGACTTTCCGCAGCCTGAAGAATGGCTGACGCCGCGTCCCGCACCTGAACTGGAGGAGGAAGAAGAGGAAATCACCGAAGGCATCACCCTGCGCATCGGGCTGTTCTTTGACGGGACAGGGAATAACCAGAGCAATGCGGCGGCTACGGAGCGGTGCCGACGGCAGGATCTGGAGACCTTTAGCAGTGAAGAGCTGGAGAGCATTGCCGCGACGTGCAAGCAGTATGGGTTTGGGGAGTTTGACGGCAGTGCATTCAACAGCGCGCCGAATAACAGTTACGGAAATGCGCCTAGTAATGTGGCGTATTTGTTTCAGCTGTATCCGGACAACGCGGTGGATGGTATTTCGGCTGAAGCCAAAACCGCATATATCAAGGCGTACGTAGAAGGTATCGGTACTCGCAGCGGTGGCAAGGATGCAACGGTTATTGGGCAGGGTCTTGGCCAGGGTGAGACGGGGGTAGTAGCGCGGGTGAAGGAGGTCCCCGATCTCGTTGCCAAGCAATTAAGTAGCTTCCACCAAACCAATCCCGGCATTGTTATCCAGAGAATCGAGTTTGACATTTTTGGCTTCAGCCGTGGCGCCGCCGCTGCACGGCATTGTGCTAATGAAGTGCTTAAACCGGGTCGTGGGTTGTTCAGCGAACTGCTTAGAGGTGGTCTATCGGGCCTGCTGAGAGATTTTGATTCGGCCGCTGATGTATGCATCAATTTGGTCGGTCTGTTCGATACCGTTGCGGCCATCTCAGACCCTTTACATGGGGACTTCAGTCCTGACGACGACGTTAATCGTGGCGTCAATCTCTACCTGCCACCCGACTGCGCGCGGCAGGTCATTCAGCTTCAGGCGCTCGACGAGTACCGCGCGGATTTTTCTGTTAATCAAGTGCACCACACGCACCTCCAGATAGGCCTGCCGGGCGCTCACTCCGATGTCGGCGGGGGCTACCTCCCACGCGCGCGAGAAAAGTTGTGGATGACGCAGCCCTGCAAGGCCAGTGTTCCGGACGGTCAAAGGGTTGAATCTCATGCCGCATGGGTTCGTGCAGAGGCGGACGCCAAGGTCTTGCGGGAGTCAAGCGTTGCGCGCGATGGCAACGTTGCTGTGAAAGCCTGGCCAGCAGCAACTAACCCTCGCGGGAAAGTTGAGCCGGTCATGCAGGACTACTGGTAACAGTGCTGCTTGAACGCCCAGTGCATGGCGAACTGAGCCTGATTGCACTGCGTGTCATGCGTGAGCTGGGGATACGTCACGGCGTTCCATTCAAGGGATTGGAGGAGCGCCCTGAACTCGCAATGCCCGACGAGCTCATGCCTATCGCCAAGCGAATATTGCAGCAGGTAATGACGGACCGACTCGTACGCATTGAGCCTGCGCAAGAGGAGTTGCTACGAGCACGTTACATCCACCTGTCCGCGCACTGGACTCCAGAGGGCCCCTTTCTATTCAGCAAACCGGCGCCGCTGAATCGTAGGAATGTGCATCTCAACCGCCCGCAAAAGGGGTATCCAGAATGAAGCGTTTGGTCTTCGCAGCGGGATTGCTCATCAGCCTAAGTGCCTGCGCAACGGGAGGGTCAGTACCTCCACCTGTCAAGCTGCCATATCCAGCGTGGTACATAGGCTTTGCCGCACCCAAGCACATGGAAGTGTGGGTGGAAAGCGTCGATGTGCTTGATCAGCGAGGATACGTTTTCTTCAATGTGCATGCCGGAGTCGCCGGCTACACGCGTAAGCCTAGGGGTTGGCATAAGGGCACATCCGGGGGGAAACCCATCACCAACGTCGACTTGCCGGACCAACTCCTTCTACGCTGGCAGTCACTTGTGGAGCCTCAGGCTTACAAAATCAGCATCCGGATACCGCAATGGGTCCGTGATGAGATGGTTAGGCCAGAGCGTGTTCTTTGCCAGTGGAATCAGCAATGGAAAACAGACTATCGGGAGACGATCACGCTGGGCATGGCGCCCGGCGGAATTGTAAAAGTGTGGCTAGGCGGATCGTGCCTGGACTTCAAAGAAGTCGGTCGCTACCAAGCTAAAGTCGAACCGCTCGGCCCCTACCGTGGCGCAAGCAAAGGCAAGTACATCCCGCTCGAACCGGAGAATAAAGCTTACGTAGAACAACACGGCATTCCCTATGGCAGTTGGTAACGCTGCTGCGGCCTCGCACCCATCGCGCCACCGCACAGATGAACGTCTCAGAACCCACTGCGGCGGGTATTCCGATGTCGGCGGGGGCTATCTCCCACGAGCACGAGAAAAGCTGTGGATGACGCCGCGCTGCAAGGCCAGCGTTCCAACCGGTCAAAGGGTTGAATCCCACGCCGCTTGGGCCTGTGCAGAGGCGGACGCCAAGGTACTTCGCGAATCAGGCGTGGCCCGCGATGGCTACGTTGCGGTGAAAGCCTGGCCTGCAGCAACTAACCCTCGCGGCAAAGCTGCGTCGGCCATGGAGTACTACTGGATAACCGTAATGCTCGAACGCCCCGTACATGGCGAACTGAGCTTGATTGCACTGCGTGTTATGCGTGGGCTGGGGATACGTCACGGCGTTCCCTTCAAGGGTCTGAAGGAGCGGCCTGAACTCGCAATGCCGGCCGAGCTCATGCCTATCGCTAAGCGAATCTTGCAGCAGGTAATGACGGACCGGCTCGTACGCCTGGAACCTGCGCAAGAGGCATTGCTACGAGCGCGTTACATCCACTTGTCTGCACACTGGACCCCAAGAGGCCTCTTCCTACTTAGCAAGCCGGCACCGCTGAATCGTAGGAATGTGCATCTCAACCGCCCGCAAGAAGGGTACCCAGAATGAAGCGACTGCTCTTAGTGGCTGGGTTACTGATCAGTCTGACTGCCTGCGCAATGAGCCCCTCAATGTCACCGCCCCCCAGGCTGCCATATCCAGCATGGTATGTCGGTCTGGCTGCTCCCCAACATATGGAGGTGTGGGTGGAGACGGTTGATGTGATCGATCAGCGAGGTCTGGTTTTTTTTCGTGTGCATGGTGGGGTCGCGAGTTACACCGGTCAGCCGGAGGGCTGGGGAAATGGCGCGGGCAAGTCGAAACCCATCAACAACGTCGATCTTCCTGAGCGAATCTTTCTGCGTTGGCAATCCCTGGTCGAGCCGCAAGCCTACAAGATCAGTATTCAGATACCGCAGTGGGTGCGCGATCAGATGATCAAGCCAGAGCAAGCCTTTTGCTTATGGGCAGGCAAATGGGAGGAGGACTATCGCGACGCGATCACCCTTGGAATGGCACCCGGGGGGATCGTTAAAGTCTGGGTGGGTGGATCTTGTCTGGGATACAAAGAAGTCGGCCGTTACCAAGCTAAAGTCGAGCCGCGTGGCCCGAATCAAGACGGAAAAGGACTATTTTACCGACCACCAAATCCAGAAGCACAGGCTTGGATAGACCAACACGGTATTCCCTATGGCAGTTGGTAACTCGGCCATGAGTGGTCGCAATCACAATCAGTACACGCAACTGCGGGCGCAATGGCGACTTGGCTCAAGGGGCTCAGCCGCAGAATGGATTCCCTGCCTGAGTAGGCTGATTTGTGCAGCCGCTCTGTTACTAAGCCTAATCGCCTGCGCAAGTGGCCCAAGATTACCCCCAGCCCCCAAGCTGCCGTATCCGGCCTGGTACATAGGTTTTGCTGCACCCAAGCACATGGAAGTCTGGGTTGAGACCGCCGACGTGCTGGACAGGCGTGGACTCGCCTTCTTTCGAGTACACGGTGGCGTAGCGAGTTACACCGGGAAAGTCGAGGGCTGGCACCAAGGGGGGGCGGGAGGAAAACCTATAAACAACGTCGACTTGCCAGACCTGATTTTTTTGCGATGGCAGTCACTGGTAGAGCCGCAGTCGTACAAGATCAAAGTACAGATACCACAGTGGGTGCGAGACGAGATGGTTCGGCCGGAAAAAGCGTTTTGTCTGGTCCCAAATGATTGGAAGGAAGACTACCGGAATGTCATCACCTTAGGCATGACCCCAGGAGGGATCGTGAAAGTCTGGGTAGGTGGGCCATGCCTGGGCTTCAAAGAAGTTGGCCGCTACCAAGCTAAACTCGAACCGCTCGGCCCCAACCAAGACGGAAAAGGGCTGTTTTACCGACCACCAAACCCAGCAGCTCAAGCCTGGATTGACCAGCACGGAATCCCCTACGGCAGCTGGTAACCGTCCCACCCGCCAGAGTCCCCACAGACCCTGGCGGCACGCGATCCAAGCCCATCAAGCCCACCCGCAACATCACCCGCCAGAACCCAACCCCCTTACACCCCCGCCGCCAACCGCGACCCCTGATCAATTGCCCGCTTGGCATCCAGCTCCGTCGCCACATCCGCCCCGCCAATCAGATGCACGCTCTGCCCCGCCGCCTGTAACCCGTCATACAGTTCACGCAGCGGATCCTGCCCGGCGCAGATCACCACATTGTCCACCGGCAGCAGTTTCTTCTCGCCTTCCGCGCCGATCCGAATGTGCAGACCGGCATCGTCGATCTTCAGATACTCCACGCTGTTGAGCATCTGCACCTGTTTGTTCTTGAGCCCCGTGCGATGAATCCAGCCTGTGGTTTTGCCCAAGCCATCGCCGACTTTCGTGGCCTTGCGCTGCAGCAGAAAGACCTGACGTGCCGGTGCATGGGGATGAGGCTTGATCCCGGCCACGCCGCCCCGCGCTTGCAGCTGGGTATCGATGCCCCACTCGTCCCAGAACGCATCGCGATCCAGGCTGGTGGCCACGCCCTGATGGACGAGGAATTCCGACACGTCAAAGCCGATGCCGCCCGCGCCAATCACGGCGACGGACTTGCCCACCGGTTTGCGGCCAAGGATCACGTCGAGGTAGCTGAGCACTTTGGGGTTGTCGACGCCAGGGATAGCGGGCGTGCGTGGCGCAATGCCGGTGGCCAGGATCACTTCGTCATAGCCCTTGCCAAGCAGGTCATCGGCCGTAACGCGGGTGTTCAGGCGCAGGTCGACGCCGGTGGTTTGCAGCTTGCGGCCGAAGTAGCGCAGGGTCTCGAAGAACTCTTCCTTACCCGGAATGCGCTTGGCGATGTTGAACTGCCCGCCGATTTCGCTGGCCGAGTCGAACAGCGTTACGTCGTGCCCGCGCTGGGCCGCGACGGTTGCGGCAGCGAGGCCCGCAGGACCGGCGCCAATGACGGCGATTTTCCGGACCTGGGTGACCGGTAGGTAATTGAGCTCGGTTTCATGGCAGGCCCGCGGGTTGACCAGGCAACTGGTGAGCTTGCCGCCGAAGGTGTGGTCAAGACACGCCTGATTGCAGCCGATGCAGGTGTTGATCTCGTCGCTGCGACCGGCCGCAGCCTTGTTGACGAATTCGGGGTCGGCGAGAAACGGGCGCGCCATGGAGACCATGTCGGCGTCCCCTTCGGCCAGCACCTGTTCGGCGACCTCGGGGGTATTGATGCGGTTGGTGGTGATCAGCGGGATCGACACCGAGCCGCGCATTTTCGCCGTTACTTTGGCGAACGCTGCGCGCGGCACCTTGGTGGCGATGGTCGGAATCCGCGCTTCGTGCCAGCCAATGCCGGTGTTGATCAGCGTGGCGCCCGAACGCTCGATGGCCTGGGCCAGTTGCACCACTTCTTCCCAACTGCTGCCGCCTTCGATGAGGTCAAGCATCGACAGACGATAGATGATGATGAAATTCGGGCCGACGGCTTCACGCACGCGACGCACAATCTCCACCGGCAGACGCATGCGGTTTTCGTAGCTGCCGCCCCAACGGTCGCTGCGATGGTTGGTGTGAGCAACGAGAAACTGGTTAATGAAATAGCCTTCGGAGCCCATGATTTCGACGCCGTCGTACTCGGCGGTCTGCGCCAAGGTCGCGCAGGTAACGAAATCCTGAATCTGCTTCTCGATGCCCTCTTCGTCCAGCTCTTTGGGCTTGAAGGGGTTGATCGGCGCCTGAATCGCGCTCGGTGCCACCTGCTTCGGACTGTAGGCATAACGTCCGGCGTGGAGGATCTGCATGCAGATCTTGCCGCCGGCCTCGTGCACGGCTTGGGTGACGATGCGATGGTTGGCCGCCTCTTCCGGCGTCGACAGCTTGGCCGCCCCCGAATACACCCCGCCTTCAGCGTTCGGCGCGATACCGCCGGTGACCATCAGGCCGACCCCGCCCCGTGCGCGCTCGGCGAAATACACCGCCATGCGCTCGAACCCGCCCGGCTTTTCTTCGAGCCCGGTGTGCATCGAGCCCATCAGGGTGCGGTTGCGCAGCGTGGTGAAACCCAGGTCCAGGGGCGCGAGCAAATGCGGGTAGTGGGGGGCGGCCATTAAGAAAACTCCATCAACATCATCACGGGATGCGAGCACTCTGCGGTGCGCGTCTGATCAGTTCAGGGCCCAAATAACGGCCTGTCCATAACGCAGACAGTAAACAGCCCTTGACGCCTGCTCAATGACCTTAAGAGACAAGTTAATGATTAAATCGCGCAGCTTGCTCGCTGCCCAGATCCAGTCAGCCCATTTTGACTCCCATCATGCAACACGCAGAACATCGAAATCTCTCTCCCCCCCGAAGCGGCCCTACACCTTCTCCAAATGGCCGTTTTGCCGTAGCCTTCCGGCAACGTCATCGCGCCCCGCGCGCTTTCTTCCCAGAGGCAGTTCTCCTTTCTTCATGCGCAAAGTTCTCGGTTCACTTACCGCTGCAGTGCTGGTGATTCTCCTCGTCAGCTACGGGCTGTGGACGGGCAAGCGTCATGTCGGGCATTACCTGACGGACCTGCGCATTCAGCTGGTGATCAACGACGGGCAACCCGGCGCACGCGGCAACCTGCTGGGCATTCAGCCCGAGCTGTTCCCCTCCGATTATTCGAGCGTCAAACGCCTGCACCGCAAGCTCGCGTCGTATCTCGTACAGGCCCGCGACCATGGGCTGCTCAACGATAAAACCATCGTGGTGCTGCCGGAGCACATCGGCACCTGGTTGTTGGCGGTGGACGAAAAAACCCAGTTCTACCAGGCCACCACCCTCGAAGAGGCCATGAACTGGCTGGCGTTCAGCAACCCGCTGCTGTTCATCGACGCCATGATTCATGCGCGGGGCAGCAGCCGCCTGGAGGACGCACACTTGCGCATGAAGGCGCGTGGCATGGCGCAGGATTATCAGAACGTGTTCGGCGGGCTGGCGAAGGAATTCGGCGTGACGCTGGTCGCCGGCTCGATCGTGCTGCCCAGCCCGCAGGTGGAAAACGGTGAACTGCGCATCGGCCGCGGCGCGCTCTATAACAGCAGCCTGGTGTTCGGCCCCGACGGTGTGCCCTTGGGGCAGCCCCAGCGTCAGTTGTTCCCGGGATGGAATCAGCGGGGTTACATCCGTCCCGGCAAGGACGCGCCGCTCAACGTCATCGACACCCCGGCTGGCCGATTGGCGACGCTGATCGGCAGTGACAGCTGGTACCCCGACAACTATGCGCGGCTCAACGCCAGCGGCGTCGAGCTGATCGCAGTGCCCGCTTACGTCGCCGGCACTGGCGGCTGGGCAGAACCCTGGCGCAGCGACAAGCACGAGGCACTGGCCGCCCATCTGAACCTCGGCGCAACACCCATGACCCAGGGCGAAGCCTGGCGTCGACTGGCCCTGACCCCGGCCAGCACCGCCAAAGCGGGTATCAGCGTATTCATGCGCGGGCAGTTCTGGGATCAAGGCAGCGCCGGCCACAGTTTCGCCAGTCGCGACGGACAAAGTGTTGCCGAGCAATCCATCAGCGCCACCCCGAAAGGCGTCCGCCCCGGTCATGGCGCGCGCCTGATCAATCTGTGGTTGTGACCGATGACCTCCCCTCGCGTGCGTCTGGGCGATCTGTCCGTGGGCTTCGTCCACAGCCTCGCCGACGCCGTTCGCAAAGAAGGGAAAGACCCGCAACCGCTGCTGGCGCAATACGGCCTGGATGCCGCGCGACTGGGCGAGGCCGGTGCCCGGCTGTCTATCCCGCGCTACATGCGCCTGGGCCATGGGGCCATCGAGCTGACCGGTATGCCTGCGCTGGGCTTGCGGATGGGCCAGGCCAGTCGTTTGAGTCACGCCGGTCTGGCGGGTATCACTGCCGGGCAGGCGCCGACCGTGCGCGAAGCGGCGCGCACGCTGATTCGGTTCGAACCGCTGTACGGCTCGAATTATCGCGGTCAGTCGAGCTTGCACGAGGACAGTGACGGCGCCTGGCTGCGCTTCTATTCCATCAGCCCGTACAACGACTACAACCGCTTCGTGGTGGATTCTATTCTCAGCGGCTGGCTGCATCAGCTGTCGACGCTGAGCGGGTCGACACTAAAAGCCGAACGTCTGGAGATAGAGTTCGAGGCCCCCGACTACGCCGCTGAATACGCCGTGCTCTGCGAGCAGCCTGTGAGTTTCGCTGCGGGCGTCAATCAGCTGCGGCTCAACCAGCATCAGCTTGGCCTGCGCAACCCCGACCACGTGCCGAGTACCTGGCGGCATCTGCTGCAGGTGTGTGAACGGGAACTGGAACAGCTCACCCGCACCCGCAACCTGCGCGAGCGCATCACCCAATTGCTGGGGCCGTTGTTGAATGGAGGTCGGGAGCCGGACCTGGAAGAAGTGGCGGCCCGACTGAAGCTGCCGACCTGGACGCTGCGCCGCAAGCTGGCGGACGAGGGCACGCAGTTTCGCGCGATCCTCAATGACACTCGGCGCGACCTCGCCATGACCTACATCCGGGACACCGAACTGGCCTTCGGCGAAATCGCTTACTTGTTGGGATTTGCTTCGGCCGAAGCTTTTCAGCGGGCCTTCAAACGCTGGACCGAACAGACGCCCGGTGCGTTTCGCCGCAGCCAGCGCCAGTCGTTCTGACTGGCAGGCACGGGTTTTCTTACAACTCGGTGGCGTCTTCGGCAGGTTCCAGCGGGTCCATCTCGTACGCCTGGTATTCCAGCAGTTCTTCCTGGTACTCGTCCATTTTTGCGCCCTCGTGGCGGGTTCTTGTGATAGATGGCTTTTGTGCTCGACATCGGTCTGGCGCCGCTGAGTCATTCAGCAGCAGATTCACTGACTACGAGCCCAACCCTAAAGTGCCCTCATGAACAAAAAATGAAGGCCCGTTGAACACTGGACGCGCGCGGATAAACGGCAAGGGTCGCGATCACCTGCAGACCAATCTCCAAGCCTGTTTTGAGCTCGCATTCGGTGTGTGGGCTGTGAGTTCTTTTTTATGCATGACGGGTTGGCCACTTGACGATCGCGCCGTGTTCGCCATAGTCTCGACGCCATGAACGCACCCCAGCATTTCTTCGGCCAGATAATTATTACCGCCATTCCAGTCATGGCGGGTTAGCCGACGTTTGCACCCAACCCGCCCTAGAGGCGGGTTTTTTCTCTCTGTCTCCCGGGCCAAAAACCACACCAGGAGCCAGACATGATCATTCGCCCTTCCCTCGCCTTCTTCGCCACCAGCCTGATCATCCCAAGCCTTCTCACGAGGCCCACACGATGAATCAGATGCCAGCCCACCCGCTCGCTCAGGGCGACCTGCTCAATCACTACGTTAAAAAGATCCTCACTTCCCGCGTCTACGACGTTGCCGTGGAAACCCCGCTGCACGCCGCTCGCCAGCTGTCCCAGCGCCTGGGCAACAACGTCCTGCTCAAGCGCGAAGACTTGCAGCCGGTGTACTCCTTCAAGATTCGCGGCGCGTACAACAAGCTGGCGCAGCTGAGTCCGGAAGAACTGGCGCGGGGCGTGGTGACAGCGTCGGCAGGCAATCACGCCCAAGGCCTGGCGCTGGCGGCGAAGACGCTGGGCGTGTCCGCCACCATCGTGATGCCGAAGACCACCCCGGAGATCAAGGTCGAAGGCGTGCGCTCTCGGGGCGGAAAAGTCGTACTGCACGGTGACTCGTTTCCCGAAGCGTTGGCGTATTCGCTGAAGCTGGTTGAGGAACATGGCTACGTCTATGTCCACCCGTATGACGATCCCGACACCATTGCCGGGCAAGGCACGGTGGCGATGGAAATCCTGCGTCAGCATCAGGGCCCGCTGGACGCGATCTTCGTCCCGGTGGGTGGCGGCGGGTTGATTGCCGGTATCGCGGCGTACGTGAAATACCTGCGCCCGGAGATCAAGGTGATTGGCGTCGAGCCCGATGACTCCAATTGCCTGCAACAGGCCATGGCCTACGGCGAGCGGGTGGTGTTACAGCAAGTTGGGCTGTTTGCCGATGGCGTCGCGGTGGCGCAGATCGGTCAGTACACCTTCGACATCTGCAAGGATTACGTCGATGAAGTGATCACCGTCAGCACCGATGAAATCTGCGCGGCGATCAAGGACATCTATGACGATACCCGCTCCATCACCGAACCCGCCGGCGCGCTGGGCGTGGCCGGGATCAAAAAGTACACCGAACAGTACGAAGTCACCGGGCAGACGTTTGTCGCCATCGACTCCGGCGCCAACGTCAACTTCGACCGCCTGCGCCACGTCGCCGAACGGGCCGAACTGGGCGAAGGCCGCGAAGCGATCATTGCCGTGACCATCCCGGAACAGCCGGGCAGCTTCAAGGCCTTCTGCGCAGCCATCGGCAAACGGCAGATCACCGAGTTTAACTACCGCTATCACACTGACCGCGAAGCGCACATCTTCGTCGGCGTGCAGACCCACCCCGACACCGACCCGCGCAAAGCCCTGATTGCGAGCCTGACGGAACAGGGTTTCCCGGTACTCGACCTGACCGACAACGAACTGGCCAAGCTGCACCTGCGGCACATGGTGGGTGGGCATTCGGAGCGGGTCAGCGATGAGGTGGTGCTGCGCTTTGAATTCCCGGAGCGGCCGGGTGCGCTGTTCAACTTTCTGAACAAGCTGGGCGGGAAATGGAATATTTCGATGTTTCATTACCGCAACCATGGCGCGGCAGACGGGCGTGTGGTGGCCGGATTGGTGGTGCCGGAGGATGAACGGCATCTGGTGCCGCAGGCGTTGGCCGAGATTGGCTATCCGTACTGGGACGAGACCAGGAACCCGGCGTACAAGCTGTTTTTGGGGTGAGCCATAGTGCTGACACCGCAGAGTGTCTGCCGATCACCGCTCAAAATGTGGGAGCGAGCTTGCTCGCGAATAGGCCAGCACAGCCACTAAATCTCCAGCGGCTGAAATGACCCCTTCGTGAGCAAGCTCACTCTCACAGGTTGTGTGTTGGCTGAGAGACCTTCGGGAACAAGGTGGAGCGCCACCCCGGTCACTCCCAAAAGTGCTGCGTCCGCTGAGCGACGTTGCGGTCTCAAGCTCTCCTGCCCGTAGCAATTGTTAACCTACCAAACAGCTCACTGCGCCGGCGTTGACTCAACCGCTGGCGCAGGGCTCGGCTCGGTGGTCGTTTCCGGCGCAGGCGGCGTAGCGGGCGCAGCAGGTGCAGCCTCGGCAGGGGTCACTGTTTCGGCCTTCAACGGTTCCGGTTCGGCAGGCGCAGGCATTGGCTCGCTGCTCTGCTCGGCGGCGGGCGCAGGCTGAGTCGCAGGGGTCGCCAATGGCGCCGGCGCGACGGGCGTAGTGGGTGCAGGCGTGGTTGGCGCAGGTGCAGCCGGTGCAGCGGCCGGCTTTTGCTCCATCAAGGCCGCCGGTTTGCCCGGTACCGGCTCAGGCATACCGAGGTCGGTTTTGGGCTTCTCTTCAATGTGCGCGGCCTTCTTCAGTTCAGGCGGCAGAAAGTTTTCCACCAGTGCGAAGAAGCGGTCATAGAACTTGGACGACGCCACGGTTTCACTGGCGACTTTGACCATCGAGTCGTCGGTCGAACCAATCGGCATCGACACAGACCCCAGCACGCCTACCCCCAGGCTCGCGGAGTTATTGACCTTCTTCAACGCATAGCGATCCTGTAGCGCGTTGGCGAACATTGTCGTGCGGTTGTCAGCGCTGCCGTCCGGGGCGCACACCACATTGAAGCTGATCTCCATGTGGGTTTCGCCGGTTTGCTGGAAGCTTTTATGGCCGCTGATCACTTTAGGATCGCTGCTGGTGATGATGTAGCCCTGGCTCAGCAGTGCCCGTCGAGCCGCTTCACAGGTGGCGGCATCCGAGACCGGGTAGTTACGGGAGAATGTCCCCGCATCGTCGAAATTCTCATGCTCATAGACCGTCGGTTTCTTCGACGAGCAGCCTGCGGCAGCCAGCAGGGTAATGACCCAGCATGCGGTACGAAAGCTCAGTAATTTAGGCATCAAACATCCTGGGGCAATTGGTCGACTGAACGTGGACCGGAGAAAACGCCGGTAAGTCTGCAACAAGCCTGCCATGGGATCAACGCAGAGTTTGCAACCGTATGGATACATCGAAAGGGTGTCTGTCGACAGGGCCTGCATCCGTGGGCCTGTCAGGGAAGCGAAGGTTGCGCCGATCAGACTGCAACAAGGTCGGAAAAGTCGGCATGCCGGGCCTGGCGTCGATCAGCCGAGGTCTTCAGGCCCGGCACGCTCTGGGCCTCAGACCTCGCCGTGCACCAGTTTCACGCCGAGAAATTCCAGCGCACGCCAGTAGCCGGGGTAGGTTTTGCCGACGCACTCCGGATCCTGAATCCGCACACCCGCCACTTTCAGACCGGCCAGCGCGAAACACATGGCAATGCGGTGGTCGGAGTGAGTGTTGATCAGGGCGTGGCTGCTGGTGCCCGCCAGACTCGGATCAGACGCGACGAGCAAATCATCCCCTTCTACCGAGGCCAGCCCGGGCCGGACTTGATTCAGGCCATCGTGCAGCGCCTGAACGCGATCGCATTCCTTGACCCGCAGGTTGGCCAGGTCGACGAAGCGCACAGGTGTCTCGTTGAAGGCTGCCAGCACCGCCAGCGTAGGAATTGCGTCCTGCATCTGTGAGCCATTGATGACCGCAGGCATCTTGGGAAACTGCGCGATCACTTCCATGGCCTTGGCGTCTGGCTGAGTGAACGCCTCCCCCGCCACACCGAGGTCGATCTTGCCACCGGTCAGCGCTTCGGCAGCCCACAAATAGGTTGCGGCCGAGGCGTCGGGCTCGATCTGGTAATCGCAGGCGGTGTAACCCGTCGGCGCAACGCGCCACAACGCGTCATCCAGCACCTCGACCTCAGCGCCGAACGCACGCATGCAGGCGATGGTCAGGTCGATGTAACCGCGGGCACCGATCTCCTTGCCG